>JAFXUM010000182.1 GCA_017524965.1 Lentisphaeria bacterium | reverse complement strand
CTCTCCACCTTCCTCGAGGAAAACCCGGACGTCGCCCGCCAGATCGTCGAGAAGGCGATCGTGGCGTCCCGCGCCCGCGAAGCCGCGCGCCGCGCCCGCGAGGAAGTCCAGCGCAAGGGCGCCCTTGAAGGGTTCTCCCTCCCCGGCAAGCTCGCCGACTGCGAATCCAACGACCCGGAGATCTGCGAACTCTTCATCGTCGAAGGTCAGTCCGCAGGCGGTTCCGCCAAGGGCGGCCGCGACAGCAAGTACCAGGCGATCATCCCGATCCGAGGCAAGCTCCTGAACGTGGAAAAGGCGCGCACGGACCGCATCTTCGAGAACAAGGAGATCCAGTCGCTGATCGCCGCCATCGGATGCGGCGTCGGCAACGACGAATGCCACCTCGAAAAGCTCCGCTACAACAAGATCGTGCTCATGACAGATGCCGACGTCGACGGCTCGCACATCGCCACGCTGCTCCTCACGTTCTTCTTCCGCCAGCTCCGTCCGCTCATCGAGACCGGGCACATCTACCTCGCCAAGCCCCCGCTCTACAAGGTCACGAAGCGCAAACAGGAGCGCTACATCGACAGCGACGAGCAGCTTGACCGCTACCTGGTCGAGCTCGGCTGCGGCGACGTGCAGGTCTCCGACATGGCGGGGAACGCCCTCACGCAGGACGACATCATGCGCATCTTCTCGTACGTAACCAGGGCGCGCGCCGTCACGCAGGGCCTCCACCGCCACGGCGTCGATCCGCAGAAATACTTCACGCTCGCCCGCGACGGCGCTTTCCCGTTCGATCTGGTGATCGTGCACGAGAACGACGGCTCCGTGACCGAGACGTTCGTGTACACGCCGGAAGAGGAAGCCCAGGTCATCGCCGAGGCGGAGAAACGTCTCCCGCCGCGCGAGATCCCGGAAGACCTCCCCGAAGGCACGCCGCTCGGGCTGCACCCCGCCATCGACGTCGTGCGCCTCTACGAGTCCAAGGAATGCGAGGAGCTCGGCCGCGAGATCGTCGCGTCCGGCGGCGACCCGAAGAACATCTTCTACGGCACCGAGCCGCTCTATCGCATCCGCACCGGCGCGTCCGCGGACGATTCCAAGTCCGCCGAGACCGCCGCGTCCGCCGCGCAGAACGAGTTCAAGACGGTCAACTCCATGGAACAGCTCTTCGAGACGATCAAGCTGCAGGGACGCGAAGGGCTCGCGCTCCAGCGCTACAAAGGTCTCGGCGAAATGAACCCGGAACAGCTCTGGGAAACGACCATGGACCCCGCACGCAGAAAAATGATCCGCGTCACGATGGAGGACGCGGTCGAGGCCGAACGCATCTTCACGCTCCTCATGGGCGATGCCGTCGACCCGCGCCGCGAATACATCGAACGCCACGCCGCGGGCGTGAAGGATCTTGACATTTAACATTTTACACGGAAAGGAATCCACCAGCCATGGCGGAAAAAGAATCCAAAAAGACCGCAGCGGCGGCATCCGCCGCGTCCGACCGCGATAAGAACCTGAACGTGACGCTCGCGCAGATCGAGAAGGAGTTCGGCAAGGGCTCCATCATGCGCCTCGGCGACAACCACACCGTCGACGTCCCGGTCATCAGCACCGGCGCGCTCTCGCTCGACATCGCGCTCGGCATCATGGGCCTGCCGCGCGGCCGCATCATCGAGATCTTCGGCCCCGAATCCTCCGGCAAGACCACGCTGTGCATGCACGTGATCGCGAACGCGCAGAAGGCGGGCGGCACCGCGGCGTTCATCGACGCCGAACACGCCGTCGACCCGGCCTACGCGAAGCGCATCGGCGTGAACATCGACAACCTGCTGATCTCGCAGCCAGACTGCGGCGAAGACGCCCTGAACATCGCTGAGATGCTCGTGCGCAGCAACGCCGTCGACGTGCTGGTCATCGACTCCGTCGCCGCCCTCGTGCCGAAGAGCGAACTCGAAGGCAACATCGGCGACTCCTTCATGGGCCTCCAGGCGCGCCTGATGTCCCAGGCGCTCCGCAAGCTCACGCCCGCCATCAGCCGCAGCCGCACCTGCTGCATCTTCACCAACCAGATCCGCGAGAAGATCGGCGTGATGTTCGGCAACCCGGAGACGACCACCGGCGGCAACGCCATGAAGTTCTACTGCTCCATCCGCCTCGACATCCGCCGCATCCAGGCGATCAAGAACGCCAACGGCGAGTCCGTCGGCGCCCGCACGAAGGTCAAAGTCGTGAAGAACAAGCTCGCCGCGCCGTTCCGCGTCGCCGAGTTCGACATCAACTGGAACGAAGGCATCTCCCGCATCGGCTCCATCATCGACGTCGCCCTCGACATGGGCATCATCGAGAAGCGCGGCTCCTGGTTCTCCTTCGGCAGCGAACAGCTCGCGCAGGGACGCGACGCCGTGAAGGCGCTCCTCACCGAGAAGCCCGAACTCGCCGACAAGATCTACCAGAAGATCAAGGACGTCCTCGCCGCCCAGAAGGCCGGCGTCGCCGCCGAAGACGCCGCCGCACAGGCGGAAACACCCGCCTCCGGCGAGGGCAATGCGTAACCGTTTCCCACACGGCCGCCGGACTTCGGATCCGGCGGGATCTCCTTCCGGCTTCCGCGCCGGAAGGACGCTTTTTGTCTGCACGGCCGCCGGTTCGCTCCTGCTGTGTTCCGGCATGATCCGGGCGGACGCGCAGGACAGTGCGCCGGCAAAGGCCGGACAGAAGGAACAGTCCGCCGCCACAGCGGTCTCCGCGCAGGAAACCGCGGCGTCTTCCTCGGTCGCGGTCCCGGCGGAACAGGAGAAGCCCTCGTATCCGGACAAGGAATCCGGCGACCGGGCTCGCGCCGACGGCGAATACGGCACGGCGGCGAGCTTCTACCGTCATTACCGCGCGAAAGCGGAACAGAACGGCGACGCGAAGGCCCGTGAGGACGCGTACGCCCGCGAGCTTGACGCGCTGATCCTCGCGAACCTCGCCGACTCCGCGAACAAGCTCCTGGACGAATACCGCGCCGCGTTTCCGCAGCTGACCGCGAACTCCGTCAGCCTCTGGCAGGCGGAGATTTATCTGCTTCAGCGCCGCGCCGACGACGCGGACAGGATCCTTCGGAAACTGATCCCCGAACTCAAAAAACTCGATCCGAGCTATCTCCGCGCGCTCTCCTGCGCGGCGTTCGTCGCCGAGCTGAAGGGCGACTATGACGCCGCCGCGAAATACTACGGCGAGATCGCGGGCAACAAGACGTCGTTCGGACGCAGGGCCGCGGAACGTCAGGCGCTGGCGCTGGCCGCGCTCGGCAGGTACGAGGACGCCTACGCCGTACTCAACTCCCTGCCCGTCGCCGAGACCAAACGCGACGTCGACGCACTCAAACTGCTCTCGTTCTACCTGAAACTTTCGGAGAAGGGCGAAGATCTCATCGCGGACGACTGGGGCGAGGTCAAATCCGTCTCCGCCCCGCGCAAGGACAATTTCTTTTTCCTGGCGGCCTGCCGTGTCGGCGAGGAATTCGCCAAGCGCGAGGACTACGTGCGCGCCGCCGAGGCGTTCCACCTGGCCTATTCCTTCGCCGCCGTCCGCGAGGACGCGTTCGACGCCATGACGCGCCTGATCGGGGCGTTCCAGCGCCTGAAGGACCGGAAAACCGCCGCCGACCTGGCGTCGCGCATGCTGTCGCTCTTCAAAGACACCAAACTGTCTCCCGATTTCAAACTTCAGATCGCGTCGGTCCTGTTCCAGGCGGGCCGCCCGGACGACGCGCTGGACATCTGCCTCACGTGCATTTCCGACACTGCCGTCCCCGCCGCCGAACGCGACACCGTCTACCGCAAACTCTTCGACATGATGCTGGCGGAAAAGGCGTATCCGTCGGCCCGTAAGTTCGTCGCGGCGTTCGATACGGATCCCGCGAAGAAGCCGGCCCGGGCGATGGACCTGGCGGACATCACGTGGCGCGAGGGGAAACCCGCCGAAGCCGCGAAACAATACCGCGCCATCGGCGAATCCTCCGCGGAATACCGTTCCGAGGCCATGCTGAACGCCATGCGCTGTTCGCTGGAGGCCGGGCTCTTCGCCGACCTGCTGGACACCGCCGGCGCGCTCCGCAAGGCGGACCCGGAACACCCCGCCCCGGAAGCCGTCTATCTTTCCGCCGTCGCGCAGGACAGAATCGGAGATTTCCCGGCCGCCGCGCAGAGCTATCTGGAATACGAACGGATCGCTCCGAAGACGGATGAAACGCTGGAACGCCGCGGCGCGGCCCTCTATGCCGCCGGACGTCTCCTGATCCGCCTCGGCGAATCCGCCAAGGCGCTCGAAAGCTTCCGCAGGCTCCGCCAGAACTACAGTTCGCTCCCGGTCGCCGAACCGGGCCGCTACTGGCTGATCCACGCGCTGTACGCGTCCGGCGACGAGGTCGGGGCGGAACGCGAATCCTGGCGCTTCATCGAGGACGATCCCGATTCCGAATACGCGGGCGCGGCCCTGCTGCGCCTCGCGGAACACTACCGCGGCACCGGGTCCGTCCAGCACGCGGAAAGCACGATCGACCAGCTCCTGAACCAGGAGAAATACCCGAAGATCCGCGCCCGGGCCACCTACGAAAAAGCCCTGATCGCCTATCAGCGCGACGACCTCACGTCCGCGCTCGCCGCCCTGAAATCCGTCGACGGGCTTTCCGCGGACCCCGCCCTGATGGGGGACGTCCATTATCTTCGCGGCGACATCGCCCGCGCCTTCAACGATTTTTCGGAGGCTCGTGCGGAATACGAGGCCGCCGCAAAAGCAGTCCCGGGGTCGCGCCTGGAACAGGCCGCGCTCGGTTCGGCGGCCGACTGCATCTATGCGCTGGCGACGGGTTCGGCGACCGAATCGAAACCGAAGGAAACGGCCTCCGCGGCCTCTCAGACGGCGCCGAAGCAGGCTCCCGCAACGCAGACCGGGACAAAGCCTTCCGCCGCCGCACAGGCCGCCGGAACGGCCAAACCCGCCGACGCCGCAAAACCCGGCGACAAGACCAAACCGGCCTCCGACACGAAAAATGCCGACAAGACGAAGTCAGCCGACCCGGAAGTCGTCTTCCCGTCCGCCGACGCGTGCCGTCTGGCCGCCGAAAAATATCAGGAAATCCTGAAACTCAAGAACCTTCGCCCGGAATACCGCGCCATGGCCGTCTACAAAGCCGGCCAGTCCCTCTGGAAGGCGGGCGACGAAAAGGAGGCGTTCGGTCTCTTCGCGCAGATGATCTACCTGGTCCCCGCGCAGGACGCCGCGTCCAGGCCCGTCGAGGCGTTCTGGATCTTCCGCGCGGTCGACGCTCTCGAAACCCTCGCGCATAAGGATCCGTCCGTCTCCAACGTGGAAACCGCCGCCGCCGCGCTCCGCTGGCTTGGCGAGACCGGGACGGCCGACCAGGCGTCCGTCCGTCAGCGGATCCGCGCCCTCCGTAAGAAACAGTATCAGCCGGCGCTCCCGGCCTCCTCCAATACAACCACCAGTCCGGAGTCAACCAAATCATGAAATATCTGTCCATGCTTCAGCAGGGCGGTCCCGTGATCGCGCTTATCGCCCTGTGCGCCCTGATCGCCGCGTTCATCTTCATCTGGAAATGGTTCGAGTTCTACCGCGCCCAGATGGACGTCAACGAGATCGTCACCGGCCTCACCAACGTGCTCCGGCGCGAGGGGATGATCGAAGCCATCACGCTGTGCGACAATTCGCCCGGTCCGGTCCCGCGCGTCCTGTCCAGTGCCATCCGCGCGTACAAGGAGGACGACGACATCCGCGAGGCGATCGCCACGCAGACGCTGATCGAGGTGCCGCGCCTGGAATCACGCCTGAACATCCTCGCCACGCTCGCCTACGTGACGCCCCTGCTCGGCCTGCTCGGGACCGTGCTCGGCCTCGTGGATTCCTTCCAGACCATCACGGCCAACCCGGACGCCGCGGTGACCACCCTGCCCGAGCTCTCCAAGGGCGTCTACAAGGCGCTCCTCTGCACGGCGGCCGGGCTTTCCGTGGCCATCCCGTGCCACATCGCCTACAACTACCTGGTCTCCCGCGTGCAGGATTTCTGCACGGACATGGAGAAAGCCTCCGCCGAGATCATGTACTTCTTCCGCCACCACAAAAAAGAGAACGGCGACGACCATGCCGAATGAAGCCCCGATCCAGGTAAAGACCAAGCTCAAGATTTTCAGCGGCCTGCCGAGTCTGGTCCTGTATTTCTGCGTCTTTTTCATCCTGCTGGTCTTCTTCATGCTCAGCTCGAACTTCGTCCCGCTCCGCGGCGTCGAGGTCGAACTCCCCAGGACCGGCGGCCGCCTGCTCTACACTTCGCGCAACTACGTCGTGACCATCGACAAGGACAGCCGCATCTACTTCAACGATGCCGCGGTCTCCGGCGCGGACGAACTCAAACGCCAGCTTTCCGAGTCCCTCAACGCGCGCGGGTTCCAGCCGGACAAGGAACGCGTCATCATCCGCTGCGACGTCCGCGCGCCGCTCACCGCCGTCGCCGAAGTCCTGTCCGTCGCCGAGGAGCTGAACGTCAACGCGCTCTTCATGTCCGCCGGTCCGCCGCGCGGCAGGACGGCCAGTTTCACCGAGCCTGAATCATGACGGACGCGCCCACCGGACACATCTCCATGCTTCCCGTCGACAGTTCGCCGCCGGGGGAACGCCTGCGCTGGCCCATGCTTCTGGCCGCGGGGGCGGCGGTTCTCCTGATCCACCTCGCCCTGTTCACGGTCTTCACGCCGCTGAAGCCGGACCCGGCGGGAGACACCGTGACGCGCGCCGACCGCACCACGCAGTACGTTTCGTCCCGCGTTACGGACGGCGATCCGCTTTTCCTGAACATGGTCGACACATACGATCCGGTCTCGTTCCTGCATCCGCCTGAGGCAGTCGGATTCTCGTTTTTCCTCGCGAACCGGGAGGAATCCGGCCCGGATGCGCCGTTCGAACTCCCGCTCCCCGCGAAGTATTCCGCCGTGCCGCGGACGCCTCAAATCTCCCTGGCGGCGGCGGTCCGTCCGCTTCTCCCGGACGTCCCGGACACCGATCCGGAGAATCTCCCGGCCGCGGCGGCGCCCGCATATCCCTACTGGGCGGCGGACTCCGCCTCCGGCGTCGTGTTTCCGGCGTTCCGGCTCGGCACGTCCGAGGAACGCACCCTGCAGCGGCAGCGTCCCTCGAAACAGTCCGTCTTCCTCGTGAAAGCGCCCGTTCTGCGCGACCTGCCCTACGAAGCGGTGCTGGAGGATTCCTGCGGCATCGCCGAGCTTGACCTGGCGGCGCGCGCCTGGCTCGACACGCTTCTGAACTCGTCCGACTGTCCCGCCGGCCTGAAGACCGACGGCGGGTTCTGCCGGGTCGTCTGGTCCGCCGCCGCACTGCGGAAGGAGGCGTCCGTCCGATGATCCCGATCCCGCTCGACCGTATTTTCGTCTGGTACTTCGCCACGTGGTTTTTCGTGATCGCGCTGCTGTGGGTCTGCGACGAACTGCGCAAACGCAAGAACACCAGCGACTCCGTCGTGAAGGGCCGCCGCTACCTCTGCGGAAAATGCAACCTCACGTTCATCGCGCAGGACGAACGCGAACACTTCGTCCGCTGTCCGCGCTGCCACGAGATGTGCTTCTTCCGTCAGAGCAAACGCTTCTGACCGCGCCGTGCGGCAGTCTCTCCGTTCGGGGATTGTAACACGCCGTCCGGTTTCATTCCTCGCCCGCGCCGGGGAACTGCACCAGATAGAACCTCATATTGTGCAGGAAATCGGGCGCGAGCGTGATGCCCATGTGCGCGCCGCTCACGTGGATGACGCCCTTCCAGCGCACCGGCGACTCCATCCTGGGGCCCCAGGCGCCCGCCCGGTCCGGGTTCCGCAGGTCGGCGCGCGCGCTCACGGCGGACACCTTGCCGTCGCCGGAATCGTACCGCACGATGCGCAGGCCGCCTTTGTCGTCCGCCAGCGCGAGCGAGGACGTCGGCACAGAGTCCCCGATGAAGATCATCTGGAAGACGTCGGAATCCTTCGGATCGGGCGTGGACAGCATGGAGGCGATCCGCTTCGCCGACGCCAGGCATTTCTGAAGGTGTTCCAGCGCAACGTACCGCCGTTCCGCCGCCGTCTTCACGTCCGGCAGAAGCCACTGCAGATCGGCGTCGAAGTCCGGGTTCGCAAGCCCCCATTTGTACTTGATCCAGGTGTTCAGGTCGTACAGGTTGACCGCCTCGCCGCGGGCAATGGATTCCTCGTCGGTTTTGCCCGGAATGGCTTTCCTGACGGCGGCGAACTGCGGAAACGGCATCATCTCGTAATAGGACGGGAACGTCCCGATCACGGCGGCGGGATAGAGCGGCGCGCCCGGCTGAAGCCGCAGGCCGTTCACCAGCTCGATCACGGTGTCCAGATACCCGGCGTTCGGCGTCCCGATCTGGATGAGCTTGCCGACATTTTTCGCGCCGGCCCAGGTGATCTCGGGATCCGGGGCGCTTTCATCGGCGGGCAGGGGGAGCTCCCCGTACCGCATGTAGTACCGCGCGATCAGGCCGCCCATGCTGTGTCCCATGAGGTCGAACCGGACGGGATCCGGCGAAGCGCCGTAGCGGACCGCGTATTCCTCGCTCAGAAGCGCCTGTTTGGCGCGAATGAATTTCCCGAGCTCGACGGCGTTCTCCGCGATGCTCCGCCGCCAGTCGTAGTAAAACACGAAAAGCGTCGGGCAGCGGCCGTTTTCCCTGTGTTCCTTCGAGCCTTCCAGCACATAACCGGCGTTCCGGACCGCGTCGACCAGCGGCCCGTAGGCGGCCATGGAGAACTCCAGCGCGCCCACGCGGACGGACACGGAGTCCAGCAGGAACGACGCCCGCGTGTTGTTGGAAAGCTCGCGCAGGGGCGTCCCCCAGCTCATCGGCACGGACAGGCGTTTGAGGTTGTCGCGGTCCGGCAGGACCGGCGAAAACGTCCCCCAGAACTCCTCTCCGGTCGCGGGGTCCTCCAGGCGCGCGCCGAGCAGACCGTGGATCAGGATCACGGGATTCCGGCGGACGCCCTCGTACGCCAGGGAACGGGTCGTCGCCCGGCTGAGGATCGTCTCCGTCGGCGTCAGGGGCGACTGGTACGACCCGACGGCGTCCGGCTGACAGGCGTTCAGAAGAAGCATGGCCGACAATCCCGCCGCCAGGGTCAGGATCATCCCGAATATCCGTGTCCGTTTCATGGTCTTTCACCTTCCGTTATTTGTTTCTGCTTGCCCAGCAGACTCTGATAATCGCCCGAAATCCGCTCCAGCGCGGCCAGATACGCTTCGATCTGCTCCCGCGTGCCGCAGATGCTCACGCAGCCCGCCGTCCCGCCGCCCTCGCACGGCATGTCCATGCGCCCGAACGCCAGGAACCCGCGTATCTGCAGGTCGGTGACGGGGGCGATGAAGACTTCCGCATGGCGCAGCACGGAGAGCCCGAACGTGCCGACGACGTCGTGGAATTCCTTCGGCATGAGGTATTTCGCGTAGTAGTAGAAAAGCGGATGGATCATCGAAAGAAGCTCGATCATCTCGTAGGTCTCGCTGCAGCGGTAGCGCGTTTTCTTCAGACGGCGGTTGAACTCGCGCTGGAACAGGATGAACCCGCCCATCTTGTCGAGGGGCGTCATGTAGTCGGACGGACGGATGAACACCAGGCTCAGCTCGCGCTCGAACCTCTGAGGCGGCTTCCCTTCCGCCGCCTGACCCGGCTCCACGTCGACCGGGAAAAGCATCTTCGCATCGTGCAGCTGGGGCGACTTCGCCAGTCCCCAGAGGATCATGCCGGCGATCGTCGCGGGGCCGCGCATCTCCGCCGCGTGTTTCTGGTTGATCCGGCGGCGCAGTTCCAGCAGGCCGTCGAACCGGAAGAACGCCCGGGCGCGGAACAGGCCCTTCTGCGGCGTTTCCTGGATCTCGACTTCGGATGCCAGGCTTCCCGAGGCGGGGAACGTCATTTTTCCGGCCTCACCCCACTCCGTTTTCAGTTCGGTCAGCACTTCCTGCATCGCCATCCCGTCCACCGGGACGTGGTGGTACTGGATCCAAAGGTCCGCCTCGCCGAGCCCGGGATGAATGCGCACGAAGACGTTCAGCAGGCCCCAGCCCGGATGACGGTATTTCGTCACGTCCGGCGTTCTCAGGCGTTCCGCGCGGATCTCCGCCTCGCTCCCGTGCTCCGGCAGCGGCAGGAACGTCACGCAGGAGGCGTTCATCATGCGCCGGAGCAGGCGCACCGCCTCCATGCGTTTCGCGAGGTTGGCCGCGTTCAGGTACAGCACGCGCCGCTTGACGGCTCGGTAGAGTTTCCGGGCGCGCGTCGGATCGGTCCCGCCGTTCAGGCGGTTGTGCGTCCGCACGAAGAGGGAAAGGATGGTGTCGATGTCTTTCGCGGACAGCGCCGGAGCGGGCGGATACCGCGGATCGAGCACGATCCGGGCATTTTCCAGCGTGCCGTCCGGCCGGAAATCCACTTCCAGCAAATCGGTCTCCGTGAGGCGGCGGCGGTGCAGACGGAACGTCTTCTGCATGATCGCCCAGTGCAGTTCGCCGTGTTCCCGCAGGAATCCGGCGAATCGCTGCAGAAACAGGCCCTTCGCCTCGTCCATGCTGCGCGGCGGGGCCCCGGACGGGTACGGAGTCACGCGGAAGATGCCGAGCATGAATTTGGAGATGTCACCCTTCAGAAAGATGCCGGTGGCCTTCCGCCAGCCGTTTTCGCGCGGTTTCGCGCCGAGCAGTTTGCACAGCTGAAGCAGCTTCAGGAAGATCAGAAAGAAGACCGCGTTGAGCGACCACCGGTCGAACAGGCGCGTCATGTGGAACGACACCCACCGCCGGATCCGCGATCCGCTGTCTTTTCCGGTTTTCGGTGTCTGTTTCATGCTGGAGCGTTCTCCCCGGCTCGGCCTGATTCCGCGTCTGCGCCCGCCGCCGGATTCCCGGCGGTCCGTCTCCGGACACAATTCGGAGATTAATATACTGCTTTTTTTGTTTAGTTCAAGCCGCCTCCGGCGTTTTGTTGCAATCACGTTTTCCATAGCCCGGTCTTTCGTACGGGGATGTATAGAAAAAAAAGGACATGCCGGTTCCCCCCCCTCAAGTTTCAGTTAAAAGGAACTTGTTTTAACTGAAACTTGTGTGTGTGCGCGGGAGATGGTTTCCCAAGGCTTTCGTATCCGGTCATGTGTACGCAAAAGACAGATCAACAGATCAGAACCGGATCATGCTCCGGGTACCCCCTTCAAGTTTCAGTTAAAAGGAACTTGTTTTAACTGAAACTTGCGCGTATGCGCGGGAGATGGTTTCCCAAGGCTTTCGTATCCGGTCATGTGTACGCAAAAGACAGATCAACAGATCAGAACCGGATCATGCTCCGGTTCCCCCCTCAAGTTTCAGTTAAAAGGAACTTGTTTTAACTGAAACTTGCGCGTGTGCGCGAGAGATGGGTTCGTCCGGTTTCATCCTCTTCCGTCCGGTTTCATCCTCTTCCGTCCGGCTTCAGGATTTGTCGGAAGGTCAGGACACGCAGAAACGGCAAACAGAACGCGATTGTAATCGTACGTTCTTTCGGAAAAAAAACGGATTTCGCCTTTTTCCGTTCGCATTTTTCCGTCCGCGCGCTATATTAAAATAATCTCTTACGTTGGAACCCATTGTTTTCCGGTGACGCCTGTGAAACCTTCTTCTCCTGTCTCTGATGATCCGAAACCCGCTTCCCGTCCGGGCCTCTCCAAAAAGGCGAAATTATGGATCGGGCTGTCCCTCGCCGTCTGCATCCCCGTGATCGCGGTCGTCCTCCTCTGGATCGCCTACCTCATGCTCTTCCCGAACAACCCGCGTCTCGTCGTGAACAGCATCCGCCTCGCCGGGAACTCCGGTTACTGGAGCCCGGCCGACCCGGACGAACGCCAGGCGCGCATGGACCGCATCACTTCGATCCTCCGCATCCGTCCCGGCGGCACACCGATGTTTTCCGGCAGGAAGGAATACGACCTCGCCGCGATGGCCGCGAAACTCCGCGCGGAAATCCCGGAGCTCGAACGCGCCGACATCCGCCGCGTCCTCCCCGACCAGCTGATCTTCGAGCTGCACGAACGCATCCCTGTCGCGAACCTCGGCACGAATTTCTACATCGACGATTCCGCGACCATCCTCGACAAATCCGCCTACTACGACGTCTCCGGCTCGCTGCCCCTGCTCTCCTGCAAGCCGTCCGCCGTCCGCGCCTCGCAGGAGGCCGATCCGTTCAAACGCGGCGAAGTCCTCTCCGACTCCTCCGTACGCACCGTTCTCGATTTCCTCCGCCTCACGCGTCTGGAGTTCACCGACGTGCATCCGAAGCTCATCTACATCTCCCAGGACTTCATCCAGTGCGATCTTTTCTACAGGAACGACCCCGGCGCATTCACCATCCTGATCCCGCTCCGCGTCCGCGAGGAACAGCTCCGCGACGACATTTTCGGGCGGCTTCTCCCCAAACTGGAATCCTCCGTCCGGAATCACGAGGAGGAACGCTCCCTGGACCTCCGCTTCAAGGACCGCATCATCGCGAAAAAGCGCGGCTGACGGACCGAGGTAACGGCAAAGCTCAGCCGATCCCGGGAGTCCTGAACTGGATCAGGTGGAATTCGCAGGCCAGATCCGCGGCCGGATTCTCCGTCTTCGACGACGCCGTACGGATGATCGTCGAGGCCAGTTCGTTCAGCCTCAGATCCAGATACGGAAACACCATGGACCGTTCGTTGAACGCCGTGCCGAAGAGGGAACACCATGACGGCGGATGGTACGCGCCGCTCCGGATTTCGCCAGACAGATAGTCGGAGAGATACGGATCGTCGATCAGGACCGCGACGGGCGCGCGTCCCCGCGCCATGACGGAGACCGATTCCGTCAGAAAAACCGGGAAAGCTTCGAGTTCATCTTTGAACACAACGTTGAATGTCTCGCAGCCCGGGAGATAAGCCCGGAACGCGACGGGCTCGGAAATGTGCCGGAACCATGGAAACGCCGAATGGGCCGACTCCACATGGACGATCGCGGCGGTATTCTGCCGGATCAGATGCAGAGCGCAGTCGGGACCGGCTTTGTGCGTGAATACGGACACGGCGTTGCTTCCCTTCCGGTCGATCAGCAGGTCGATCCGCGGATATGCCGGATAAGCTTCGGGCCATCCGGGCGCGGCGGGCTCGGCGGCCGTGCTGCCCACGGACGGAAAAACGACCGCGATCTCTCCGGCTGAAAAATTGATATAGTCCGCGAGTTCCGGCAAATCGGAATCGTGTTCGCGCAGGCAGTTTTTCCCGCGCATCAGGATGTTCCGCACGCAGTACGCCAGGTAGTCGTATTCCGGCGTCTCCGCGATGAAAGCGTCCCGGAAGAACACCGGCCTGCAGGCCGGAGCCGCGCCGGGATCCGCCATGACGCCCGCCGGGACCGGACGTTTCCCCTTCCGGCACGCAATGACGCCGCGGTCTTCCAGCACGCGCAGCACGGCGCGGGCGGTCCCGGGCGAGATATTGTAGGCCCGCGCCAGTTCGTCCCGGCTGTAGAATGGTTCTCCATCCATGAAATCTCCCGCGCGAAGCCGTCTGGCGATACACTCCGCGATCGTCATGTATTTTGCGTTGGAATACCGGTACGACATGATTGCCGCCTCTCTGCTCTTCCCTGCGGATGTTTTCATGCCCTGCCGTACTGACACACGAAATACGACAGGGCATCGAAAAGAAAAAATCAAAAAATATGAGTTATACTATACTGATTTTCAGGAATGAAGTCAAGGATGACGCCGCCTTTTCGGAAAAGAAACATCTACAGGATTCGACAATTGTACGGCGACGGAATAATAGCTGAAACGACAGCGTTCCGAAGCTCTTTTCCCGGTTATTTGTCAGACTGAAATCACGCCCGTTTCCCGGCCGGGCCCCGGAATGCGGATGATCCCGGAACCGGCGGAACGGGAAACGGGCGGTCCCCCTCCCGGAACAGCTCCCTTTTTCTGAGCCGCCTCCTTTTTCCGAACATCCCCTTTTTCAGACAAGTCTCCTTTTTTTGACGGAACGCGCAAGCACGCACGCCTCGGGGCCGGGTCGCTCAGAACCCGATCTTCCGCTTCGGGGCGTACTTGTTTTTGAGCTTGATCTCGCTTTCGCGGGCAAGCGCGGCGATCCGGTCATGGTTGTCCACCTCGTCTGCGAGGTAGTAGAGGCTCTGGCGGACCGTACGGAAATCACCGGGTGCGAGCATGGGGATCCGTGCCAGCTCGCGTGCTTCTTCCGGGGTAAGCGAGGTGCGGAACATCCGTTCGAAGAAAAGCTTCTTTCCGGTCTCGTCGAGGTAGTCGAACTCCAGTTTGTAGGTGAACCGGCGCAGAAACGCGTCGTCGAGGCAGACCCCGAAATTCGTGGCGCCGATCATCACCCCCTTGAACATATCCATGCGCTGAAGCAGTTCCTCGACCTGGGTCACCTCCCAGTTCCGCACGGCCCGCATCCTGCTCTGCCCCATCCCGTCGATCTCGTCCAGGAAGAGGATCGCCTTCTGCGCCTCGGCCTCCTCGAACGCGCTCCTGATCCTCTGTTCCGTGCCGCCGACGTACATGTTGAGCAGGTCGCTTCCCGTTTTGACGATGACCCCGATTTTGAGTTCGCGGCTCAGGTATTTGACGTATTCCGTCTTGCCCGTGCCGGGCGGGCCGGAAAGGAGCAGATTCATCCTGGGGCGGTCGTCCGGATCGCCCTTGTCCGTCAGGAAATTCCGGACCGCCTTCACGATCTTGCTGAGCGGGAATTCGCTCTTGATGTTCAGTCCGTCCAGCGAATAATCCTTTGCCGGAAGCATGCCGCACCGGGTCTGCGGGATGCCGGTCATCCTGCAATGCGACGCCATCAGTTTTTCGAGCAGTTCCCCCACTTCCTCCGGCTGAGGAGAAAGCCCGGCAAGGTTCTGCAGGACCAGGGAGACTCCGCCCGCGCTCAGCGGATATTTGACGGCCAGATCCTTCTGCATGTCTTCCCCGATCAGCTGTTCCATTCCCAGCCTGGAGACGGTGTTGCGCCAGACCGTCCGGCGGCCCGTGTCGGACAGCGGCTCGATCCGGACGCAATAGTCGAACCTGCGCCGGCACGTCGGGTCGAGCGCTTCGGGGGGCGAGTTCGTGATCCAGACCGTCGGGGCCTTGTACGTTTCCAGCACGTTGTTGAGCAGACATTTGTCCCCGAACGGCATGTTGTTCCCGTTCAGGACGTCCCCCGATGTCTCGTTCCCCCGGACCATCCTGTCCGCCTCGTCCACGACGATGATGCAGTCCTCCGGATGGACGCGTCTTGCGCAGTACAGAAGGGCTCCGAACCGGCTGTCGCGGGCGCTGTCGACCTGCCAGCTGGATCCGGAAACATTCTGCCGGATGAAATAGCACTCCCGTTTCAGTTCTCTCGCCAGCGACTGCACAAACGATGTTTTTCCGACACCCGCGCCGCCGTAAATGAGAATATTGACCGGCTTCGCCAATCTCCCCGTAATCATCCGTTTGAGCATGGCGCCGTGTTCTTTCGCCAGGTCTTCGAAGTAATCCCACGGCAGCGCCTCGCCGCGCCAGAGCGTGAAGTATTCGTTTGTGAACGGCTCGTTCGAATAACCTTCGAGGAACTGGAACAGCTGTTTGTTGAAATCGTAATCCCGGTCGACGCAGGCGTAGCGGCGGAGCCTGTTGTTCTCGTCCATGGCCTCCCGGACCATGTCAACCGGATAGTCCAGACAGCTCGCGATGAACGCGCAATTCGACTCGCATCTGCCGGACAGCGTGCGGGAACGCGGAAGGACAAGAATCCCCTCCGCGGCGAGCGACTGAACAAACAGCGCGTCCCGCTCGAAATTGTTCAGCCTCAGGATCCTCTGCAGCTCATACAGCCTGTTCGAATACGGAATCCGCTCGAACATCTCCCCCATGTGTGCGTCCAGCTCTTCCATGAGGACCTTCATGAGCATTCTGCGAAGTCTCGGTCTGGCGTACGGCGCCTGCCAGATCGTGCGGAGGATCTCCGCTCGCGAATCTTCGAAATCCAGCCGGTCTTCGAAGTTCCGGGCCGCCTTCATCCGGGCGATATTCTTCTCGGGAAACATTTCCCTGATCATGGTAAGCCACTGGCTCCTGCTGCGCATGCTCGCGACGAACTCGAAAACGCCGGGGTTCTCGATGGATTCCTTGTAATTGCAGACGAAATGAAACAGAAAATGGATGGCATTGCTCCGTTTCCATTGCCGGGTCGTGATTGTTTTCATGGTATCTTTCCTTTTTGGCGGTCCGTGCGCTGTTTTCCGTCCGGGACCGGGCGGACGGAAAATGCCGCGAAGGGGGCGGCGAGGTTTCATGAGGTGCGGCGGGGCATTCTCCCGCCGGATTGCGATGCGCCGGGATACGACATGACGTTTTCCATGAAATGTCATATCCGGCTGTTCCGGTTTTCATGCCGCCTTTTCCGCCCGGGACGTTCGAGCGCGCGGAGCAAAAGCCGCGTCCAGGACTCCCGCCCGGGAAAATGAGGTGCGGCCGTTCAAAAACGGCAGACGGCGGAGTGTAATCCCCCCTGCTTCGGCAGGACGGTTCCGGAACCGTTTGAAGCAGATTTCAGGATCGGGGGATCTTTTTTCAGCACGTCGGCCCGTGACCGAGACAGTCCGGGGCCGAGGGGATCCGGCTCACTTCAGCCGCGTAATCCAGTCGCGGGCTTCCCTGTGCGGCCCGAAAACCGGAAGATTGAGCGGCGGCGTCATCGCCCGGACCGGGATACGAAACACGTCGGCCGGCAGGGCTCTCAGCTCCGCGGCATATTCATCCGGCAGTTCACGATCCGGGGTGAAAGGATTCGGGACGCCGCGGAAAACCGGATGATATTCGAGAATAATGCCAGTGTATTTGCGTTTCGTGAAACGGCAGTTCCGGAGAACCGCCGGGGCATTTGCGTGCAGGCTCTTTTTCTCCGCGCGGGAGGAGACCATGAGCAGCCCGTACACGCTTCGGGCAGTACGATTTTTCATGTGCGGCGTCCTTTCTTTCATTATAAAACAGTTAATAGAAAGCCCGCATGGGGGCACGAGGAAAACGGCGATCATCCCGGAAACCGGAGACAATGCTCCGCGGGATTCATGTGACAGGTAGGGGGGAGGCTTCTTCCCGGAACGGGGAGAATTTCCGGATTCCCGGTCTGAATGAGAGAACACTTCAGGCTCGCCTGCGGCGATCGGGGAATGGGGATTTGCCTGGATGGCGCGGTGGAATGCGCGGTTGTTTTTTTTCGGCCTCGGGTGAGACGGATTCTCAGCCCGACGCTATAAATATAGCGCCCCCATCGCAAAAAATCAAGTCGAAATGCAATTTTTCCGCAGATAAAATTTTTTGCGTATATTGCTGCGGCTCCAATAAGATATACATATCTAGCGCGCGCGATTGTGGTATAGGAAAATCGGTTCTGCCGGACCGGACCGCCGGACAGTTTTTGCGTCTTTCCGCGATGGGTATGATCATTGATCCGGCTTGACGGGCGCGCGATGAAAACGCATGGGAAAACGGTCCGGAATCCGGTTTTTCACCGTTGTTCTTTCCCGGGGTGTGGATTATTTCGCATTTTTTTCACATTTCTTCAGTCTTTTATGGATTCCGCGTTTGAAATCACGGAAAAAGCGTGTATTTTCCTGTATCGGGTATTCTTTCACACGGACAGGACACACGAACCGCCTGCGCCATTTTTTCAGCCCGGCCCGCGGAGAAAAGGAACTGCACACATGAGCGACGACACGAAAATCGAAGTGGAGATCTTCTGCGGCATGACCTGCTACATGCTGGGAAATGCCCGAATCCTGAACATCGGAGCGCATTTGCCCGAAAAGTGGCTCCCGCACATCGAGCTGATGGTGTCGCAATGTCCCGTGGACTGCGGGTGCCTGGACCTCGCGAAGGCCCCGTTCGCCCGCATCAACGGCAAGCTCATCCAGAACGCCACGCTGGAATCCGTCTGCGAGGCCATCACCGAGATCATGAACCGGGAGGAGGCATGAACATGGAGTATTCCAACAGTCCCGAACGCCAGCGCCGCGAGCTCATGATCCGGATCGCCTGCGAATTTCAGAAGGGCACGCTCCCGGACACGATCGACAAGCTCCCGTTCTACGTGAAGCCGTCCGGCTCCAAACCGCTCCACTGCTGCCTCGCGCACGACCGCGAGGTGATCCGCTGCCGCATCATGGCGCTCCTCGGATTCGACGCGCAGGACGAGGAGGACGACAGCCGGTTCCCGCACGAATATCTCGAGCATGTTTCGGCGGATTCCGAGCGGCCGGAACGCCCCCTCACGATCGCCCCGTCGGGATGCTCCAGCTGCGCCAACGCGAAGATCGAGGTCGTCCAGAACCTCTGCCGCAACTGCTTCGCGCAGACCTGCATCCACGTCTGCCCGAACAACGCCATCAACATCATGCGCGGCAAGGCGTTCATCAACCAGGAATCCTGCGTGCAGTGCGGCAAGTGCCTCATCGACGTCTGCCTCTACAACGCCATCAAGCGCTTCCCGATCCCCTGCGAGGCCGCATGCCCCGTCGGCGCGATCAAAAAGAACGAACAGGGCTACGCCGTGATCGACTTCAAAAAATGCACGTTCTGCGGCAAGTGTTTCCGCGCCTGCCCCTACGGCGCGGTCATGCAGCGGTCCGAGCTCATGCCCGTGCTGAAGCTCCTGACCGAAGGCCGCCAGGCCGTCGCGCTCGTCGCGCCCTCCACGCTCAACCAGTTCCCCGGCGGACGCGAAAAGCTCTTCAAATCCCTGCGGAAAGTCGGTTTCGCGGAGATCATCGAGGTCGCCGAGGCCGCCGAGACCGCCGCAAGTCTGGCCGCGGAGGAGTTCATCCGCAAGATGAAGCTCGGCGGCAAGCTCGTCGCCGACGCCAGCTGTCCGGCGTTCGTCGAGCTCGTGCGGCGGCATCTGCCCGCCATGCGCCCCTATCTCTCCTCCGTGCCGAGCGCCATGGCGCTTGCCGGACAAAAGGCGCGCGAGCTCTACCCCGACGCGGTCAACATCTTCATCGGCCCCTGCATCGCCAAGCGTTTCGAATCGCTGTCCTGCCCCGGCGTGGACCGCGTGATCACGGTCGAGGAACTCGGCGCGATCCTCATCGCGCTCGGCGGCGCCGAACTGGAACCGCAGGACTACATCCCGCAGGATCCGGACGTGATGGAGCATGATTTCTCGCGCACCTGCGCCGCCACGGGCGCCATGCTCGCCGCCGCGCTCGAGTCCGAACCCGAGCTCGAGCTTCAGGAGAAGTTCATCGACGGCATCAACGCCCAGACG
>JAFXUM010000022.1 GCA_017524965.1 Lentisphaeria bacterium | reverse complement strand
TGCAAAGATACTCCGGTACAGGATCCGCGTGGACCGGAAGACCTACGAGGTCGGCGATCAGAACACCTATACGCTGTCCGATATTTCAAACGGCACGCATACGTGGGCGATCCAGGGCGTCCTCGTCAATCTGTCCGTCACAGACTGGCTCCCCTGCGGCTCGTTCATCATGCAGGAGGAGGCAAAATGAAGAACGTACTCACGCGTATTCTGCAATTTCTGAAGGACCATTGTTTCGGAATCCTCCTGCTGCTCTTTCTCCCCGGCTGGGGCGTTTTACTTGAACTGCTGGCGGCACTGGGGATACGTCTTTCCCCCGTCGCGATCCTGGTCCTGCCTGTGGTTTCCCTGCTCGTCTGCGCGGTCGCCGCGGTGGTACGCATGTACCGCGATGGCGTGCAAAGGCTGTCCGTCTACGTGCTGTTTACGCTCGACCTGCTTTTCATTCTGCATTTTTTTCCAATGCTCGTAGCAGTCCAGATGAAATCGGACAGAGCTCTCACGTATGAGAATATGGCACTGGTGAACGAACGCCTGATAAAATACATCATGGTTCATGGCAGTTTCCCGCCTCAACAGGATTTCGAATCGCTGCTGAAAACACTGAATATCCAAAAGAGCGAGTTCCGGAAAACGTTTTTCTTTTCCATCGAGTCCGCAGAATACCATGCGCTGGATGGTACGGCTTTCAATATGTTGACGGGTCCCCTTCTTCCTCCTCAGAATTGGGAGGAACGGGTTTTGACTCTGCCCGTCAAGGAGAAGCCGTTCGGCGGCTTTGATACCCTTATGGTTTTAAGAAGGGACGGCAGTATCGCCCCCGAATCTCTGAAAAACAAAAATCCGGCGTCCGAACGGAAACCGGAGGCCGACCCGTCCATCATCATTCAGGAGGAGGCAAAATGAAGAACGTACTCACGCGTATTCTGCGATTTCTGAAGGACCATTGTTTCGGAATCCTCCTGCTGCTCTTTTTCCCCGGTTGGATTGTTTTACTTGAAGTCCTGGTGGCGCTTGGGATATGTCCTTCCCCTGTCGAGATCCTGGTCCTGCTTGTGGTTTCCCTGCTCGTCTGCGCGGTCGCCGCGGTGGTCCGCATGTACCGCGAAGGCGTACAGAGGCTGTCCGTCTACGTGCTGTTTACGCTCGACCTGCTTTTCATCCTGTATTTATTTCCGATGATCGTAGCAGTTCAGTTGAAATCGGATAACGCGCTCACGACAGAGAACATGATACGTGTATCCATACGCCTGGAGGCTTACAAGACGGAACACGGGAGTTATCCGCCCCAGCAGGACATGCGTTCCCTGCTGGAGACGCTGGGGATCCAGAAGAGCGATTTCCGGAAGACGTTTTTCTTTGACCTCTATTCCGCGACATATCATGCACCTCCCGAGGATTCGACAGCCCCCGAGGACAGGTTCATCACGATGCGCGTCAAATGGCATTTGTTCGAAGGATACGATCATCTTCTCTTTTTGAGAAGAGATGGTACTGTCGGCTCCGAATATTTGAAAAATAAAACGCAAGAGCTTGATCGCACACAGGAGCCCGCCCAGTCTGTCCTCTGAAAAAACAGGCCATTTTGTTTTTCGGGGAGCTTGAAAAATGAGTTCCCGCCGTTATTTTATATAACACACGACAAGACCAACACCCGTCCGCAAAAATGCGAACGGAGATTTCCGCCTCGTTTTCGGGGGCGACAAACAGAAAGGCTGAACACCATGAAAATCGGATGCGTCAAAGAGATCAAAAACAATGAATTCCGCGTCGGCCTCACGCCGGACAACGTCCGGGATTACGTCGCCGTTGGGCATCACGTGTACATGGAACGCGGCGCCGGGGTCGGCTCCGGGTTCTCCGACAACGAATACGTGGACGCCGGGGCGAGCATCATCGACAACGCGGCGGACGTGTGGCATCTGGTCGACATGATGGTGAAGGTGAAGGAGCCGCTCGAAAGCGAATACGGCCTCTTCCACGAGGGGCTGATCCTCTACACCTACCTGCACCTCGCCGCCGACAAAGGGCAGACCGACGCCCTGCTGAAGGGCAAGGTCAAGGCGGTCGCGTACGAGACGATCCAGGAATCCGACCGTTCCCTGCCGTGCCTCGCCCCGATGTCGCAGATCGCGGGCCGTCTCTCCATCCAGGAGGGCGCGAAGTACCTGGAGAAGAAGTTCGGCGGCGAAGGCATCCTGCTGGCGGGCGTCCCCGGCACGCCGAAGGCGAACGTGGTGATCCTCGGCGGCGGCACGGTCGGCATGAACGCGTGCAAGATCGCCGTCGGCATGGGCGCGAACGTGACGATCCTCGACATCAACCTGAAGCGCCTCGAAGAGCTCGACAACATGTTCGGCGCGCACATCCAGACGCTGGTGAGCTCGGACAGCAACATCGAACGCGTGCTGAAGGACGCCGACCTGGTGATCGGGTCCGTGCTGATCCCCGGCGGCTCCACGCCCAAGCTCTTCAAGCGGCGCTACCTGCCCGAGATGAAGGACGGCGCGGTGTTCGTGGACGTGGCGATCGACCAGGGCGGCTGCGGCGAATCCTCGCACGTGACCACGCACGACGATCCGGTGTTCATCGAGGAAGGCGTGGTGCATTACTGCGTGGGCAACATGCCAGGCGCGGTGCCGCGCACCAGCACGATCGCCCTCACGAACGCCACGCTGCGCTACGGTCTCCGGATCGCGAAGGGCGGCCTGGAAGCCGCCTGCAAGGAAAGCAAGGTCATCTCCTCCGGCGTGAACTGCTACCTCGGCAAGCTCACGAACAAAAACGTCGCCGCCGCGCACGGCTACGAGTTCACGGACCTCGCCTCCCTGATCTGAGTTCAGCACGCCCGAACGGCGTCCGCGCGTCCCCGGAACCCCAGGCACTTTGTTTTTGAGGCGAAAAGACATGGCAAAAAAGAAACCGTTCCCCGTGAAGCGCGCCGTCGGGGCGCTGATGTTCGCGGCCGTGCTGGCGCTGGGCTGGCGCTACCCCGTCCTCGCGTACTGCATGTTCCTCAACGTGGCGGTCGGCATCTTCGGCGCGCTGCGGCACGGCGGTCGCCACGGATGCGGCGCCTTCTGCCCGCGCGGCGCGTTCTATTCGTTCCTGCCCGACACCGGGCGGAAGCTCCCCGCCGGGCTTCTGGCGCGCAGGACATCCATCATCGTCATGCTCGTGATGCTCCTCGGACTGGCAATCTGGCTCCGTCCGGATTCGATCCGCGCCTGGGGGATGCTTTTCTACATCATGATCGCGATCACCACGACGGTCGGGCTCATCGGCTGGCTGGTCTTCAACCGATACTTCTGGTGTTCGGTCTGCCCGATGGGAAAGATCTACAAGACGATCCGCCCGTGCAGAAGCGGCATCCGCGTCGCGGATTCGTGCGTGAAGTGCGGACTCTGCGCGAAAGCCTGCCCGTTCGGGTTCTTCCCGCCCGAAGCCGCAAAGGACGGACTTTTCCGCGATCCCGACTGCATGCACTGCCGCCGCTGCATCGAACGCTGCCCCAAACACGCGCTCGCCATGGAGAGTCCGGTCCGCGTGACCGGAAAGTCGGGCGCGGATGAACGGAAGGCGAACTGACCATGGCTGAACCCGTCCAGAACAAAAAACGCAGGATCAAGTTCATATGCAAGCTCACGCGCTACGGCCTCTTCATCGACATCGGCCGAAACGCCTCCGACATGCATATCAACCGTCTGATCCTCGCAAATATGAACCAAATGCGCAAGCCCGGAGAAACGGGACGCCTGACGCCGCAAGAGTATCGGCGCCGGGGGACGAAGCCGAAGGCAACGGACATCATCTGCTGTCTCACCGGATTTCTGGCGATCGTTCTGCTCGCCGCTTTTATGATCCTGCCGAGGTGGATCCCGCGCGACGATCCCGAAGGCGTCTACAATGCGCGTTGTTGGCTGGCGAACTGCCTGTGCGACGACGGGAGAGCATTCCTTGTCGTCACAAATCATAACACGTACCAGACTGTCTGGTCCCATCCCGGTGAAGATTTCATAAATACGGAGGGGACCTGGAAAAACGGACCGGATGATCATTCGTTTGTTTTCGAGATGGAGAACGCTGCCGGAGAGACTTTGACCTTCCAGGCGGAATGTTATTGGGGCGGCATGAAATGGCGGTTTGAAACCGAGGGCATTCAATCGGGCTTTTTCTGGTTTCCGAGGCTGATATCCGGGGTGTATTGCGATTATTACAACAAGTCTTTCTGGCTGAACGGAGCAATGATCGCCGGCATCATTATGATCGTGACAGGCGTCATAAACGTATTACTAAACATCCAGACGGACAAGTTGTTGAAACAGCTCAAAAAGAACAGGCAAAAGCAATAAAAAAAGATAATCCCGACATTGATGCTCTTGTATTTTGTTCCTTTTCGGTGTAAATTAGCAATATCGGATAGCAAGTTTCTAAATCTTTAAATAAGGGTCAGTCGTCGGAATAAAATGAAAAACTGGTTGATACGGATCGCTTCCGTCCTGCGTCTCCGCGCCCGGTTCAGGGCGCTCAGAAAAACGCTGTACCGGGTGGCGTTTGTGGTGCTGGCGCTCGGTGTGCCGTGGTGCGCCGGAGCGCTTTTCCATGCGTTCGACATGCCGGTCTTCTTCGCCTGGGCAGGACTGATCGCGTTGCTCGTATCATTGGTTGCGAGCCTGTTCTCCCGCTGGGGACTGCTGGCGGCGGCGCTGATCGAGATTCTGCTCACCGGGGTATTCTGCCTCATCACGCCGGAAAAACGCTTTCGTTATACGCTCTGGCAGACACCCTGGCGGCATACGCTGGAGGTGAACAGACTTGACGATGGAAGATACGAGCTTCTCAATGTGCGGGATTTTGTCTATCGTTCCGAAACAGACTTCGATGTCCAGTACCGCACCATGACCGTCGACCCGGAGAAGATATCCTCGATCGACGCGGTGTTTTCGCATTGGGACAATCAGGAGGGCATCGCCCACTCCATGCTCGGGCTGAACTTCGCGGACGGCGAAACGGTCGTGATCTCGCTGGAGACCCGTCTGCCGGAAGGCGCGGACCAGAACGGCATCGACGGGATCTACCGCCGCTACGGGCTTGCCATGCTCGCAGGAACGCCGAACGATTTCTACGGTCTGCGCACCGACCACAGAGGAGAAACGCTCTACGTCTACCGTCTGGACATGAATCACGAGAACCTGCGCGACACCACGGCCTCAATTCTGGAACGCGCGGCGGAGCTTCAGGTTCACCCGAAGTTTTACAACAGCCTTTACCGCAACTGCACCACCGGGCTCCTGCCGATGCTGCCGGGCGCGGTTGACCTGTTGAGCGGAGACATCCGCGTGATCCTGAACGGAATGGCGGTCCAGCTGCTCTTCGAGAAAGACATGATCGCCCATCGCGAAGGGGAAAGCTTCGGCTCGATCCGGGCGCGTTCGCTCGTGCCGGGGCTCTGCTGCGGCAAGAACGCGCCGTCCGCGCATTACGGCGGAGAATCGGAGGCACGCTGGCTGCGCGAACGATGACCGTCCGCCACATCCCTCCGCCCTGCGCGCCGCGTAGACCGACTGCGAAAAACAAACTAAACTTTGAGGAGATACATTCATGAAACAAACCTTCGGAAGAAGTGACCGTTCCGTTCGTTTCCGCGTGAGCCCGATCGTGCTGTCAGCAATGGCGTCCGCCTGGATTCTGCTGACCTCATGTTCCTACATCCAGAGCCGCGAGGTGACGATCTCGCCCGCGTCGGCGGCGGAGATGGAGAGCTATTATCAGGACGAGGCGTTTTCCCGTGACGGGCTTTCCTTCGAATCCGAGAACTTCCTGCGCGGCAACATGGAGCAGGACGATCTCGACGAGGACCCGGAACTGACGCTGCATAGGCTGAACGAATACTATACGATCTCCGATGATCCGAAATACCTGCGGATCGCCGCCGATTTCTGCCGCTGGATCGCCATGGAGTCCGGCGATATGGAAAAGGCGATCCGCGGCCATCTCTCGGCGCTCTACTACACGAAGGCGGCGTTTGCGGCCGCCCGGAAACTGGGGGCCGGCGAGTTTTCGGGCAATGACTTCTCCTCCTTCCGGATGATGCAGATCTACAACGACGCCTGCCGCGGCATCTTCAGTTTTCTGAAGGAGCACAAACTGCTGGCGAACAATTCCTTCAGCCTCCTCGACCTGGAGGACCGGCGGTATTTCTTCGACTCGCCGTTCTATCACCTTTCCGTCCCGGACGACACGGTCGAGGATTTCTCACTCTGTTCCGATTATTCCGTCAAGGCGTTGATGCAGAAGAACCGGCAGCCCGGCATCGGGATCCCGCTGGTCGGACTGCTCGCACCGCAGGAAACGCACCGGATCCTGAAAAGCCCGCGCGGCCTGACGATCCCTGTGACGCTGATCGTGGAGCTCAGGGAATCGCCTGCCCATGACATGGTAGTGAGGCTGGACTATTTGGACACTTCGCTGGAGGAAACGGCCCCGAAGGAGCTCGCGTTCCTGTCGGAGGGAAACGCGCCGCTCGCGCTGGACTTCTCCACCCCGCTTGCCTGTTTCCTGAACAGTCTGCCCGACCGCAACCTGATCTCCGTCATGCTGGAGTCCGACAAACAGGACGATCACTCCGGGCTGTTCCTGATCGAGCCGTACCAGCCGGGGAAGATCCCGGTGGTCTTCATCCACGGACTGATGTCCAGCCCAGACACCTGGGTGCAGATGATCAACGCCCTGAAAAACGACCCGGTCATCCGGAAACGCTACCAGTTCTGGTTCTTCTCTTTTTCCAGCGGCGTACCGGTCATGGCGACCGCCTACAACCTCCGCAAGGTGCTGCTGGCCGCTCGCGAGGAGCTCGGGATCACGCAGGAGGCGCGCGAGAATTTCGACAAGATGGTCCTGATCGGGCACAGCATGGGCGGCCTGGTCTCGCGCACGCTTCTGCAGGACGATCCGCACTACATCGTCGAACAGGTCACGCACCGCACGTGGGACGAAATCCGCACAGAACTCACGGAGGAAGAACTGGATCTGATCGAGGAATTCGCCGTTTTCCCGGCGCTGCCGTTCGTTCACAGGGTGGTTTTCATGGCCGTGCCGCACAGGGGGTCCGAGATGGCGAAGTGGTCGATCACGCGCATCGGATCGAAGTTCGTCAATCTGCCGGCGAATCTGCGCGAAAAGCTTCCTCTCTTCGCGGCGGTTTTTCAGAAACTCAACAAGAACCAGGAGGAAATCGAAAAGCTGCGCCGCGCCCGGATGGAAGATGACAAGGACGTGCATTTCGTCACCGGACTCCACGACCTTGACCCCGACTCCCTCTTCAGCCGGGCGATCGGGGATTCGCGCATGAAGGAGGACCTTGTTTACCATTCGATCATCGGCGACACG
The DNA here is from genome assembly GCA_017524965.1 of Lentisphaeria bacterium. Classification (GTDB taxonomy): domain Bacteria; phylum Verrucomicrobiota; class Lentisphaeria; order Victivallales; family UBA1829; genus UBA1732. Next base: position 161 of record JAFXUM010000022.1, on the reverse strand, counting down.
GATCACGCCGACCATCCCGGCGGTAGCGACGGAGTCGTGCCGTATTCCAGCAGCCACCTCGACAATGCCGCGAGCGAAGTGATCGTGCATTCCGGGCACAGCATCCACCGGAGCCCCGCCGCGATGCGCGAACTGCTTCGCATCCTGCGTCTGCATCTGCG
>JAFXUM010000021.1 GCA_017524965.1 Lentisphaeria bacterium | reverse complement strand
GGGTTCAGCAGGGCGTCCAGAAACTCGTCGCCGGAACGGAGCAGGATGACGTTCGTGCCGGCGTCCTCGCGGAGTTCGTTTTCGGCGCGGGGCAGGGGGACGGTGCGCAGACCGAGCTTTTTCGCCTCGGCCTCGGTGAATCCGACTGCGGCGTCACCCCAGCCTTTGCGGATGGCCTCGGGGATCACGGCGGTTTCGGCGATCTTGAAGACGACCTGGAATCCGGCTTCGTTCGCGGTGCTCTTCACATAGAGCAGATCGACCGGGTTCGCGCCTTCGCGGTAGAGGCAGATGAAGCCTCCGGCGGCGGCGATGAGCTGGGAACGGTCGGGGGAGACGTTGTCCGGTTCCGGTTTCGCGTCCTCGAACAGGGCGCAGGAGGACGCGGAAAAAAGAAGAAGTGCAAATGCGACCGGAGAAACGCGGCTCATCGTTTCGCGGCTCCGCCGTTCCAGATGATGCGTTTCGACCAGCGTTTTTCGCCTTGCGCTTTGCCTGCGGCGAAACAGTTGCCGTTTGTGTCGATCACGCAGAACGCGTGGATGGCGTCATGGTAGAAGACGAACGCCGTGTCGCCGGAGGTCTCCGGGCGGAGCTGTTCGAGGATCACGCTGTCGACGGCCTCCAGCGTGACGGGGTCGATGATGTCGATGCGGCCCTTGACCTTGAACGCGACGCCGACCCGGGTGTCCTGTTCCACGGGGACCGAGAATCCGGCGCTGCGTCCGTCGAGCGAATCCTTCGCGGAGGCGCGCACGAACATCGGCGGGGAGTCGTCGCGGTAAGCGGGACAGAGGACGAATTCGGTCTGGGCGCCGTTGAGGAAACGGATGTCGACGGGCTTCCAGCCGAGGTCGAGCGTGGTGATGGACCTGCGTCTGTATTTCGCGGCGGGATTGAGGTCGAAGTATTCGATGGCCTTCTGCGAGACGGCGGCGAGGGATTTGCCGTCCGGCGTGACCGCGAGCGCCGAGGCGGGCGAGACGGTGTCGAACGTATGGAACGGGACCCCGGCCTCCTTTGAAATTGGCAGATGGATGCAGAAGACGGTCGAGCCGAAGAAGCCGGAGCAGATGATCCGGTCCTGTGCGGCGAGCAGCGCGACGTCCTCCGGCGCGAGCTTCGCGTTGAACGGGAACGAAAGCGGAAGGAAATCCTGTTCCTTCCCGGCCGCGAGGTCGAGCGTGACCAGTCCGAAGTCCTGTTTGAGCGCGGCCTGCGGGAACGCGATCGCGGCAAGCGTTGTGGTTCCGGGGACGAACGCGAGCTTTTTCAGCATGCGCCCGGCCGTGAAGACGCGGATGACCTGCCAGTCCGAGGTGTTGACCAGCACGATGCGCGTGCCGTTCGGGCCGTTGAACGTGCCGGTGCGTTCGGCGATGGCGAGCACGGAGCCGTCCGGCGAGACCGCGAATGCGTCGAGGCGCGCGCCCCGGAATCCCTGCGAATTGAACGCCGGCCGCCAGACGGAGACATTTTCCGCGTTGGCGTCCGTGAGCTTTTCCGCGAGGGAATCGGGCGGGAGCTTCGAGGTCAGCGTGATCTGACGTTTGGATTCGCGGATCGGCTGGACGGACGACTTCGGAACGGAACGGACATTGGAGGAATCCACCTCGATTTCAGGGAGCTTTTCCTCCCTGACCGTGCCGGGATTCGTCTTCGGCGTGGCCGTGATGGAGAGCGACCCGGCGCGAATGCCGCCGTTGCCGTTGTCGCTTTCCGCCGGTTCCGTCCGAGCAGGTTCCTGAACTTGCGGCGGAGCCGGAGTCATCGAGACGGGCTGTTCCGCCGGGACCGGCTGAGTCTGAGGGAGAACGACCTCATGTTCCGCGACCTTTGCGGCGGGCGCATCGGAGGCGGGCACGTCACGATCCTTCTGCGCGAGCGCGGTGACGACGGCCGCCGCTGTCACGGCGAGTCCGAGCGTCAGGGCGATTGCCTTGGAAAGAGAGCGTTTCATGTGCGCCTCCGTGGTGTTGCCGGGCCGGGACCTGAAACCGGCCTCAGATGGTGTAGAGCCAACCGTGCGTGTCTTCCAGTTCGCCTCTCTGGATGCCGGTCAGACGGTCGTAGAGCTTCTGGGAGACCGGGCCGCATTCGTGGCCGTATTCGATGACCTTGCCGTGGATGGTGACGGAGGAGATCGGTGTGATGACGACGGCGGTGCCGCAGGCGTCGACTTCGGCGAAGGTCGGGAGTTCCTCCTCGGCGACGATCGGGCGCTTCTCGACGGTGATGCCGAGGTCGCGTGCGACCTGCATGAGGGACATGTTGGTCACGCTCGGGAGGATGGACGGGGAATCGCTGGTGACGTACTTGCCGTCCTTCGTGATGGCGAGGAAGTTGCTGGTGCCGAACTCGTCGATGTACTTGTGCTCGCGCGGATCGAGGAAGAGCGGGATGGGGAATCCGGCCTTCTTCGCGAGCTTGGCGGGCATGAGGGACGCGCCGTAGTTGCCGGCGACCTTGAACTGGCCCATGCCCTTCGGGGCGGCGCGGTCGAAGTCCTCGATGACGAGCGCGGGGACGCCCTTCAGGCCGTCCTTGTAGTAGGCGCCGACGGGCATGACCATGATGAGGAAATCATATTCGGTGGCGGGGGCGACGCCGATCTGCGGGCCGGTGCCGATGAAGAGCGGACGGATGTACATGGATCCGCCGGATTCGCAGGGCGGGACGTAGTCGATGTTGTCGAGCACGACGCGGTGGATGGCTTCGAGGTACATCTCCTCGGGGATCTCGGGGTGGAGCAGCTGATGGCCGGTGCGGTTCATGCGCTTGATGTTTTCCCACGGACGGAAGACGCGGACCTTGCCGTCCTTGCAGCGGAATGCCTTCATGCCTTCGAAGCAGGCCTGTCCGTAGTGGAGGCAGGTGGCCGCGATGCTCATGGAGATGGTGGGATCGGTCCTGAGTTCGCCTTTGTCCCAGGCGCCGTCTTTCCAGTGGAAGGCGATGTGGGAGCGGGTGGGCATGAAACCGAAAGAGAGAGCCGACCAGTCGATGTCGGTGCGGATGGGACGGGGATAGTCCATAAAAAACTCCATTTGTTAAACGGTGCGGCGGCGTGAAAATGCCGTCAAAATGAAATGAACATAAAGAAATTTACACGTTTTTCGGCGATAGTCAATGTTTTTTTCGGAAATCGTGTTGATTTTTTTCGTTTTTGGGCTAATTTAATGGATGTAATGTTATGCCAGCAACCAAACATGAAGGAATTTTCACATGAAATTATCCCGTCTCTCCATCCTCGCCGTGGCGACGCTGACCTGCGCCGCATTCGCCATTTCCTGTGAATCCAACGATCCGCGCAACGCCATCGCTCCGTTCTGGACGGACGGCGACGTCGACGGCAGCGGCCTGAACGGCGACGGCAGCCTGAACGGCGACGGCTTCGGCGACGGCGGACTGAACGGCGGCGACGCCGGACTCCGCGGCGGCGACGGCTTCGGCAACGGCGGCCTGAACGGCGGCGACGGCTTCGACTCGAACGGCGGCCCCGGCGCTTACGGCGAAGACCTGAACAAGTCCCCGTACATCGACGGCTTCGGCGCGAAGATCGAGGGCGTCGAATTCCAGCCGCTCTACTTCCCCTACGACGCGAACACCATCTCCTCCTCCGAGGAGAATAAGGTCGCCGCGGTCGCGCAGTACCTGCTTGGCCATTCCGAGGCGGGCGTCGTGATCGAAGGCTACTGCGACGAACGCGGCACCGAGGAATACAACCGCGCGCTCGGCGAACGCCGCGCCCTCGCCGCCAGCGAAATGCTCATCGACATCTACGGCATCGAATCCGCCCGCATCAAGACCGTCAGCTACGGCGAAGAACGCCCGGCCGTGACCGGCACCGGCGACGCCGTCTGGTCCAAGAACCGCCGCGACGAATTCGTGCCCGTGTACCTGAAGAACAACTGATCCGGACGGACGGTCTTACTTCAAACATCAATCCGGGCACAGGCGACTGCGCCCGGATTTTCTTTTTCAGGCAGGAACGGAATCCCCATGACCCAGCAGGACGAAACATCGGCATGTGCCGGAACGGAACGCATTGCCCCCGGCGAAGCTCGGGATGGCTCTGTTTCCATGCCTGAGACCGAGCCTGAAAACATGCCTGAACCCGGGCCCGTTTCCCCGGCGGAACCCGCACCCCGGACGACGTTCAAAATGGAGCTCTCGTTCGACGGCACGGCGTACCACGGCTGGCAGCGTCAGCCGAACGGCATCACGGTGCAGGAGGTCGTCGAGGAGAAACTGTACCGGCTCTTCGGCGAACGCGAGCATATCCGGATCCAGGGCAGCAGCCGCACGGACGCCGGAGTCCACGCGCTCGGCATGGTGTGTTCCTTCTCCGCGCCGCCGTCGCCGTACATCCCGGACTGGAAGCTCAAAAAGGCGATGAACCGTCTGCTCCCGGATGACATCCGCATCCGCACCGCCGAGGTCGCGAATGACGGCTTCAACGCGAGGTTCGACGCGCTCGCCAAATCCTACGTCTACGTGGTGAACACCGGCGACATCAACCCGTTCAGCGGGCGGTATTCATGGCACATGGAGGATATGACGGAGATCGGCGCCCTGCGCGAGGCGGTGAAGCACGTCGAGGGACGGCACGATTTCTCCACGTTCACGGTCGAACGCGGCAAGATCGACGACCCGGTCCGCACGATCCTGCGCAGCGAGATCGTCACGTTCGGTCCGCTCGTCTGCATGTATTTCCTCGGCACGGGATTCCTCTACAAAATGGTCCGCAGCATGGTCGGCGCGCTGATGTTCGTGGGACGCGGCCGCATGACCCCGGACGAGTTCCGGGGCATCCTGCTCGCCTGCGACCGCGCGAAATGCAAGGACACCGCGCCCGCCCGGGGGCTTTTCCTCAAACGCGTTTTCTACGAGCCGGACGCCTGGCTTGACGACCTCCCGTCGCGTCCGCCGTTCTGGATCGCCTGAAAACATCCAAGTCAATCCGCACACTCAGCATAAGGACAGACACGATATGAACACAGCAGAACCCTTTTCCGAAGCCCCCGTCATCCTGGCGGCGCAGCGGGTCAGCATGCAGGACCGCTACAGCATGGAACGTCTCCGCGATCTCAGCCTCGAAATCCGCAAAGGGGACATCGTCGCCCTGATCGGCGCGTCCGAGCCCGCGAAACGTCTTCTCCTGCGCTGTCTGGATCTGCTGGAACGGCCCGAAGGCGGCAACGTGGAGCTGAACGGGGAACCGGTGCTGTGGCGTCGCGGCGGCGCGGACCGCGCCCGCAGGTCCATCGGAATGGTGTTCTCGCGCGAATCGGTCTTCCCGAATCTGTCCGTGATGAACAATATGACGCTGGCTCCGTCCGACGAAAAGGGCGAGGATGAAGGCCTGATCCAGGAGCGGGCGAAAGAATTGTTGAAGATGGCCGGGCTTTCCGGCGTGGCGGACGAGATGCCCGTGAACCTGACCGCCGGACAACGGCGGCGTCTGGCCCTCGTGCGCGCGCTGATGCTTCAGCCCCGGATCCTGCTGATCGAAGAACCCGGCGCGGATCTGCTGCCCTCGGAAAAGAACGAGGTGTACGCGCTTGTCCGCGAGGTCGTCAGGAGCGGCATGACGATCCTTTTCTCGTCGCGCGACCTGGATTTCGTCCGCGAGATCGCCACTCGGGTCGTTTTTATGGCGGACGGTGTGATCCTGGAGGACGGCACGGTGAAGGATGTGCTGGACCGTCCGAAGTTCGACCGGACAAAGTCGTTCGTGCGGAAAAATACCGGATTCTACCGCGAACTGAACGCCCGCGCGTTCGACAGCTTTGAATTCGAGGGCGCGATCGAGGCGTTCGCCGCCGGAAAACTGATCCCGCCGGAACGCCGCCGCAAGCTCTGCGATGCGCTGAAGACCCTGCTCGTGCGGATGATCTTCCCCCATGTCACCAGGATCGTCCTGACGATTGACGCGGACGCGGAAAAAGGCGAAGCGGTCGCGACCGCGCAGTACCCCGGCACCGGATACGATCCGCTGACGCAGAATACCGCTCCGGACGCGGCTGACGCGAAGAAGGCCCTCCTCGGTTGCGTCAAGTCCGCGAAATATCAGCTGCCCGCGTCCGGGAAAAACGAGGTCGTCATCGTCGTCTGAAGAAGGGAGGCGGGGCCTCCACTTTTGTAGTGTCCGGCTGCGCCCGGACACAAAGAATCATTCCGGGCGGATGACCGTGTACGGCTCGGGATCGGTCGCGCGCGGATACTCCACGGCGGGCGGACCGAACAGCATCACCGCGCCGACCTTGTATCCCTTCGGAAGATGCAGCAGCGAGCGCATGCCCCGGTTCAGCGTGAACGCATAATAGGCGAATCCGCACCAGCACGTGCCGACGCCGAGGCTCTGCGCGTAGAGGTCGAACTGCGTGAGCGCGATGGAGGCGTCGAACCTGCCGCACGGGGCGTCCTTCGGCGAGGCGACCACGATCATGTGCGGGGCGTTGCGGAACACGAAATCCCGGCCGCCGAGCATGGATTCCTCAAAGCGTTTGTAGCCCGGATACACGATCCGCATGATGCCGGATTTGATGAGAAAGCGCGTGATCTTCAGCATACGCGCGCGAAACGGCTCCATCTTCGCACGGTCGTCGATGACCGTGAAGACCAGCCGGTGGTCGTTGCATCCGGTCGGGATCCAGCGCAGGGACGCGATCAGCTTCTCCATGACCTCGGGCGGGAGGTTCTCCTGTTTGTAGAGGCGGATGCTGCGGCGCTGGCGGATCAGGTTCATCATGCGCGATTCGTCGGGCAGGGGGCCGGACGGGACGCACTGGTCCGGGGCGTGTCCGTCGCATGTGAGCGCGCCCGCCGGGCAGACGGCGAGGCAGTGCTGACAGTGCATGCAGTAGCGTTCGGCGTGTTCCGGGACGGCCGGGAGGCCGCCGGAGGTGCGGTGGATGACCTGGACCACGCAGTCGGCGATACAGCGGCCGCAGCGCGTGCATTTGGATGCGTCGACGGAAATCATGTTGAACCTGTGTTTCGATAGTTGAATGAAAAAAAGGCTCCGCACCGGATCGTGTGGTACGGAGCCTGTGTCTTTTGCTGAGAAAAGAGCTTGCCTTCGGTCAGGCGGCGCCCAGGGCGCTGAGCAGGACGATCGAGAAGGCGAGGACGAAGATGGCGACGGTTTCGACGATACCGAGCGCCATCAGCTGGTTGGCGAAGCCCTTGCCGGTCTCGGCGAAGGCGTCGCATGCCGCGGCCGCGCTGATGCCCTGCCAGAGGGCGGAGACGCCCATGGCGATGCCGGCGAGGACGCCGACGAGGGAGTAGGCGATCCACTGTCCGGCGGTCGCCGCAGCGACGTTCGCCGCGCCGCCCATGACGATGAACATCACGATCATGCCGTAGATGGTCTGGGAGAGCGGAGCGCCGGCGAAGATGAGCAGCTGGAACGGAGCGGGCTTGTTCTGGGCGTAGCATTTCTTCCACGCGCCCATGGCGGCGCACGAGGCGGAGCCGCATCCGTATGCGGACCCGATGGCGGCGAAACCGATGGAGGTGAACGCCGCGGCGTAAATCAGCGCCTTCTGTTCGAAGAAGGGGATGTCCTGCGGAACCGCGGCTGCGGCGGTCTGGGCGGCGTCGGCCGCCTGTGCGAGGACGGGGGTGAGGGAGTTGAGAAGCAGACTCATGATAGTTTCTCCTGTTGTTGTTTGTATTTTATATGGTTAGTTGTTGTTTTGTCTGGCGGAGAAGGGTTTGAACTTGAATCCCGCCCACTGGAGGCCCATGTGGTTGGAGAATTCGAGGGTGTTCAGGCGGACGGCGTGGACGAGCACGCCGAGGAATCCGAGCGCGAGGTTCAGGATGTGACCGGCGACCGCGACGAGGATCAGCAGGACGAATCCGGCGATGATGTAGACGTCGTGCCATGCCGGGGCGGCGTTCGCGGCCTGTGCGGCGAAGGCGTCCTTCACCATCATGCCCATCATGTTGAACTTCTGGGCGATGTACATGCCGGAGAGTCCGACCGCGAAGAGGCGGATGTAGGACAGCACGTCGGTGAAGCTGCCGATCATGTCGAACGGCAGGTTCAGCGCCGCGGCGGGGCGGATCGTGACGACGATGAGCACGGCGGCGACGATGTAGACGTACACGCCCCAGGACGGGAACGTGCCGCTGAAGACGATCAGTCCGACCGCGAGCAGGAAGTTCGCGAAGATCATCAGCGCCCAGCCGATGTTGGAGAGTTCGCGCCAGTCCTTGCGGATGCCGGTGAAGAAGCGCACGATGTGCGCGCTCATCAGGTGGATCATTGCGAGCAGGAAGCAGAACCACTGCGTGAGCTTGCTCGGGAAGCCTTCCCAGAAGGTCGCCGTCAGATCCGAATCCTCGATGCCGTAGAATTTCACGAACTTGTGCGCCGCGGCGCTGTTCGCGGGATCCGTGATCATGCTCCAGCCCTGCATCCAGCCGGGCAGGACGTCCTTCGGCAGTCCGAACCAGGCGCCGTTGAGCCAGCCCCAGACGAACGTGAAGGACGCGAGGAAGATGAGCAGGACGAGCGGGAGGCGCGCCGCTTTCTTCGCGTGGAGCGCGAGGAGGCCGACGGTCCCGGCGACGAGCATCAGCGCGCCGTAACCGGCGTCGCCGAGGATCATGCCGAAGAAGACCGGGAAGAAGAAAAAGAAGAAGACGTTCACGTCGCTCTCGCGGTAGCCGGGGGAGATGCCGACGAAATCGAACAGCGGATCCAGGACGTTCAGGAAGCGCGCCTTTTCGATGTACGTCGGGACGTTCTGGTCGTCTTCCGCGGGGTCGTCGATCATCAGCGCCCAGCCGTTCTTCACGGCGGCGGCTTTCAGCGTGTCGATGCGCGTGACCGGGACGTAGCCCTGCAGATAGGCGATTTCGCCGGACTGCTCCATGCCGTCGCGTGCGGAGGCGAATTCCAGCTGATTGCGGAGCGCGGCGAGCCTGGACTCCAGACGCGGCAGAAGCGCTTTCGCCGCGGCGATGGAGGCGTCGGAGGCAGCGATCGACGTCCGGCAGCCCTCAAGGGCTTTCCTCGTCTCGGAAAGCGTCTGTTCGGGGAGCGCGACCGGGTCGAACGCTCCTTCCGCGAGCGGGGCTTCGGAGACGAGCGCGTAGTGGACCATGTTCTTGTCCATACGGATCACGGAGACGGCTGCTTCCGCGGGGAACGCGCCGTCCTTCGTGCGCTGGTCGAAGATGTTGCGTGGGGTGGCGCACAGGGTGACGTACACGCCTTTCGCCTGAAGCTTCGCGATGGCGGAACGGTCGAATTCGCCCCACGGGGCAAGGAGGTCCAGGTCGCGCTGGAGACGTTCGAGCTCCTTGAACGCGGCGGTTTTGCCGGAGATCAGCTTGGAGGCGTAGGCGACGAGCTCGTCGTCGGCGACTTCGGGCGCGGCGTCCGGATCCTTCTTCGCCGGAGCGCTGCGGATGACGCCGGTCACGCGTTCGCATTCGGCGACCTGCGCGGAAATGGAGGCGACGTCCTTCGTGGCGGGCGCGGCGGTGCGGCAGAGCTGCATGAGCTCAAGTCCGGCGAGCGCGTCGACCGCGGCGGAACGGTCCTGCTCCAGGCAGAGGAGCGTAACAAGTTTCATGGGTACGATCATGATTCC
>JAFXUM010000181.1 GCA_017524965.1 Lentisphaeria bacterium | reverse complement strand
GGTCCCGACGCAGGACTGCGACGCGGTCCGCATCCGCATCACGGAAAGCTCCGCCCCGGTCAAGTCGCTGAAATTCTCCGGCTACCTCGCGCCCGAAGACCTCATCGGCGTCGGCACGGCCATTCAGGAGAACGACATCCGTTCGCTCCCGAACTACCGCAAACTCGAGGTCAATCCCGCAAGCCAGTTCACACCGATGCACCCGCTCCGCTACCTCGAATTCCCCGTCGCGCGCGACAAAGCCATCTCCGGCTTCGTCTTCACGCCCGCCGCCGGCGCGCCCCTCGGCACGCCCGACCGCTGCACCATCGAGATCCAGCGCGACGGCAAGTGGGTCAAGGCCGCCGACCGCGAGTTCTCCAACGTGAAGTCCAACCCCGTGCCGCAGCTGATCCCGCTCGACAACGTGAAGACCGACCGCATCCGCATCCACGCGGACCGTTTCCTGGACGGCGCGGAAGAAATGGTCTTCGGAGAAATGGGCATCCTCCTCGCGGAATAAGTTCTTTCTGCAAAAACAGTCCCCCGTTCCGGCGTACAGGTCCGGCGCGGGGGCTTTCCTTGTCCCCGGACCCGAACATTCCGAAAAAAGTTAGGAAATCTTTGTTTTACCGCTTGATTTTTCGTTTTTTTACGTTAAATTTATCGTTGTAACGCATCTGAACAAACGACATTTCAACGATAAAGGCAACCGACCATGAAGAAACAGAAGACCACGCTCCGCGACATCGCAAAAGCCGCCAACGTCTCCATGATGAGCGTATCACGCGCCCTCCGCGGCGGCGTCGGTGTGAGCGGCGAACTCCGCACGCGCATCACCCGTCTCGCCGAAGAGCTCGGCTACGTGCCGAACCGCCTCTCCTATGAGCTCGGCCAGCAGAAGAACACCATGACGGTCGGCGTGGTGATCCCGCACTTCGGCAACTCGTTCTTCACGAGCATCCTCCAGCAGATCGAAGCCACGCTCTTCACGCACGGCTACCGCATCCTGCTCGCGTGCAGTTTCAACAACCCGATCAAGGAATTCCACGACATCTCGGCGCTGCTCGAACGCCAGGTGGACGGCATCATCTGGGCCCCGGTCGTCTACGACGAAGGCCGCCGCGCCGCCGAGCTCATCATGCGCCAGAACTGCCCGCTCGTCTTCATCGACCGCAAGATCCCCGGCATCAACACCGACTCCGTGGTCGTCGACGACCGCCATGGCGCGCTGTCCGCCATGCGCCACCTCACCAGCATGGGCCTCCGCAAGATCGCGTACTTCGGCGCGCGGCTGGATTCCTACGTCACGCAGGAACGCCGTTCCGGCTACCTGGCGGGTCTCCGCGAGGCGGGGATCGAGGTGCGCGGCGACTGGATGTTCCGCACCGGCAACGACATGATCGCCGGCCAGAGCGCCGTCGCCCAGCTGCTGGAACAGAAGGAGAAGGTCGAGGCGATCTTCTGCTTCAACGACATGCTCGCGGTCGGCACGGAGCTGGAGCTCCTGAACCGCGGCATCCGCATCCCGGAAGACATCATGCTCGTCGGGTTCGGCGGCGTCTTCGAAAGCGGCATCGTGCGCGTGCCGATCACCAGCGTGCATCAGGACGAAAACGCGCTCGCGACCGCCGCGGCGGAACTGCTCCTCACGCGCATGAACAATCCGACCATGAAGCTGCCCTCGGTGGAACGCGTCATCCCGACCAGCCTGATCGTGCGCGAATCGACCCTGCGCCTCCCATCCGCGGTGAAACCCGCCTCGAGGAGCATCGCGACCCCCGCGGCGAAACCCGCTGCGAAACCCGCGGCGAAACCCGCTGCGAAACCGAAAGCCAAAGCGGCCGCGAAAAAGAAATCGCGCTGATCCGCCGGTCCGAACGCGCCGGAAACGTTATCCGATGCGTTTCTCCATCACGTAATCGTCCATGTAGAACCCGCCGCCGATGTCGTTTTTCACGGACTCGACGGTCTCGAACCCGTTTTTGAGGTAGACGGAGATCGCGCGTTCGTTGTGCTTGTTCACGTTCAGACGGAGCCGTTTGAACCCGGCGGCGCGGCACACGTCCGAGGCGTAGTCCAGCAGCATCCGTCCGAATCCCTTTCCGTGGCACGAGGTCAGCAGGTACACCTTGTGCAGTTTTGCCGTGTCGCCATGATACGGCGACCAGGAGATGTACCCCGACGGCACGCCGTCCACGAGCAGCGCGGCGAAACGATACCCCTCGCGCAGTTCGCGTTCCATGACCTCCGGCGCGTACATCATGTTCATCATGTACGGGATCTGTTCGGGCGGGAGGATCGGCGCGAACGTCTTCGGCCAGACCTCGGCGGCGATGTCGCGCACGGTCTGGAGACTTTCCGGCGTGTCGAGTGTTACGAACGACGTTTTCATTTCTTTTTGCCCGCCTTCTTCGCCTGTTTGAGCATGTCCTCCGCGTGGGCGGACGCCGATTCGCCGCCGCCGAGCATGCGGGCGATTTCCTTCACGCGGGCGGCATCGTCGAGCTTGCGGATGCCGGACAATGTGCGGCCGTCGGAAACATGTTTGGCGACGCGGAAATGCGTGTCCGCGCAGACCGCGACCTGCGCGAGGTGCGAGATGGAAATGATCTGTTTGTAACGTCCGAGCAGAGCGAGTTCCTCGCCGACCCGGCACGCGGTCTCGCCGCCGATGTTCGCGTCGATCTCGTCGAACACCAGGATGGGGATCTCGTCGACCGTGGCGAGCACGGTTTTGACCGCCAGCATCACGCGCGCCACTTCGCCGCTGCTCGCGACGTCGCGGAGCGGGATCATCGGGACCCCGGGATTGGCGGAGAACAGGAACGTGACGGCATCGGTCCCGAGCGGACCTTCCTTCGCGGCGGAGAATTCAAGCTGATACGCGGCCTTCAGGAAGCCGAGCTTGTGCGTCTCCTTCGACAATGCGTCTTCGAGTTTTCCGGCGGCGGCCCTGCGTTTTTCGCCGAGTTGCGCGGCGGCGGCCTGATACTTCCGATACGCCTCCGCCTCCTGCTTCTCGAACTCTTTGCGCCGGAGCTCAGCGTCGTCGAATGCCGCGACGCGTTCCCGGACGCGTTCCAGATGCGCCAGCACGTCGTCGAGCGTTGGGCCGTAACGGCGTTTCAAGGTCTGAAGCAGGCGCATGCGCTCCTCCATCTCCTGAAACTCCTGTTCGTCGATCTCGACCTCGGACGCGAACGACGCGAGCTCGGAGGACAGGTCGTCCACGGCTTCCTTCGCGCCGTCGAGCGAGTTCAGGAATTCTTCGGCTTTCGTCGGCTCGATGCGTTCCAGTCCGCGCAGGATACGTCGGCATTCGGCGAACCTCTGGGAAATGCTGTCCTCTCCGTCGGTCAGTCCGCCACATACCTGCGACGCCAGTTCGATCACGCTGCGCGAATTGGCGGCGAGGTCGTGACGGGCGGTCAGCTCGTCGTCCTCTCCTGCGTGGACGTCCGCGCGTTCGATCTCCTCGCAGT
>JAFXUM010000180.1 GCA_017524965.1 Lentisphaeria bacterium | reverse complement strand
CGGCGGCATGGGCGGCGGCTTCGGCGGCGCACCCGGCATGGGCGGCGGCCAGCGGCCCGGAGGATTCGCCGCGCCGCCTTCCGGCTCTCAGAACAAATAATCACGAACCGGTTTCATTTCCCTCCCCGTCGGATCACCGTCCGGCGGGGATTTCTTTTTCAGGATGCAATCCGACCCGCATCGCCACAGGCCATGCGGGCCGGAAAAAGGAAACGGACGGAAAATGCCGCGTGTCTGTTCCGCACCCGGGCGGGAACGGCGCTCACGAATGCTTCATGAGAAGCGGCTCGTCCATGCTGCCGGAGCGGAATCCCTCCATGTCGAGCGTGACGTAGGGGAATCCCTCTTTGCGGAGCGCGAACGCGATCTCGAAGCGTCTGGCGGCGGCCAGTGCGAATCCGTCGGGATCGGTCTCGATGCGCGCGACGTCGCCGTGGACGCGCAGACGCACCACCTTCAGCCCGAATTCGCGAAGAACGGCCTCGCCGCGTTCCACCCGCCGCAACGCCTCATCCGTCATGAACGTGCCGTAGGGGAACCGCGTCGCGAGGCACGGCGTGGACGGCTTGTCCGCGACGGGGATCAGGAGTTCGCGGGCGGCGGCGCGGATCTCGTCCTTCGTGAAGCCGCAGAGCGCCAGCGGACTCAGCACGCCGAGCTCCTCCAGCGCCTTGCGTCCGGGACGGTACACCTTCGTGTCGTCGGCGTTGGTGCCGTCGACGAGGTTTTGGATGCCGTGCGCTCCGGCGATGCGTTTCATCTCGGAGAAAAGCGCGCGCTTGCAGTGGTAGCAGCGGTCCTTCGGGTTCCCGCGCAGCACCGGATCGGACAGCACGTCGCGTTCGACGCGTTCAGCTGGCACGCCCAGTTCCTCCGCCTGTTTCAGCGCGGACGCGGTCTCCTCGGCGGTGTGGAACGCCGTGGCGAACACGACGGCGAGCAGGGGAAACGGCTTCCGCGCGTAGATTTCGGACAGGACGGTCAGGAGCAGGGAGCTGTCGACGCCGCCGGAAAACGCCGCGCAGACGCCGTTCGCGCTCAGATCCTCCAGCATCCGCCGGAGTTCGTTCAGTTTATCTTTCATCGGCCATCCTCGCGGTCTCCGCGGCATCGCGGAAGAGATCGGCGAACGGCACGCCGGAAGCGGCCGCCAGCGCCTTGATGCTTTCGTATTCGGGGTAGTAGAACGTCTGCCCGTCGAAGCTGCATTTCTTGACCTTCGCGGACCCGGCGGGGAGCGTCACGTCCACGACTGTGCGCGCGAGGCAGGTGCGCCCTGCCGGGAGCTTGCGCAGGCCGATGGAGCTGGTCTCCGTGAAGATGACGCGTTCCATCGCCGGCACGTCGGCCTCGCGGCAGATCACGCGCAGGAGCCACGCCGGACGGTTTTTCTTCATGAAAACGGGAACGTAATGCACGTCCAGCGCCCCGGCGGCGAGCAGGGAATCCATTGCCAGCCCGAGCGTTTCGCCCGTGGAATCGTCGATGTTTGTCTCCAGGATCATGATTTCGGCGGGCGGCGCGTCCGCGGCGGCGGTCTCCTCGATCAGCATCGCGCGGAGCACGTTCGGCATGCCGAAATCGCGTTTGCCCGCGCCGAGGCCGATCTTCCTGACCGTGAAGGATTCGGGCAGGGCGGAACGCGTCCGGACGGCGGCGGCGATGGCCGCGCCGGTCGGGGTGACCATTTCGCCCTCCACGGGGAGGATGCGGAGCGGGAGCCCGCTTGCGGAAGCGATGTTCGCCACGGCGGGAACGGGCACCGGGAGCAGGCCGTGCTGGCACTCCACGAATCCGGTCCCCTCGCTCAGCGCCGTCACGACGACGTCGTCGATCCCGAGGTCGTCGAGGCAGACCGCGGCGGCCGCGATGTCCACGATGGAGTCGATCGCGCCGACCTCGTGGAAATGCACCTCCTCGACCGGCTTGCCGTGCGCTTTGGATTCCGCCTCGGCGACGATGCCGAAGATCTTCAGCGCGAGCTCGCGGGCGTGCGGCGTCAGATCGCCGCTGTTCAGGATGGCGGTCACGTCCGCGAGATTCCGGTGTACATGCGGATGATGGTGCTCGTGTCCGTGTTCGTGCTCGTGGTGATGCTCATGCCCGTGGTCGTGGGCTTCGTGTGCGTGTTCGTGTTCGAGCGCCGCGTGGTCGTGCCCGTGATGATGCCCGTGTTCATGCTCATGTTCATGCTCATGTTCGTGGTCCAGCTCGACGTCGAACGAGCAGGCGTCCACGCCGTGCGAGTTGGCGCGTCTGACCGTGACGGAATACCCCTCCACGTTCAGGCTGTCGAGGGCGGCGAGCAGTTTGATTTTGGAAGCTCCGAGGTCGAGCAGCGCGGCCACGGTCATGTCGCCGCTGATCCCGGTGGCGCATTCGAGGTAAAGGATGGATTTGCTCATGGCTGGTTCCCCTGTGTGACGAGCGAGTTGATGCGAGCGGCGAGATAGCCCGCGCCGAATCCGTTGTCGATGTTCACGACGGACATGCCTTCGGCGCAGGAATTGAGCATGGTCAGGAGCGGGGCGATCCCGGCGAAGGATGCGCCGTACCCCACGGACGTCGGTACCGCCACGACCGGCACGGAGACAAGCCCGGCGATCACGCCGCCGAGCGCGCCCTCCATCCCGGCTACGGCCACCACGGCGTTCGCGGTGCGGATCTCGTCGAGGCAGGCGAACAGACGGTGGATTCCGGCGACTCCGACGTCGTAGAAGCGTTTCACGTTCGCGCCGAAGAATTCGGCGGTCTTCGCGGCCTCCTCGGCGACCGGCTGGTCGGACGTGCCGCCCGTGCAGACCGCCACGCATCCGGTCCGCGGCTTCGGATTGCCCATGATGTACAGCAGGCGCGACACGGGGTCGTACTGCACGTCCGGCAGGGCGGCGCGGACGTATTCCGCCTGTTCGGGCGTGGCGCGCGTCCCGAGGGCGTTTCCGCCCGCGGCGATGAAGCGTTCGAAGATGGCGCGGACCTGTTCGGCGGTCTTGCCCGCGCAGAACACGGTTTCGATGCCGCCGCGCCGGATCTGCCTGTGGTGGTCGAGCTTCGCGAAGCCGATGTCCTCATAGGGGAGCTTGTTCAGCAGCGAGAGCGCCTGTTCGCGGGTGATGGCTCCGCTGCGGAAATCGTCGAGTATTCTGCCTGCATCCATGGTAAAAGGTTCCGTTTTGACTGGTGGCTCCTGTTGCGAACGCATGTCATCCCGTACTACGGGACAATTCGGGCGGAGCGAATGCCGACTGCGGCGCGCTCCGCCCCGGAACGGGATCAAACCGCGCGGGCTCAGATCCCGTTGGATTCGATCGCTTTGTAGCGGGTGTTGTAGCGGCGGAAAAGCGCCTGCATTTCGCCGTTTTCGCGTTTGGCCTCGATGATCTTGTCCGCGGCGGCTTTCGCCTCGGTATTGTCTCTCTGGAACGCGAATCCGTACGATTCGGCGGGGATGGCGATGTTCAGCATCTTGACCCGTCCGATGTACTTGCCGGCGGCCAGATCGGCTTCGTTCTCGTCGTCGACATAGGCGTCGATCTCATGGTTGATGAGGCCGATGATGCCCTGCGTGGCGTTGTCGTAGTGAAACATCTCTTTCGCCTGAAGCTGATTGACGGCGAAATCCTCGTTCGTCGTGCCCTTCTTGGCGCCGATGAACTTTCCGATCAGATCATCAAGGTTTTCATACGTGGCGTCGTCGTTCACAAGGATCCGGCGCACGCCTTCCTCGTAGGCTTTGGAGAAAAGCACCCATGCGGCGCGTTCCTGCGTGATGGAGATTCCGGACGCGCCCATGTCGGCGGCTCCGGTCATGACGAGCGGGATCACCTCGGTGAACGGCACGATCTTGAGCTCGAGCGGGCGCTTGAGTTCTTTTGCGATGGCCTCGGCCAGTTCGACGTCCACGCCGACCAGACGGTTGTCGTCCACGAAAACGAACGGCGCGAACGAGGTCTCGAGGCAGACGACGAACGGCTTGACTTCCTCCTTCACCTTTGCGCCGGTGGGAAGCGCGCTGAGGATGTTGATGTGCTTGGTGCGGCTGGCCTGAATCGCGCCGGAGGTCTTGAACCTGTCGATGACGCTGTTGGCGATTTCCGCGAGCTTGGTGTCCTTTTTGTTGAAGAGAAGTCCGTACTGGTCTTTGGTCAGCGGCTTTTCAAGGATCTTGAACGCGTCGCCGTTCGCCCGGACCAGAAGCTCCGCCTGCATGCGGTCCATCACGGCGGCGTCCGCTCTGCGGTCGACGAGGGAGGCGTTCACTTCCTCCTGCGTGAGGAACGGCAGGACGATCCTCGGCCGGAGGCGTTCACGCAGAAGCGTGAGGTCGCTGGTGCCTTCCTGTGCGGCCACGCGGGCGGTCTTCAGGGAAGCCTCGTCCGTGAGGGAAGAATCCTTCGGCACGACGATGACCTGGGAGGAAACGTCGTAGACGGTGGAGAAAAGGACGCGTTCGGCACGCTGCGGAGTGATCGTCACGCCGGCCGCGCCGATGTCCGCCTTGCCCATGGAGACAAGCGTGAAGATCTGCTGGAACGGCACGATCTTGTACTGAACGGGACGTCCGAGTTCCTTCGCGATCGCTTCGACGAGGTCGATGTCGACGCCGGCGACCGGGGGATTGGCCTCGTTGCCTACATAATAGCAGTACGGCGAAGTGGACGCCTCGCAGGCGACGATCAGCGGTTTCTCGTTGTCGCCGGACTTGGAGCAGGACGGCAGCAGGACGGCGCCGAGCAGCAGGGCTGCGAAGAGACAGAGGATCTTATTCATGACAAACCTTTCTCCGTTGCGGATGAAGATATTTTAGTTCAAAAACACAGTGCGGCAAATGCACTTTTTTCATAAGGTATCACGTTTTTCCGTGATTTCAAGCGATATTTAACCTTTTATCCCTTTATTTTGAAAAAATATTCGCGCGCGCATGGTTTCGCCTCCGGTCCGTCAGACGAAAAGACGGTGTTTTTTCCCGGCGTCGTAGTCCGGGACCGCATACGCCGCCGTCCAGACGCCGCCGGGGCCGCGCGTCAGCAGGACCCCGTGCAGATAGCCGCACCAGTCGTCGACCGAAAACGACCGGACGCCCAGCGCGCTCAGGATCGACATCGCCAGCACGTCGTGAGAGATGATGACCGTACGGGACGCGGGGAACGGCGTCCGCGTGAGATACGTCAGAAGTTCCGCGGCGAAGGGCTTCATATCCTTCAGGCCTTCCGCACGGCCCGTGGAGTAATATTCGCGCATCACGTTCTCCGTGTTCCGGGTGCGCAGCATGGCCTCGAAGTCCACCGGACGCGAAAAAATGGTCAGGTCGCCGAGCTCGGGACAGTCGCGGACCTCCCGCCGCGGGAATCCGCCGCCCTCCATCATGCACTCCGCCGTCCGGCGCGTGCGAATCCGGGGAGAAGCGGCGAACAATATGTCATCTCCCAGGCCGGAAAGAAGACGCCCGCCTCTCCGCGCCAGTTCTTCGCCTTCCGGGGTCAGATCGGGGTCGACCGAGCCCGCCCGGAGCGATTCGCGGATGGAGTGCCGAAGCACGAGGACGGTCCGGTCCGAACCATCCGCAAGGGCGGGGATGTCTCCGAGGAGGACGGGCTCGCGGTTGACGGCGATCGAGTTCAGCATCGGGGCAGGGGGGAAAAAAGAAGACCGGCTCAGTCCGAAGATTTTCCGACGCCGGATTCGCCCACTCCTATGCCGCCGCCGATCCTGAATCCGCTCTTTTTCTCTTTTTCCTCGCGCTGAGGCACGATCTTGTCGGCCTTTTCCACGAACGTATTGACCGAGTTGGTGTTGCTGTCGAGGCGGCCGAGCTCCTTGCCCGTGGAGTCCAGGATGATGACCGTGGGATAGTTCGCGACATGGAACTTGTCGGCGATGCGCGTGTTGTGGTCCGCCTGCTCGCGGTAACGCTTGTCCTTGCTCGTGCCGGCGTTGTCCGGGTAGTCCAGATAGACGACGAGCAGACGGTCGCGCATTTTGCTCTTGAACTTGCTGTTTTCCATGCGCTCGGTCTTGAACTTGCGCGAATTGTCGTTGTCGGAGGAGTGGAAGAACACGGCGACCGCTTTTCCGGTCTGCTGCGCCTTCTCCATCGCGTCGTCGTAGTCGCAGAACCAGCCGTTCGGCGCGCGCGTCCAGCGGTTCGGGGTCGTCGGGGCTTCCAGCGTGGCGCTCCGGGCGGAATTGTGGATCAGCTCGTCCACCTTCGAATCGACCATCACCTTCGGCACGCCGTCGCCGAGGATCTCCTTGATCTTCCGGCGCGTTTCCTCGTATTCCGGACGGGTTCCGGTCGGCTGGTAATTCGTGTCCTTGTACTTGTAGTTGTTCTTGAACGGGTTGAAATTGGGATCGAACATGTTGCGGTCGAAATCGGAATCCGATTTTTCCTTCGGCTCTTCCGGATAACGTTCCGAGTAGGGGATGTAGCTCCCGTCCGCGTTGAAGCTCTTTGACCTTGTCGAGCCCGTGGAAGACGAGGAGGACGAAGACGAGGAGTAGGAGGACGACGACGAGGAGGACGACGAGGACGAAGAGGAACTGCCGGATTTCGGCTTCCCGGAGGGGGCTCCCTGTTCCCCGAACGGGGAAGGATCCTTGTCGCGGGCGCCCCACGTGTCGGTCGTGCTGTCGTCGACGAGCTGGGCGGAACGGGACACGGACGGCTTGCGGGTGCTTTCGCCCGGCAGCTCGATGAGCGAGTCGTCGTAAGGCGTGATGAAGTCGTCCATCAGGCCGGAACCGGCGAACAGGACCGGCGCGGCGCAGACGGATGCCGCGAATGTAACCGTAAACAGGATGTATTTCATGGTAAAAGCTCCGTTTTGAACCGGGTTTCGGGCCGGATTCGTCTCAGAAAAGTCGCTGTATTTACTATACTATAAACGCCGAACGGATAAAAATCAAATCCGAATTGAGACTTTTTCTGATTAATTTGGAAGAAAGAACCCTTTAGAGGAGTGAAGGAGCGCCTCAGAGCAGGGAAAGAGCGTCGACGTCGACGTACAGCTCCACGTCCTTGACCGTCCGCCGCCAGTTCATGACCTCCGCACGCAGAAACGCGCGGAACGCGGCGTTGGGCGGCGTCCGGACCGTGGCGAGATACCGGTAGCGCCCCTTGATCCGCTCGATCGGCGCAGGGGTCGCGTCGCTGATCTCCAGCGGCGCGGGGAAACGGTCCGCGATGCGTTT
>JAFXUM010000020.1 GCA_017524965.1 Lentisphaeria bacterium | reverse complement strand
TCCGACAGGATCACGACCGGCACGCTCTTCATGTCGGCCTCGCCCATCATGCTGAATGTAAGTTCCGCCGGACCTCTCTCCTGTTTTGGCGGGTGGTCCCCGACGACCAAAGGTATCATGCCCGGCGTCCATTCCACTTTCCCGGTCAGGAAGGAAAAATGAAAGTCTCCTCCAGCCTTGGCCCCGGCGGGCGGAATCAGTTCGATCTCGGCGGTCGTGACGCCGTCCGCGGAAACATACGGCAAGGCGGACGCAGTTGCTTCTTCGCTGCTGCAGCCCGTCGTGTTCAGGGCAAAGACAGCGGCGCAGAGCGCGGCTGCGATCAGAAATACCCGGTGTTTCATGTTATTTCTCCTTGGAATTGGTGTTGCGGATTCCGGTTCGGTCATTTTCAAGGGTACCTCTGTTCATTCAGTCGGATGGATTTTCAGCAAACAGGCAAACAGGACGATGCAGGAAGATTTGAGTGTGGCTACCTGAAGGTAACCACCGAAAATCTTCCCAATCGGGATTTGCCTGGAGGCGAAAAGCCGCCGAATCCAATTAATAGAGGTGCCCTTAAATATTACAATAACATAATATCATAAAAAATCAAGTTAAAAAAACGCGTTTGCAAAAAAAAAGAAAACTTTCTGTTTGGCGCACCTCAAAAAAACGATCAACTGCCGGGAATCGCCCTGCCCGGCCCGGCGGACCGGGGATCCGGACACGATTCGGGCGTCCGGGGTATTTTCTTTCCCCCGGTCATACCCCGTTTTTCACGGAATGTCCGTTTTTTGGAAAGCCTTTACGTTTTCTGAAACGGATCCGGGGAGGACCGGCTTTTTTTGAGCAGAAAAAGGGACTTGGCACGGGATGTGCTAATCATCGGCATCAACAACCAGCGAACAAAGGAGGTTCGTTATGAAACTGGTGATCGCATATATTCAGCCCGATCGGCTGAACCCGGTCAAGCAGGCATTGTATGCCCGCAGTGTTTTCAAGATTTCCGTGACCAACGCTCTGGGATGCGGACAGCAGCGCGGTTACGCTCAGATGTGGCGCGGCGCGCTGAAGGAAGTCAACCTGCTGAAGAAGGTCCGCCTCGCCATCGCGGTCAACGACGAATTCGTCGAAACGACCATCGAGGGCATCTGTGAAGGCGCGCGCACCGGCCACATCGGCGACGGAAAGATCTTTGTCCTGCCCATGGACGAATGCATCCGCATCCGCACGGGCGAACGCGGTTCCGAGGCGATCGGATAAGAAAACATTGAGGTACACATACATGAAAAAACTCTTGACACTGTTAGCCGTATGCGGCGTGACGAGCGCCGCGTTTGCCGCGGAAGAGAACGGCGCGGCCGCGCCCGCCACGATGGAGGCGGTGGAAGCCGTTCAGGTCAACCTGAACGTCGTCTGGACCCTGATCGCGGGCATCCTGGTCTTCGTGATGCAGGCGGGATTCGCCCTCGTGGAAGCCGGCCTGACCCGCGCCAAGAACACGAGCAACATCATGATGAAGAACGTGATGGACTTCGTGATCGGCTCCGTCTGCTTCTGGATCATCGGCTCGGCGTTCATGTTCGGCGCCACGAAGGCCGGTTTCATCGGCACGAGCGGCTTCTTCATGGACATCTTCAACACGGGCGACGACTGGAACTGGACC
This sequence comes from Lentisphaeria bacterium, assembly GCA_017524965.1. Classification (GTDB taxonomy): domain Bacteria; phylum Verrucomicrobiota; class Lentisphaeria; order Victivallales; family UBA1829; genus UBA1732. Next base: position 12,282 of record JAFXUM010000020.1, on the reverse strand, counting down.
TACATGTTCTTCCAGACCATGTTCTGCGCGACCGCCGCGACGATCGTTTCCGGCGCGATGGCGGAACGCACCCAGTTCCGTTCCTACCTGATCTACTCCGCCGTCATCTCCCTCTTCATCTACCCGATCGCGGGCAAATGGGCGTGGGGCGGTGGCTGGCTGGCGGACCTGAACTTCCACGACTTCGCCGGATCCACGGTCGTCCACAGCGTCGGCGGCTGGCTGGCGCTCACCGGCGCGATCGTCCTCGGTCCGCGCATCGGCAAATACGGCCCGGACGGAAAGCCGCGCGCCATCCCCGGACACAACATCGCGTTCGCCGCCATCGGCGTGCTCGTCCTCTGGATCGGCTGGTTCGGGTTCAACCCCGGCTCGACCGTCGCGGGCAACGGCGACATCGGACGGGTGGCGCTGGTCACGAACTTCGGCGCGGTCGCCGGCACCCTGACCGCCATGTTCACCGCCTGGCTCATCCTGAAGAAGCCGGACGCCTCCATGACCCTGAACGGCGCGCTCGCCGGACTCGTGGCGATCACAGCCCCCTGCGACATCGTGACGCCCGTCGGCGCGCTGATCATCGGCGCCGTCGCCGGTGTGCTCGTGGTCCTGAGCGTGCTTGCCATCGACCGCATCAAAGTCGACGACCCGGTCGGCGCGGTGAGCGTCCACCTGGTCAACGGCGTCTGGGGCACCCTCGCCTGCGGCCTCTTCGGCGCGGAAGGCGTGCTGAAGATCGCCGACGCGAACACCGGCCTCTTCTACGGCGGCGGGTTCCACTCCACGGCGATCCAGCTCCTCGGCATCGCCGCGTACGGCGCTTGGGCGTTCATCCTCGGCATGATCACGTTCGTGATCCTCAAGAAGACGACCGGCCTCCGCGTCAGCCCGGAAGAGGAGCTCAAGGGCCTCGACATCACCGAGCACGGAAACGACGCTTACGCGGGATTCCAGATCTTCACGAACGAATAACGGAACAAACGAACAATCGAACTCCGGCGGGGTTCCGGGCGGCAATGATGATGAGTCCGCCCGGGATCCCGTCCTTTTATACGGGGTTCCGAAAAAAGGGTTTATCCCTTCAGATTCTTTCGGGCGGCGGCGTTGTTCGAGATGACCGTCGCCACGGTCGGGCACGTTTCCATGTCCGGGCAGGCGCCGCAGGTCTCGAAGCCCTTTTTCATGGCGCACCGGCGGATCTGACACAGCCGATCGCAGTACACGGTCTTCCTGCCGTCGGCGCGGCAGCCCTCGCAGTCGATCTGTTCCGGCAGGATGGTGATTTGGTTCAGCTCGGACCACAGTTTCGCGGTCTTCTCGCGCAGCGCCCGGTCGTCATGGATGGTGGCGAGATACGCGTCGCACTTCTCGCAGTCCAGGCCGCAGTATGCGATCATGGTCTTCATGCGGCATCTCTCCGGGTCACTTCACGAAATACGTCTTCAGCGGCGGGAAGCCGTTGAAGCAGACGGCGCAGTAGCTGGCGGTGTAGGCTCCTGTCGTGAGCCAGTAGACGCGGTCGCCGGGCTTGATGTCGCTCGGGAGCGCGTTGCGGAATTTCTCGTACATAATGTCCTGGCTGTCGCAGGTCGGCCCGGCGATCACGAAGTTGTCGGACGGCTTGCCCTCGGCGTCGCTGTAGAGCGGATACTTGATGCTTTCGCCGATGGTCTCGATCAGACCGTTGAAGAGGCCGGTGTCGAGGTAGACCCACTTGTCGACGCCCGCCTGGGATTTCTTTGAGACGAGCACGACCTCGGTCACGAGCACGCCGGACTCCGCGACGAGCGAACGCCCCGGCTCCAGGATGACCTCGGGGAGCCCGTTGGGGAAGTCTTCGTTCAGGTAGCGCGTGATCTCCTCGGAGTAGACGCGCGGCGTGCTGGTCTTCGAGATGTATTTGACCGGGAAGCCGCCGCCCATGTTCACGAGGTTGAGCTTGATGCCCTGCCCCGCGAGGTAGTCGAAGATGTAGTGGACCTTCGAGATCGCGGAGTCCCACGCGCCGATGTCGCGCTGCTGGGAGCCGACGTGGAACGACACGCCGCACGGGTTCAGCCCGAGCTCCTTCGCGAGCACGATCAGGTCGATCGCCAGGTCGGGATGGCATCCGAACTTGCGCGAGAGCGGCCATTCCGCCGTCTCGCCGCCCTCGGTCAGGATGCGGCACGCCACGCGCGCACCGGGCGCGTACTGCGCGAGGTTGCGGATGTCGGACTCGCTGTCGGTCGTGAAGAGCCGGACGCCCTTGCCGTAGGCGTAGGCGATATCGCGCGCCTTCTTGATGGTGTTGCCGTAGCTGATGCGGTCGGGCGAAACGCCGAGCGCGAGGATCTGGTCGAGCTCGTAGACGGACGCGATGTCGAAGCAGGAGCCCATGTCGCGCAGGACCGTCAGGACCTCCGGCGCCGGGTTCGCCTTCACGGCGTAGTAGATGTGCGCGAACGGGTACAGATTGCGGAGCGCCTCGTAGTTGCGGCGGATGATGTTCAGGTTGACGACCAGGAACGGGGTCTCCCGGCGGTCCATTTCCGCTTTCATCAGCGCCCAGTCGTCGTGGCTGTAGTAATCGTACACATCCTTCAGCATGCTTGCCGTGTCCTTCCAGTTGAACTTGTTGTGCCGTACTGCCTGTTTGGTTCCAGCGCGGCGTGTCAGACAGCCGGAGCCGTTTACGAACGCGGTTCCGGACGATTCAGGTTCGGCAGTTGATTACGGAGGACGTGTCCCGGGAAACGATGCGAATGTATGGTGCAATCAACCGTATGAGAAAGCGAGTATACAATGTATCACGTTTCGCGCATCATGCAAACGCAAAACCGGACAAAACATCAAAAAAATGAAAAAAATCCCGCACTGCCGGAAAAATACGAAAAAAGACGCGGACGGAGGACGTTTTCCGCTTGAAGAAAACGCGTTTATGCTGTAAATTATTGAAGTAGTCTCAGCGTTTTTTTCCGGCGCATCCGGGAAAACGCGCGCGTCCATACATTTACCACACAAACGGTCCCGAAATGTCTCAATATCTCTTCGCGGGCATGGACAGTTACGATACGCCCGAGTCCAGCCGCTGTTCCCTCGCGTTCCACCTCTGGCTCCACAGCCGCTGGTATTTCTATCAGAGCAATTTCATGACGTTCATCCAGTGCGGCAACACAGCCTCGCACGGCAAGCTCGACAAGGATGGCCAGATCATGTATTCCTCCCGGAACATCCGCCTGATCGAACGCTGCGGCGGCCGCATCCACATCCGCGGCCTGAACCATCTGCGCGACCTCGGCGGCAAGCCGGTCGTAATCGTCGGCAACCACATGAGCCTGCTGGAGACGGCCGTGCTCCACGCGATCATCCGCGAATATATCGACTTCTCGTTCGTCGTGAAGAAATCCCTGCTGGATGTGCCGTTCTTCCGTCACATCCTGCTGTCGTTCCACGCGATCCCGGTCAGCCGCACCAATGCCCGCGAAGACCTGCGCACCGTCCTCACCGAGGGCAAAAAGATGCTCGAATCCGGCATCTCCATGATCGTCTTCCCGCAGTCCACGCGCACGGATACGTTCGATCCGTCGCAGTTCAATACGATCGGCATCAAGCTCGCGAAATCCGCGGGCGTCCCGGTCCTGCCCATGGCGCTGAAGACCGACTTCCTTTCCACCGGAAAATACCTGCGCGACCTCGGTCCGCTCCACCCGGAGCGCCCCGTCCGGTTCGAGTTCGGCCCGCCGATGGAAGTCGCGCAGAACAGCCACGAGACGCACCAGAAGACCATCGACTTCATCCAGGGGTGTTTCGACCGCTGGGCCGAAGAGGACAAGGCAGCGAAACAATAATCCGCCCCGCCTCAAATCAGGACATAAAAAAAAAGCTTCCCTCCGGATTTGCTCGCGGCAGGGAAGCTTTTTTGTCGGTGCGTTTTCCGTGCGGCTCAGTTTCCGGACTCGAACGCCTCGTGATAAGTCATGTTGCAGATGCCTTCCGGAGGGACAGACGACACGCGTGTGAAGTTCCGGCCCTCGGGCATCACGCGCACCTGGAAGGTGGCGGGCGCGAGCGTGGTGTCGAAAAGCTTCACCTTCAGCGTCACGGGCAGAAGCTCCCTCTTCGCCGCGGCGATCTCGTCCTGCCTCACGGGGAAGAGCAGCCGGTAGTATCTCAGCGGAGACGATTTCTTGATGGTCCACTTCTCGACGTCGACGGAGTATCCGTCCGCGCCCTCAGCGACCGCGAAGCACGGATAGGTGCCGTTTTTGCCGACGATCTCGTAGTCGAAGCGGCTGATGCTGCGGCCGTTGTCCAGCTTCACGATCAGCTCGATCCACGCCGGATTCTCGATCGCGGGCTGGTCGAACTCGGATTCGACGTCGAACGACGGTTTCATCCTGCTGATCTCGGCGGAAAGGATCGTACCGGCGCGGAACGGCACGGCGGTGATCCTGTCGGAAGTCCGCGTCGCGGGCGCGGCGGCCGTCGCGGTCGTCGCGGCGGGTGTCTGTGCGCCGGCGAGGAACGGCACGGATGCCGCGGTCAGCACGGCGGCGAACAAAATGGAACGGAAACGAAGCATGTCTTCAAAACTCCTGTTTCTGGATCGTGGTCGCATACAAAAAAACAGACGCATCCGCCGGAACAGAACACGGCGGTTTTCCTGTTTTCGGATCGTTTTCTTAATTATTATATCCCCGGTTCGGGACAAAATCAAGTATCCGTCATGTTTTTTTGCGGAAAAAATGAAATCTCAACTGGAATATTCGCTGTTTCGGAGTTATTGTAAAAAGGCCGCTTCCCGCGCGCGCATTTCGCCCGCGCACGGACACGCACACCCCGTGCGCCCCCGTTCCGAAGCCGCGGCCATCAGCATCGAACAGGAAACCACACGCATGAACGACTACGAATCCGAACACGAAACCATGTTCGAAGGCGACTGCATCACGGAGGCGATCGAGACGATCTCGGAGGCCATCTGCGAGCATATCGCGAACGAGCCGCCGGAGTCGGTCGCACTGATCGGCATCCAGGCGGGCGGCGTCCCCCTCGCCAAACGCATCGCGCGCAGCATCCGCGAGCGCACGGGACGCGAAGTCGAGGTCGGCACGCTCGACATCTCCATGTACCGCGACGACATCGGCAAACGGAAGACGCTCCCCATGATCCGGGAGACCGTCATCCCGTTCGACATCAACGACAAGATCATCATCCTCGCCGACGACGTGCTCCAGAGCGGACGCAGCGTCCGCGCCGCGCTCGACGCCCTCACCGACTTCGGACGCCCCGGCCAGATCCGCCTCGCCGCGCTCATCGACCGCGGCGGCCGCGAGTTCCCCATCCACGCCGACTACGTCGGGATGAAGGTCTCGGTCGGCCCCGAATGGCGCGTCTGCATGGACTGGGCCGAATGCAACGGCACCGACAGCGTTTTCAAGGTCAAAAAACAATAAGGACCCCCCGATATGGATTTTCAATGGACGAAAAAGGATCTGCTGTCGCTCTACGACCTCTCCCGGGACGAGATACTGCACATCCTGAACACAGCCGAAGAGTTCAAAAAGGTCTCCCAGCGGAACGTCAAGAAAGTGCCGGCGCTCCGCGGCCGCACCGTGGTGAACCTCTTCGTCGAGCCGAGCACGCGTACCCGCGTCTCCTTCGAGCTCGCCGAACAGCGCCTCAGCGCCGACATCATCAACATGAACGCCGACGTGAGCAGTTTCCGCAAGGGCGAGACCCTGCTTGACACGCTCAAGAACATCCAGGCGCTCCAGGCCGACATCGTGGTCATCCGCCACCAGGCCACCGGAGCGCCGAATTTCCTCGCCCGCGAGCTGAACATGGGCGTGGTGAACGCGGGCGACGGCGCACACAGCCACCCGACGCAGGCGCTGCTCGACATCTTCACCATGCGCGAGAAGAAGGGCCGCATCGAGGGCCTGAACGTCGTCATCGTAGGCGACATCCTCCACAGCCGCGTCGCGCGCAGCAACGCCTGGGGCCTCATCAAGCTCGGCGCGAACGTCACGTTCGCCGGGCCCGCCACGCTCGTCCCGCGCGAATTCGAGCAGATCGGCGTCCGCGTCTGCCACAACCTCAAGGACGCCCTCGCCGAAGCCGACGTCATCAACCTGCTCCGCATCCAGCTCGAACGCCAGCAGCGCGGCTACTTCCCCAGCCTCGGCGAATACTCCCGCTTCTTCGGCATCCACCCGGAAACGCTCCGGTACATCAAGAAGGACGCGCTCATCATGCACCCCGGCCCCATCAACCGCGGCGTCGAGATCGACTCCGCCGTCGCCGACGGTCCGCAGTCCGTCATCCTCGAACAAGTCACAAACGGCCTCGCAGTCCGCATGGCCGTCCTCTTCCTCGTCGCGGGGGCACTCAAATGAACAAGAAAAACTCCTGGATTCTCAAGAACGGCCGCATCATCGACCCGGCAAACCATATCGACCGCACCGGCGACCTCTGGATCAGGGACGGACGCATCGTCGACCCCGGCTCCTTCGATCCCTCGCTCGACGAAACCGAAACGATCAACCTGCACGGCCTCGTGGTCGCGCCCGGCCTGATCGACATGCACGTGCATCTGCGCCAGCCCGGCAACACCGACGCGGAAACCATCCGCACCGGCACCATGGCGGCCGCCGCGGGCGGATTCACCTCGATCGTCGCCATGCCGAACACCTCGCCGTGCGCCGACAACGCCGCCACCATCCAGTACATCAAGGAATTCGCCGCCCGCGAGGGCGTCGTGAAGGTCCTCCCCTCCGGCGCGCTCAGCGTCGGGCGCAAGGGCGAGGAGATGTCGCCCGTCGGCAGCCTCAAAGCCGCCGGAGTCGTCGCGCTCACCGACGACGGCACCTGCATCCAGAGCAACGAGCTCATGCGGCACGTGGTCGAGTACGCCGGAAACTTCGGGCTCCCCATCCTCGAACACTGCGAAGACAAGTTCCTCGCCGGGGACGGCGTGATGCACGAGGGCTACTGGTCCGTCCTGCTCGGCATGAAGGCGATCCCGTCCGCCGCCGAGGAAGTCATCGTGGCGCGCGACATCATCCTCTCCCGCCTCGCGAACTGGAAGATCCACATCCAGCACGTCAGCTCGCGCAATTCCGTCCGCATGATCCGGGCCGCACAGGCCGACGGCGTCCGCATCTCCGCCGAGGCCACCCCGCACCATATCGCGCTCACCGACGTCGAGATCAAGAAGTTCGACACGAACTACAAGATGAATCCGCCGCTGTGCGCCGAAGAGGACCGCATGGCGCTCATCGAGGGGCTTCAGGACGGCACGATCGCCGTGATCGCCACCGACCACGCACCCCACACGCAGACCGCCAAGCTCGTCGAATTCGACCATGCGCCGTTCGGCATCATCGGCCTCGAGACCGCCGTGCCCGTGGCGCTGACCGAGCTGTACCACAAGAACTATCTTTCCCTGTCGCAGGTCATCTCCAAGTTCACGGTCGGACCCGCCACCGTCCTCGGCATCAACGCCGGAACCCTCTCCGTCGGCGCGCCCGCGGACGTCACGGTCATCGACCCGGACTGCGATTACATCGTCGACGCGAACGACTTCTACTCGAAGTCCCGCAACACGCCGTTCAACGGCTACGCCGCGAAGGGCCGCACCATGGCCACGTTCGTCGACGGCGAGTGCGTCTTCTCGCTCCTCAGAGATTCCGGATCCGACGACGAGGACGCCCGATGAACTTCGACATGCACGGATTCGCCGCGATCCTGGCGCAGCGCCTCCCGGTCCGTTCGGATTCCCCCGAGGGAACGGAGGCCGCCGCAGCCGCGATCGCGCGCCAGCTTCCGCCGGGCACGGTCATCGCCCTGCACGGCACGCTCGGCGCGGGCAAGACGGTCTTCGCGCGCGGATTCGCCCGCGCCCTCGGCATCGTCGAACCCGTGAGCAGTCCCACGTTCACGCTCGTGCAGGAGTACCCGTTCCCCGGCGGCGTGCTGTACCACCTCGACCTCTACCGCATCGACAACTCGACCAACGCGCTGGCGTTCGGCGTGGACGAATACCTCTACGATCCGCGCGCCTACACGCTCGTCGAGTGGCCGGAGCGCATCATGGACATCCTGCCGCCGCACACGCTCCATCTGCTGCTCCGCCCCCTGCAGGGACAGAACCAGCGGGAGCTCTCGCTCGCCGGGATCTGACACCGCATCTTCCGTTAAAGCATTACACGTTTTCACAAGCCACAGTTTTTTTGAGCCACAGGAAATCCCCCGACCATGAAAAGCATCGTCATCGAAGGTCCGGCGCGCGTCTCCGGCGTCATCACGCCCGGCGGCAACAAGAACGCCGCGCTTCCCATCATCGCCGCGGCCATCCTCACGCGCGACGAAGTCGTCATCCACAACATGCCGAAGATCCTCGACGTCGAGGTCATGCTCGACCTCGCACGCGACCTCGGCGCATCCGTCACGCGCGAAGGCTCCACGGTCGTCATCTGCGCCCGCGACATCGACTCCGCCTCCCTGCCCCCGAAAAAATGCGCCGCGCTCCGCGCCTCCTTCATCTTCGGCGGCGCCGTGGCGGCCCGCTGCGGCGAATCCTTCATCGGCCTGCCCGGAGGCGACTTCATCGGACGCCGTCGCCTGGATTCGCATTTCTACGGGCTGGAGAAACTCGGCATCGGCAAGACGTTCGACCAGGACACCGCCGTCGTGCATTTCCAGCTCAAAAAAGATGGTCTCTCCGGCGCTGACATCTTCCTCGACGAGGCCAGCGTGACCGCCACCGAGCACATCCTGATCGCCGCCGTCCTCGCGAAGGGCAAGACGGTCATCCGCAACGCCGCCGCGGAGCCCCACGTGCAGCAGCTCGCCGAGTTTCTGAACCTCATGGGCGCGAAGATCACCGGCCTCGACTCCAACACGCTCTTCATCGAGGGAGTCTCCGAGCTGCACGGCGCGGAATTCACCCTCGATTCCGACCACATCGAAGCCGCCAGCTTCCTCGCGATGGCGGCGGCGACCGGCGGCGGCCTCGAGATCACCGGCAAGCTCCCCCCCTCGCACTACTGGATGGCGAAGCGCGTCTACGAGAAATTCAACATCAAGTTCCGGTTCTACCGCGACCACATCATCCTGAAGCCGGACCAGAACCTCCGCGTGCAGAACGATTTCGGCAGCGCCATCCCGACCATCTCCGACGGCCCCTGGCCGCAGTTCCCCAGCGACATGATGAGCTGCATGATCGTCGCCGCCACCCAGGCGCGCGGCACCTGCCTTTTCTTCGAGAAGATGTTCGAAAGCCGCATCTACTTCGTCGACCGCCTGATCTCCATGGGCGCGAACGCCATCGTCTGCGACCCGCACCGCGTGGTGATCTCCGGTCCCTCCCCGCTCCACGGCGGCGAGATGTCCAGCCCCGACATCCGCGCCGGCATGGCGATGATCGTGGCGGCCACCATCGCGCACGGCAGGTCCGTGATCCACAACGCCGACATGATCTTCCGCGGATACGAAAACCTCCTCGACAAACTCCACGCGCTCTCCGTGAACGCCAAACTTGAGGAAACCTGACCCCATGGCATTTTCCAAACCGCGCCGTTCCGCCCGCGCCGCTCAGTCCGGGCGCAGAAACGGCGCTTTCAGACCGTCCAAATCCTTCTCCGCTCCGGACGAAAAAGCACCGGCTCGCGGAGCGAAAACCGCGACCGCGCCAAAAGAAACCGACGGCGCCCCGGAGTTCCTGTTCCAGCACGCCGTCGCGCTCGCCGTCTCCAACGCCCGGCTCGAAAACAAGCTCGACGCCGAACATCCGCACGAGCTCCTGGTCCCGCTCGACTACGCCGACGAATGCCGCGTCAAGACCGACGCTGTCCGCTCGTTCTGGCAGGTCCACGGACTCCCCGCCCAGCTGGTCCGGGAAATCGTCCCGTCGCCCGTCCCGCGCGGCTACCGCGCCACCTCCAAACGCCGCGTCTACGTGGCGCGCGACGGCCGCCTCAGATTCTGCATGGGCTACGGAGCGGAACGCGAGGAGACGCTCCGGTCCGTGCTGGAACCGGAATCGCACAACGAGGTTTACGCGTGGCTGCGGAAGATGCTCGTGTCGCCCGTCTACCGCGCCGTCGGGCGCAGCCTGAACTTCATCGTCGTGCGCGGCGGCTCGGAACGCCTGACGCTGATCCTGAATTTCTTCCACCTGGACGCCGCGGTCATGCACAAGACGAAACTGCTCGCGGACCACGTCCGCGCCGAACTTCCCCAGGTCGCCGCGATGTTCACGTTCCTCGACGAGACGCGCTCCGAATTCTACCTCGAATCGCGTTCCGCCGGGGCGCATCCGTTCAAGAAGCTCTTCGGCTCCGAATATCTCGACCTCACCGCCGCCGGATGCAAGTTTCTCTACCCGCCGTCCGCGTTCTCGCAGGTCAACGAATCCATCCTGGACGCGTTTCTGCGCGAGGCGAAAAAGCTCCTGAAGCCCGGCCCGGAATCCACTCTGATCGACCTCTTCTCCGGCTACGGGCTCTTCGCCGTCGCGCTCGGAGACACGCCGGAACGCGTCGTCGGCATGGACTTCAACGGCCCGGCGATCCACGCGGCGTCCGGCAACGCCCTGCACAACCGCCCCGACGCCGACATCGAGTTCATCGCCGCCGCGGTCACGCCATCGGCCATCGAAAACAAGCTCCCGCCCTGCCCCGCCGACCTCTACGGCGACGACGAGGAACAGCCCGAGGGCGAACTCTTCATCCTCGACCCGCCCCGGAGCGGCGTCCGCCCGAACGTGGTCGCCGCCATCGCGAAGCGTTCCCCGGCGCGCGTCCTGAACATCTTCTGTTCCGCCGACGAGGTCCCGCGCACGCTCAGCGCGTGGAAACACAACGGCTATTCCCCCGTTGCCGTCCGCGTCTTCGACATGTTCCCCGGCTCGCCCAACGTTGAAACGATGGTCCTGCTGGAAAAGACGAAGAGGAAACCCGTCTCCGCCGCGCATCACGGCAAGAAGAACGCCTCCGCCCGGAAGCCGCGCAACGCGGAAAAGAATCCGGCATCCGCGCCGAAATCCAACCGCGCCGCGAAGAAAGCCGCGCGCTTTCACGGAGCAAAACGCAAAAACGGACGCACCCGGCCGGAATAAAAACACGACAAACCGTCTTTTTTTACAATTTTTTGCTTGATTTTCCGGTTTCCTATGGCATATTATAGACAGGAAATTTGACTTTCACAGATATTTAATCGGAGCTTTACATTTTATGAAAATCTCGACCAAAGGACGCTACGGACTTCGCATCCTGATGGACCTTGCGATCCACCAGTCGGAAAAACCTCGTCTGATCCGCGACATCGCGAAATCGCAGCAGATCTCCGAGAAATACATCAGCCGCCTCGTGATCGCCCTCCGCAAGGCGGGCATGATCCGGTCCGTGCGCGGCGTCAACGGCGGTTTCCACATCGCCATGAAGCCGGAGGACATCACGCTCCTCGACGTGATCGAGGTCATGGAAGGCCCGCTGTCCATCGTCGACTGCGTGTCGGCGCCGAAGAAATGCGCCCACAACGCGAACTGCGCCCCGCGCGAAGTCTGGTGCAAACTCAATGACGACATCCGCACCCTGATGCGAGGCACCACGCTCGCCGACATCCTCGCGGCCTACGACAGGCAGAACGCGAAGGACGGCACGATGGACTACTGCATCTGAGTTCAGATCAGAATAAAAAACAACCGCTTTTCCGGGAGTGTTTCCGAAAAAGCGGCTTTTTTATCGTCAGGGAAAAGGAATCTTACAGCGACAGGTCGTCGTCGTCCTCATTGACACGGGCTGTACGGGGCTGTGTACGGCTGCCGATCAGACTGCCGGAACCGCCCGAGGAGGAGGTCGAACGCACCACGCGGAAGATCGGGCCGTAGGGATTGAACTCGGGGAAATCGCGCTGAGGCTGTTCCGGGAGATCGAGCGTCGTGCGGAAGAGCGTCATGCGCCCGGAGGAATCGTTCATAAGCGGCCGGCCGTTGTCGTCAAGCTGTTCGATGTAGAGCGCCTGCGCGTAGTGACCGCCGGGGATCTCGGAGATCAGGATCTCGATCGGGTAGACCTGGCCTTCCTGCACCGAGATCGGCAGACCTTTCGCGAGGTCGAACGCCGCGCCGCCGCTCCGGGCCGGATAGACTTCAAGGTTCTGTTTGGAGTAGAGCGAGCTTTTTCTGCGGATATCGTTGGAACTTCCGCTCTTGAGCTGCCGGATATTGTTGTCGTCGCGGGACATCGCCCAGAATTCGCCGGCCGAGAACGTCGCGCAGCCGTAATCCAGCACGATCTCCTT
>JAFXUM010000179.1 GCA_017524965.1 Lentisphaeria bacterium | reverse complement strand
GCCTTCGTACATGGTATAGTCGATGCCGCCGTGGGATTTTGCGTAGGCGTTGATCTCGTCCGCCTCGAAAATGGCGGTATGGTCCTTCCAGAGGATGAACATGGCGTTCGGGTCGTCTGCGAATTCCGGCAGCATGGAAAGCGGGATGCCTTCCTTGTTCACGGCGCACGGGGTCGATCCGGTGGTGTCGACGCCGATGCCGATCACGCGTTCCTTCTCGATGCCCTGCATGACGCCCTTGACGACGACTTCGAGGCTTTCGAGATAGTCCAGCGGGTGCTGGCGGAACTGGTTGTTCGGAGCGTCGCAATATTTGCCCTCGCTCCAGCGGGGATAGTTCTGGACGCAGGAGGCGAGGATCTCGCCGTTTTCCACGTCGACCAGCACGGCTCTTACGCTGTCGGAACCGAAATCAAGTCCGATCGTCAGTTGACTGCTCATGGTTTTCTCCTTCTGGGATGTTTGATGTATGGTGAACGTTTATGTTGGGTTGCTCTTCAAACAGGTGGTGGATTGAACGGAAGGACGGGGGACAGCCGGGGAAGATGCCACACGGGACTCCGCGACATGCGGCATGCTGGAATCCAGCTCGTCCGGCTCGAACCCGGCACGGTATCCGTTCCGTGCTTCATTTTCCTTCGCCGGGGCCTCGTGCAAAGACGCGGCAAGCCCTCCGTCCGCTGCGATACGCGCGGTCCGCGCGTCCAGGGGCAGAACTGAGCTCGAATCTGTGCTTGTTTTTCCGGTCATAAGCCCGTCTTTGTTCCGTTAACAAATTAGTTCATTGTGAACTATACCACGAAATCCGCATAAAATCAACCGGAAAATTCATTTTTTTGCCGCTTTTTCAATAAAAAACACTCAAAAAGCAATCCCACCGCGGCCCCGTTCCGTTTTTTACAGCCGCGATCCCGGCAGACGCGCCGCCGGATTACAGCGGATCCGCCGTCAGCTTCCGCGCCAGTCCGCCCCGCCCCCGGACAGGCTCACCCCGGCGTGAACCGAACCGGGCCGTCATAATCATGTTATTTTTCAGCAAACTGCTTGACTTGCGGAAAAAACATGGTATAGTAACACAGAAAGACTCTAAATAAGAATGCAGCTGTACACCGTCTTCTGCCGGAAAAAAACGCCATGAAAAAAATAAGAATCGTGCTTTACGTCATATCCGCCTCTTTGGCCGCAGTCGGATTCCCGGCTGTGCTGATCCTGCTCTATCTGGAACTGGTCGGCGTCGACGTCTCCTCCACGTTTTTCTGGGTCGCGTCCGTTGCATTCTGTGTTCTCAGCATCCTGGCCTTCTCGCTCGGACGCATTCTAGTGGCCTGGGAAGAGGAAGACAGCGAACAGGAATAAACCGTCCGGCCCGAACGTTCGGCGCGCGGGCGCGGCCGCCTCGAAGGGCGAAAACGATCTGCCGCGGGAACGGAAAGACCGTGTTCCCTTCAGACCGTATGGCGGATGTCAGTGAAACATCTTCTTCAGGCGGCGTCTGATCTTCGTGCAGATGTTGACCGGATGCAGCAGCAGACGGCACACGCTCCTGTGCGCCGGGTCCAGGCTGTACGGGAGCGGGCCGGGAAGCCTGAATCCCTGTTTGACCGCCCAGTCGGCGACCGCCGTGTACGTGTCGAAATGCCGGAACGAATTCGGCGTCCAGCCGATCCACGGTTTCGGGATCCCGACGAAATGCACGAAAAGCTCGTTGCGGTCCTTGTCCAGCCGGTACGTGTCCGACACACGGGGCGCCTGCGGCCAGAAACTCAGAACGCTGTTCAGGACCGATTCGTCCAGCTGATGATAGTATTTCAGTGAACGGTCCACCACACCTTTGTTCCCGGCCGGCAGGACCTTCATCATCTGGCTGTGCCATTTCTCCAGGAACGGACGGGCGGTCCGGTGCACCGACAGGCAGCACGCCGAACAGCTCCGGCGCGTGCGCGGCCCGGCATTGCCGCCGATGTCCGCTTTCCATACGTCCAGAACAGCTTTCGGGATGCTCCGGCCGTCCTCGCCGTATTCGTAGCCCCGGAATGCGCCGGGCTGTTCCTCCGGCGACCGCATGCGGACATGGATCTCGTCCGGAGAAAGCGGCGGCAGACGCTTCGAGCAGTTCCCAACGAAATATCCGTCGCTGTCGACCCACGAGATGTATTCGGTCTGCGCCTGAAGCATCACAAGGGGCTTGTAACAGGTCAGCGAATGGTCGATGTCCTTCAGCGTATAAATCGTCACGTCGCCGAGCTGTTTCAGGATATCCTCGGCCTCGGGCGTAAACTTGTACGCACCGACCAGGACCGGCTCGTCCATGCCGGATTTCCGCATGGAGGCGATGAGCATGAATATCCCCCAGAGATAATTGATGTCGCCGACCGTTACGACCGTATTGTTTTTCATTGCGCGAACTCCGTCGTGTGTTTTTTTCACACCATAAACAATACAGCCTTTCTCCAAAAAAGCAAGTCCGTCATACTTTTTTCAGTAAAAAAACGAGGCGGAAACGCGTCCGCGAAACACGTCAATCGCAAAGGCGCTTTTGCCGGCGACGGACACGCTTCGGGAGAGCGGACGATCCCGGTCTTCTTCGGTCAAATGCGCCTGCCGCGGCCGCCTTTGAGGGTAAAAGGCCGCAGAACGAACCGCACCCCGCTTTCTGCAGGACGAAACGCATCCGCCCCCTTTTTGAGTGCTGCGTTCTGCATTCACAATCGCCACGGGCGTGTTTTTTACGAAAAAAAACGTTCCCCGGCTTGCATTTTCCGCAGTCGGAGGATATATTAAATGATGTTTCTTCCGGTGCGTCCCCATCGTCTAGAGGCCTAGGACATCAGGTTCTCATCCTGGTAACATGGGTTCGAATCCCATTGGGGATGCCATTTTTTCAGGCGCACATTCAAATTATCTGACAATTTTCACACGCAAACAAAAGGGACGGCGGATTTCCGGAAGGATTCGGCGGCCGCTCTTTACCGGCCCGGAACAAAAGCAAAAAAACGCACGCCATTTCGCCGGATCGCGAAAGCGTGCTTCAAAAGTGGCTGCCCGTCCAGGACTCGAACCTAGACTAAATGAACCAGAATCACTTGTGCTACCATTACACCAACGGGCAGTATGGATGTAGAACAGGGAATTAATATAGCCGTGTTTTGGAAAAATACAAGCCGAAAACATCAAAAATGGCGAAAAAAGCGGGAAAAAGGCACGAAAAACGGACCGTTTCGCCTGAATAATGCGGTCAATTCGGGGGGATTCGCACACGAAATACGGGGATTCTTCCGGACCGCCGGCAAAATGAAGTTGACTTTGTGCGCATTCGCGTGTATATTATATATTCCATGTTTTTCCGAGAAAGGACACTGCTCAACTATGGAAATGAAACCGAAAAAAACATTTCGCTGCGACATCGCGTTCGACGAATGCAAGGGTTGCTCCCGCTGCGTCGAAGCGTGTCCGCGTTCCCTCCTCAAACTCGGCGACGCCATCAACATGATGGGCTTCCCCGCCGCCGTCTACGCCGGCGAAGGCTGCATCGGCTGCGGCGCATGCTACTACAGCTGCCCGGAACCCGGCGCGATCACGATCGTCGAGATCACGGAAGACTGAAAGGAGAATCACGACATGAACCGAACCAACCGCGTGCTTCTGAAAGGCAACGAGGCTGCCGTATACGGCGCCCTGCTCGCCGGATGCGAATGCTACTTCGGATACCCGATCACGCCCGCCAGCGAGATCGCCCACGCCTCCGCCCGCCTGTTCCCCGCCATGGGCAGAGTCTTCATCCAGGCCGAATGCGAGATCGCCTCCATCAACATGGTGATGGGCGCGTCCGCCGCCGGCAAACGCGTGATGACCGCGTCCAGCGGCCTCGGCATCAGCCTCAAACAGGAAGGCGTCTCCTACATCGCCACGGCGGAACTGCCCTGCGTCATCGTCGACGTGATGCGCGGCGGCCCCGGCCTCGGCAACATCTCCCCCGAACAGGCCGACTACAACCAGGTCGTGAAAGGAGGCGGACACGGCGGCTACCGCTGCATCGTACTCTCCCCCGGCTCCGTGCAGGAGATGTGCGACCTCACCATGCTCGCGTTCGACCTCGCCGACAAATACCGCACCCCGGTCTACGTCCTCACCGACGGCATGATCGGCCAGATGATGGAAAAGCTCGAGCTGCCGGAACCCCGTCCGCGCCGCATGCCGCCCGCCTGGTCGCTTGACCGGAACGTCAGTGCCGACAACTGGATCAGCTCCATCTACATGGACCCGGTCGACCTCGAGGAGACGAACCGCCGCCTGAACCGCAAGTACGACGAGATCCGCGCCACGGAACAGCTCGCCGAGGAATTCATGATGGACGACGCCGAATACGCGTTCGTCGCCTACGGCATCGCCTCGCGCATGGCGCGTTCCGCCGTGGACGAGCTCCGCAAGCAGGGCGTGAAGATCGGCCTTGTCCGCCCGAAAACCCTCTTCCCCTTCCCCGAAAACGCGCTCCGCAAGGCCGTCAAAAACGGCGTGAAGCAGTTCTTCTCCGTCGAAATGAGCAACGGCCAGATGATCGACGACGTCCGCCTCGCCATCGAGTGCGCGCGCCCCGTCTCCCTCATCAACCGCATGGGCGGCAACGTGCCGACCGTGGAGGAAATCGTGAACCGCACGATGGATGCGATCAAAGGAGGAAAGTGAACATGAGCGAGAAAATCAAACTCGGCCGTCCCGCGGGATTCTTCAACGTCTTCGAACGCCGCCCCGGCGCCATCAAGAAAAATATGCACTACTGCCCCGGCTGCGGCCACGGCGTCCTTCACAAGCTCATCGCGGAAGCCATCGCCGACCTCGGCATCACGCACCGCGTGGTCCTCGCCGCCCCCGTCGGCTGCGCCGTCTTCGCCTACTACTACTTCAAGTGCCGTTCCATCCAGTGCGCCCACGGCCGCGCGCCGGCAGTCGCGACCGGCCTCACCCGGTCCAACCCGGACGACGTCATCATCTCCTACCAGGGCGACGGCGACCTCGCCTCCATCGGGTTCAACCACATTCTGCAGGCGGCGAACCGCGGCGAGAACATGACCGTGTTCTTCGTGAACAACGCGATCTACGGCATGACCGGCGGCCAGATGGCGCCGACCACGCTGCCCGGACAGAAGACGCAGACCAGCCCGCTCGGACGCGACGTCCTGGAGACAGGCTACCCGATCCGCGTCTGCGAAATGATCTCGCAGTTCGACGCGCCCGTGTACGTGGAACGCTGCGCGCTCACCAGCTTCAAGAACATCATGGCCGCCCGCCGCGCCGTCCGCAAGGCGCTGCAGAACAGCATGGACAAGAAGGGCTTCTCCCTCGTCGAATTCCTCTCCGGCTGCCCGGTCAACCTGAAGATGAACGCCCATGACATGAGCGAGTTCATCGAGACGAAGATGACGAAGTTCTTCCCGCTGGGCGTCTACCTGGACCGCGCCGCCGAACGCGAACCGATCGTCCGCGCCGAAATGAACTACGACGCCGACAAGATCAAGAGCCTGCTCTATCCCGAAGAGATCCAAAGTGAGCTCGGCGACTACAGGTGCTCCTCGCCCGTGTTCGACAGGGAATGCCGCGTGAAGATCAGCGGATTCGGCGGACAGGGCGTGCTCTCCCTCGGCTACATCCTCGCCATCCTCGGCAAACAGCGCAATTTCAACGTCTCCTGGCTCCCGTCCTACGGCCCGGAAATGCGCGGCGGCACCGCCAACTGCTCCGTCGTCTTCTCTAAGTCGCACATCGGCTCGCCCGAAGCCGCCGAGAACTGCGACATGCTCGTCTGCATGAACCAGCCGTCCGTCGAGAAGTTCCTGCCCATCCTGAAGGCAGGCGGCGTCCTCGTCTACGACTCCTCGACCGTGAAGCTCCCCGAAGGCGCGGCGAAGGACCACTACGTGTACGGCCT
>JAFXUM010000178.1 GCA_017524965.1 Lentisphaeria bacterium | reverse complement strand
ATCGGGGGCATGCCGCCCTGGCCGCCGCCGAATCCGCCGAATCCGCCCATGCCGCCGGGCATACCGCCCATGCCGCCGCCGAAGCCGCCGAAGCCGCCCATGGCGGGAGCGCCCGCGGGAGCGCCCGCGGGAGCGCCGCCGGCCGGAGCCTGTGCCGAGAGTACGGATGCGAGGAGCAGAGATCCGGCGATGATCGAGCCGGAAGCCAGCATCTTGTTAAAACCGTGTTTCATACGAATTTCCTTTCATGTTTGTTTTGTTGGGAAAGAACGGTCGTGTCGTTTATTTAGAAATAAAGGGTCTATTTCTCTATTTAACGTTTTTCTTTTTACTCTTAGTGTAAGAAAAAACAAAAAAAACGACAAAATACGGACTTTTTTCGTCCGGGATCCTCATTCGTTCGTCCCGGATCGCAGCGGCGGACGGAAAAAACGGCGCCGGAACACGAAAAAAACGCGCATCCGTCCCGGAATCCGGGAAAAGATG
Organism: Lentisphaeria bacterium; assembly: GCA_017524965.1. Lineage (GTDB taxonomy): Bacteria > Verrucomicrobiota > Lentisphaeria > Victivallales > UBA1829 > UBA1732. The sequence continues at coordinate 12,921 of JAFXUM010000178.1, read as the reverse complement.
CGCGATGTGTTCCGGGCGGACGGTGCGTTACTCGAACATGCTCAGATTCTCGCCGGGACAGAGGAACGCCCTGCCTTCCTTCAGCAGGAAGGCGATGAAGAGGTCCAGGATGCCGTTGAAGAGCATGATCTTCCCTCTTTCCTGTCCGGCGAAGAAATTGTTCATGAATCTCGTATAGGAGTCCGAGGTCTGCTGACGCATGAGAAGCCCCTTCTTCGTGAGCCTGACGCGCGGATACTGATCCGCCCTGGTCTTGCCTCGTTTCACCAGGCCGTCCCGGATCAGGGAATCCACGGTCTGCGACGCGATGGGCGTCGTGCAGTAGAACCTCGCCGCGATCTCGGAGACCGTCGGGGCCATGTTCTTCCCGGACAGGAAGAACATGTAGTTCATGACCAGCAGTTTTCCGAGCGTGGTACGGCCGCACTGGCCATAGTAGAACATCAGGGTCGGCAGCCTCAGGTTCGTGGTGAAATGCAGGATCTGCATCCATGCCGGCATCGAACCCGGCTTCCTGGCCGCGCAGAAGATCAGGCCCGGCATTTCCAGGTCGGACGCCTTCTTCATCGCGATGTGTTCGCCGCCTGCACGGCTTTTCGCGAGACGGCCGAGGATCGAATCCATGATCCGCATTTCCTCCGGCGTCACGTCGGCGACCTGCCGGAACGCATCCAGCATCTTCCTGAAATGTCCCGCCGCTTTCGAGCGGAGCGCCTGAAGCTTCTCCGTCGCGCAGACATACCGGAAACGGCGGTCGTGAGTGGCATGTTCCCGGATCAGATAACCGGCGGCGATCAGGCCGTCGATCGCCTGCGTCAGAGCGCCGGAGGTCAGGCCGGTGACGGCCATCAGGTCCTTCATCGCGGGTCTGGCGTTCGGGCACTCGAAAAAGAACTGCAGGATCGGGAACCGGGCGAAATTGACGTGCAGTTCCGGTCTGACGATCCCGAGCGCGGTGTTGTTCAGGATGTCGCCGATGACGAAGAGCTTCGTCCAGCTGTCCAGGACGGCCTCGCGGTCCCTGTAGACGCAGAGGGACGACTTTTCTTCCCAGCGGCTGAAATTGCGCCTGCAATAACGCAGCGTCAGCCGTCCGAGCATGCGGATGTACCGCTCGTCGAACGAATTGGAAGCCAGGACTTTCTTTGAGAATTCCCTCGCGTCTTTTTCGCCCGGGTCAGTCCAGTATTTGAACATGTTGAACTTGCCGTCGTCATAGTATTCCTCCGACTGGGGGATGTCCGTATCCCACAGCAGATGCTGCTGCGCATGGCGGAATTCGTGCGCCAGGACCGATATTGTCTCTTTCCCGACCGCGAGCGTGTCGCTGATATTCTGTCCGTGGCAGCACATCGCAAAGACGATCTCGCAGGGAAACAGCGTGATCCGGTCCAGTTTGCAGGCTCCCGTTGTGCCCGGACTGTGAAAGAGCCCGAACTCGATGTACGCCGGACTGGAGCACGGATAATCCGTCATCAGTTTCGCGATCGGCTCCATGATCGCATTCACGTTTTGTTCTTTTTCGATCACGGATGTGGTGTTTGAGGTTTCCGGCGGAGCGGACTTCGCGGGCTTCTCCCTGCCGCCGCCTGTTTCTCCCTGCGCCGCGGATGCCGGAACCGGGGACGGAAATACGCTCTTCAGATACTCCCGGACAGGATCCTTGAGCTTGCATTTGCTGCGTTCAGGCGGCAGATGCGCCTTGCTCGTCATGCTGTCCATAAAGTCGTTGCAGTAGTGTACCACCCACCGCAATTCCCAGCGCAAAGCCTCAAGCCCTTCACCTCCGGGCTGAATAAGATAATAGATCTGAAGCAGTTTCGACATCTGAACATGGAGATAACGTTCGCCGGAATCCAGTTTGTCTTCGATCCAGCCGGACAGCGCTTTCAGGTTTTCCGCATTGTCCTTCAGGTTTTTGAGGTAGGCTTTGAGCATGCTGCCGGGCTTCGAGCCCGGATTCGCCTCATGCTCCGTCCACGCGTCGAACAGCGGTTTCAGCTCGTAATAGACTTTTTTGAAATGGTCTCCGGTTTCCGCGGGGGTCACGCATCCTTCTTCGAGGCGATAGACGTGTTCTTTGAACTCAGGCGCGGCGAGGATCGTCTTGACGGTTTTTCCGGTCTTTCCGCCTGTGTATTTCAGGATCTCGTCCACGGGCAATGCCGGCGCGTACGTCGTCGGCTCCAGGGGATCGGCCTTGTCCATCCACTCTATTGCTTTTCTGATGTCTTTTTTCACGCCTTCGCCGTGCATGTAGCAGATTCCGAGCTTCCTCTGCGCCATGACGTGTCCCTGTTCCGCGGCTTTGCGGAACCACTTCACGGCATCGGCGCCGTCCGTCTTGCCGGACCTGCGTTCATAGAAGAAGCTGCCGAGCCGGAATTGAGCTTCCGCGTCGCCCTGTTCAGCGAGTTTTTTCGTTTTTGCGAGTTCTGTTTTGTTCATGTTCGTTTCTCCGGTATGGCTGAACAGTTATTTTTGAATCGGCGGGAGTTCCAGCCAGAGTCTGTACATGCGTTTCCCTCCGGGGCAGAGGCATGAGCTGAAGGCTCCGATCCGGGGACGGGGATTGCTGAACAGCGTGCAAGTGCCGTGATAGTCCTCGAATTTCATCCAGACCCTGCCGCCCGGCTGTATCCTGAATTCGCGCGGGTTCGTCTGGTAGTAATGACAGGATCCGCATTTGTTCAGAAGACCATCCAGTGAGGTTTGCGATATACCCATAGCCAGTTCCTTTATGTGAGTGGTTAGTTGAAGACGGGGATGAGGAGTTTTTCCTTTTTCAGCCGGGCGCCGCATGCCGGGCATCTCTTCGGCAGTTCGGTCACGATGCGCGGACCCCGGTAGGGTTCGCCGTCGGGCGTGATGACGTCCACCTCGCACGGAGCGAGCTCAAGCGATTCCTTCCAGCCGCATTTCGGGCAGGACATTGCATAGAACTCCGGATTTTTCCCGAACATTGGTCGGATAACTGAGGGCGCCATTGTATGATCTCCATGTGAAGTTGAAACTATTGGGCGAATCCGAGCAGGAGTCCGGCAAAGCCGCCCAGCACGAAGCCGAGCAGCTGAAGCATGCCGAGTTCCTCGCCGGACACACTGCTGACGAGTTTGTGAACGTTTTCCGGTTTCAGGCCGAGGATTGATTCGCGGATGCGGCCCGGCAGGTCGAGCCCCGCGACGATCGAATCCCTGTTCCGGCGGATATGAAGCTGCAGGAAGACCCGGATGCCCGGCAGGATCTGTTCGCGGACGATCTGCCACACGAGTTCGTCTTCCAGAAATTCCAGCAGTTTCCAGGCGAGTTCGTCGCGCAGGGCCGCGAACGTGCCGCCGATCGCCGTGTCCTGTTTCAGTTCCGCGATGTCCGCCTCGAGTTCAGGAGAGACGATGTAGCTTTCCAGGCGGGATTCGAACTCGGCGAGTTTCTGCTTGACCTGACGGTCGGCGTCCTGGCCGGACAGCTTGTCGCCGAGGGCCTGTTCCAGCTTGCGCCACGGAAGATTCTCTCCGCTTGCGCCCGTGAAAATGCTGAGGACTGCCCCCTTGACCGGATTGTCGTGCATGTACTCCGCGAGCAGGCCGGGCATGTTCGCGCGGATTTCGCCGATCAGGCCGGGGACCTGCCCCTTCAGTTCGTCCAGGATCTTCGACCGCAGCGCCTTGTTGCAAATCACCTTCTCCTTCACGAACCCCGAACCGTACGTGTGGTAGAATCTTCGGACGCCGGCCGGGTTGAATCCCGCCTCGACGCCCGCGGAACCCGCCGTGTCGAGGATCGCGGCGATCCGCCTGGAGAGGTCCTGTTTCCGGCGTTCGTCCCGGATGTATTCCGCGACCATCGCGTGAAGCCGCTCCGCAAGCTCGGGTCCCTGCATGGATTCACGCAGTTTCCGGCGGATTTGGAATGCGATCCGGTCCGCCGGCATCAGGTTCGCGGGGATTTGTTCGGCGAGCGTCTCCGCCAGATCCGGCTGCCGCTTCGGGATCATCCCCTGAAGTCCTCCGAGCCATTTCACCGGGCGGTACGGACGGAAAAGCAGCTGGATCGCCAGCCAGTTCGTGAGGTAGCCGACCGCGGCCGCCGTGAATACGGGCAGAAGCCACACCCTGACGGCGGCCGGGAATTCGGCGGCGCCCGTTCTGCGGAGCACGCCGCACACCAATGCCGCGGCCAGGGCCGCCATGCTCGCCCAGAAGGCCGTCACGTTCAAAGTTTTCATTGTCTGGTTGTTCATGTTGTTCCTCATGCTTCGTGGTTTGTTTTCCGGTTCAGACAATGATTACTATATGTCATCATCTACGCCACGAAATGTCATGGCGGAATGGCATATCCGTTTATCGTTTGGTTGATTTCCCCGTATTCTTTTTCGGCGCGCCCGTCTTTTTCGGCGTGACGGCTTTTGTTTTCGCGGAGGCCGTTTTGGCTTTCTTCGCCGCGTCCGTCTTTTTCGGCGTGACGGCTTTTGTTTTCGCGGAGGCCGTTTTTGCTTTCTTCGCCGGAGCTTCGGCATACGTCCCCTGATTGCGTTCCCAGATGAGTTTGCCGGCAGCAGCGACTTTCGAGCGGAGTTCGGGCGGATTCAGGACTTCGATCTTGCCCGCCTCGCCGAGGATCCAGCGGATGACCTCGTGTTCGAACGCCGGCCGGAGCGTGATGACGAGGGAACCGTCGGTCTGCGGCTCGACCTTGAACTGCTTCACCTGCTGATGCTCGCGGAGATAAAACGCGATCGACGCGTCGCAGCGCAGGCGGATGCCGCTGATCCGGGGATACACGAAGAGACCGTTTTTCCGGGTGTCTTCGATGAGCTTCTTGTCGGAGACGAAGATGTCGCCCGCGAACGACGCGCCGGAGATGCGCTGGATCGCGTAGACCTTGACATCCTTCGTGCCGTGCTCGTAGCCCTTGGTGTACCAGACGCCGTTGCGGAACGCGAGGATGTGCGGCTCGAAATGCCGGGCGGATTCCTGCTCGTTCGGCTTGTGATAGGTCAGCTCGACGACCTGGTGCAGACGCCAGGCGTCGAAGATCTTTTTGAACACCTCGGGATCGACCGCGGATTTGATGCCCGTGGCGCAGAGGATGGATTCGATCATGGCATCGTCGAAAAACTTCGAGTTGTTGGCGGCCAGCGCATTCTCCATGGCCGAATTCGCCCTGCCTTTGACCGGTTCCGGGAGAAAATCGGAAGCAAGCCTCGTGCTGAGCATGGACATGCTCAGAATGTCGTCGTTCATGAGCGGGACGTTCAGCTCCCAGCCGGGATTGAGCAGAAAATACCCGCGGTTGGTCGCATCGTACTCAATGGGGGCGTTGTATTTCGTCCTGAGTTCGTCGATGTCGCGCATGATGGTCCGGGTGCTGCACGACAGCGGGATGTTTTCGTCGATGTCAGCCTGCTTCAGAAGCTTGGCGAAGCTGCTGGCGTTCGGGTAGTTGTTCCTGCGCATTTCCGCGACGAATTTCATCAGGCGAAGCGCCTGTTCCTGAAGGCTCATCGGTTTCTCCGGTTATGACCCAATATCTTTTCAGTATTTTATGCCATTAATATATGTCATTTCCCTGCCAATGCAAGTGTCATAGTAAAAAAAACGGAAAAAAGCCGGAAAAACGCCCGGTATGACATCCTGTGTCACAGGCGGCATGCTATCGCGCGCGCATGGCCCGGCTTTCCGCAAAACGGAACATGTTCCGTCCGGTATGACATCCTGTGGCATACGCCGTGGCGTATATTGGACTGTGCGAAATGACCCGTATTGGCATCCTGCCGGAGAAATCCGACCCTTTGAAAAAAGGCGGAAACTCATGTATGACATTCCATGTCGTATACCGTGGCATATATTAGTCGGTGCGAGTCATCCGTGGCGATCTTTCATAGCGGTTTCCGGCCCCGTGAAACGTTTCCGGGGAAAAGGATCCGGTATGACAGACCGTGTCATAGATCGTGGCATACATTAAACGCAGATGCCAAATCGTGTTCCAGACAGTCAAGTCAAAACAACAACCAGGAAAGGACCCGGACATGAAAACAAACGAGAAAGAACTCCCGGCGGTCGTCGAAGACGGCATCGGCAACGGATTCCAGGCTCCGTACCGCTCCGAGTACAGCGGAGAACTCAGCGTCGGCCCCGTCAGCTTCAAAAGCAGCTCCAAAGGCGATGAACAGAGCGGATCGGTCATCGGCGGCGTTCTCGCAGGCGGAGCCGTCGCGATCGGCGCGGTCGCGGTCACGCTCACACTGCTCGGTCTGAACAAAAACGGCTGACAGTCGCGTCTGTCCCGGCCGGACACCGCGTCGGTCCCGGTCGGCGGACCGGTCCGCACGTGTTCCGCTGCCGGAATCATAATAATCACCCCACCATCATTCACAAAGGAGAAGAAACATGGACGATCTTATGGAAGAATTCAATGCCTCGAAAGCAGGAGAAGTCGCCGTCGGCGTGTTCGTCGCGCTCGTGGCGTTCAAACTGGCCAAGGGCATCGTGCGTGCCTGCTTCGATTGAAAGAATCCATCACCCCTTCAAATCAATTCAATTCAGGAGAATGAACATGACAGCAACGACCATCAACACAAAGACCGCCGCCCCGACCGCGGAAGCCATCCAGGAAGCCCTCGCGTTTCTCAGGAACCTCTCGGAAAAGAACTCCGGGGAGTCCGGCAAAAAGGCGGAATCCTTCTTCAATTCCGACATCTTCAAGACGATCGAAGCCGCTCTGAAGAGCAGCGCGGAAGCGAAGACGGTGTCCGAAAACGGCGAAGATGCTTCGGATGAAAACGACGATGCGGAAGATGCCGCCTCCGGGAAGGAGAGCTCGGCGCAGTTCTTCCGTTCGGATTCTGAAGGCTCCGAAGACGACGAGGACGACGACGATGCCGATGACGATGCCGATGCCGACGAAGACGAGGAAGAGGACAGCGATGACGGCTGGGATATCGGCGACGTCCTCGCGATCGGCGCCGGAGTCGCACTCGGGGCCGCCGTGGTCTACGGCGGGATCAAACTCGGCAAGGCGATCTTCAGCGACTGAGAAGAACCTTTGCGGAGACAGACAAAACGAAGAAAGAGCCGCCGCCCGTGAAACAGAACATACAAACGCTTTACGCCCGGATCCTGGAGGACATCCGGGCGGAAATGGACGAAGCGGAGATGCTATACCTGAAACTGTGCCGGACCGCGATCTCCGGCATGGTTCAGGCGTCCGCGGCGGATCCCGAGGCGTCAGGGAAGAAGATCATGCTTCTGTCCGAAGAATACCGGGAGAAGCTTCAGTCGATCGTCGGGGACGTCAGTACAGTCTGCCGGAGCCCGGTCCGGGTATTCCCCGTCCCGGAGAACGCGTCCGTGCTGGAGACGCTGGAGTGCTACAACAGTCAGTATGGCGAACTGGAACGCATTCTGGAGCGGCTTCGCGGGGAAAACGGCATCCCGGCAAACGGCCGGGCCACAAAAACTCAAATCAGAAACCGGAATTTATGGAGGTCAATTATGAGCAGTGTGAATTTCAAGCAGGAATTCGAGAACAGATTCGATGAAGCGGCGTCCTTCGGCAAACGCCCGAACATCCTCGTGGCGGGGTACACGGGATGCGGCAAAACGTCCCTCATCCGCACCGTGCTCGGCGACGAGATCGTGCCGCAGGCGGGCATCAGCAACGGCAAGCCGTGCCGGATCGACTTCGACAGCTACGAAAACGAGTCCATCCGGCTGTGGGACTCGCGCGGTCTTGAGCTCGGCGAGAAGGAAGACGAGTTCAGGGAGATGATGCGCGAGTTCGTGTCGGGCTGCCAGGACGATCCGGACGTGGACGAGCACATCCACCTGGTGTGGTATCTGATCCAGGGCAACGGCGCCCGCGTGACGGACTGCGATATCGCCCTCATGAAGGACATCTTCACGTTCGACGACGTGATCGCCGTGATCAGCAAGAAGGACATTACGAAGCCCGCGCAGGCCAAAGCGATCCGCGAAGAGCTTCTGAAGGCCGGAGTCCCCGAAGAACACATCGTCGAGGTGTCCGACTCCCAGACGGGCGCGATCGGGTGCAAGGAGCTTGTCGAGCTCAGCCATGCCATGCTTCCCGCGGCCTGCCGCGACGCCTTCATGGCGGCGCAGAGCATCGACCGCGATGCGAAGGCGGCAGGAGTCGCGGACAAGAAGGAGCGCGCGATCGCGATCGTTTCCGAGGCCATCGACAAAGCAAAGGCCGTGAAAGGCGAAGCCAAGCTGACCGACAGGGAATCCGGCGGCGCTTCGGCCCAGTGGAACGACGTGAAGGCGAAGCTGTCCGTCGTGCTGGTCGAACTCCTCGCGAAGCTCTCCGGTCTCTACGGCCTGTACGGCAGGGAAATCAAGGAAAACGCGGTCGCATTTGTGGAATCCGTCCTTTCCGATCCCGAGGCGGTCGAGGCTGTCCGCAACGACGACGGCGAACTCGACGGAAACAGCTACGGCACGCTCGCCGGTGCGCTCGGACACTTCTGCCGCAACAACTTCGAAGCCTACGCCGTCGCCCGGATCAGACGCACCCCGCTGCCCGGCCTCGGATTCGACCCGGCGCTTTTCAAACAGTACCTCGCGGCCTACAAGGAAGGAATGGGCGCGAAACCGAACATCCTCGTCTGCGGCAAGACCGGAGTCGGAAAGACCTCGCTCATCCAGGCCGTCACGCACCGCGGCGTCGTGCCGGACAGCGCCATCGGAGACGGACGCGCCACCACGCAGGGATTCCAGGTGTACGACACCGCCGCGGCCTGCTTCATCGACTTCGAGGGCATGAATCCCGGTGCGCAGAGTGTGGACGACTACGTCGACTTCATCCTCGACGAGATGATGGACCGCCTCGAAACCGAGGAGAGCGGCAACCTGATCCACAATGTGTGGTACTGCATCGACGGTTCCGGCGCGCGCGTCCAGGAGACCGATGCGAAGCTCATCAAAACGTTCCGGAAAAACATGATCCTGGTCGTCACGAAGAGCGAACTCATGCGCAGGGAACAGATCGAAAGCATGATGAACGAACTGCTGGAGCTGCTTCCGCGCGAACAGATCGTGCTGGTCTCGGCCGAGAACAAGACCGGACTTGCCCAGCTCGTCGCCAAAGCGCGCGCCATGAGCATGGAGGCCATGAAAAATGCAGAATCCGAGGTCGAGGCGTTCCAGGACCACTGGCAGGAATACTACGACTCCATGCTCGACGACTGGCGCGAAAATGTCGCCGACGAGGCCGACAGCTACATCAACTGGGCGGCCGGCCGTGCCGCCGCCATCGCGATCATCCCGATCCCCCTTGCGGACATCGCGCCGCTCATTGCCAACGAGACCTACATGATCTACCGTCTGGCCGAACTCTACGGCATCCCCGTCGACGACACCGTGATTACCGTGCTCCTCGGCTGCGCCGGAGGTTCGATCGTCGGCAAGATCGCCGCAAGCCTGCTCCCCATCCTGAAGATCCCGATCGCCGCGGGCATCACCTATGCCGTCGGCAAGGCCGCGCAGGCGTATTTCGAGTCCGACATGAAGCTGAACGAGACGGAACTCCGCGAAACGTTCCTGGAGCAGGAGCGCGAGGCGAAGAAACGCGAGTGGAAGCCCATCAGGGACGAAAAGGAATACGCCTTCGACGACGGTTCCGAAGACGAATGACGAACGGTGTCTCCCGGCATACATATCGACCGCAACCAGAAAGGATCGAACCATGAAGGAAACAAACACCCCGATTCGCGGATCCGGTCAGTACGACATTTCAGGTCCGTTCGATGCCGCCGCGCCCGCCGGAACCCTTCCGGAAAACCCGCCGGACGCCGTTGGTTCCGAAGAGGACTTCGGCGACGGCGGTGAAGACTTCGGCGGCGATGACGGATTCTTCCGCGAGGTCCACGAGCCCGAGGACGAGCTTCCGGAAGACTGCCGGGTTGATGTTGAATTGAACCTCAAAGACGACGGAAAGGAGTGAATATGGAACATGCGTTTTACCAGGGCGGCGGGTTCGCGGAGATGATCTATGCCTTCCGGATGAGCGACTGGCTCGGCAAAGGCATCTGCGTTCTGCTTTTCCTGATCTCGGTCGGGGCATGCTCGCTCGTCATCGAGAAAATACTCTCCCTGCGGAACGCGCTGAAGAACAGCGAAGCCTTCCTGCGGGATCTGCTGAACGCGGGCAACCTGTTCGAGATGCGGAAAACGGCCGGAAAGGTCGTATCTCCGGCGGGCGAAGTCTACCTCGCCGCCGTCAGACGTTTCAAGTCGTTTGACGCCGTCCTGCCGGACCGGACCTGCCGTCCCCTGACGGAGAAGGAGACCGCTCTCCTGCGGACCACGATGGAACGCGCCGTGGAAAACCAGCTGCTGCTCCTGGGAAAACGCACCATGCTCCTCGCGTCGGCCGTCGGTGTGTGCCCCTTCCTCGGTCTCTTCGGGACCGTGTGGGGCATCACCGTCGCCTTCTCCAGGCTTGCGCAGGCCGGGCGTGCGGACGTTCAGACGCTCGCGCCCGGCGTCTCCGGCGCGCTGCTGACGACCGTGGCGGCTTTGTTCGCGGTCATCCCCGTCATGCTCGGCAGCAACTGCATCGTCAGTCTGCTGAAAAAAACGGCGGTCCACCTCGACGACACCGTCGAGGAGATCATGGCCCGTTTCCAGTCCGAGTATATGAAATAAGGGGAGGGGGCGCCGCTGTCCATTTGAGCCCGGCGGTTTTTTGCATCCGGGCTTGACTTCGCTGGATCAGGGGCGGCGCACCTGCGGCCTTTCAGAACTCGCCTCGGAAAAGATCCGATTCGAGCCCGGCGACGTCGCCGAAACGGATCACCGTGCCGTCGGCCAGGGTCAGGTTCTTCCTTATGGGCGAGACTTTGACGAGCGCTCCGGTGCGTGTCCGGTACGCGCCGCCGGATTTGAGCGTGTCCGGGACAAAATACTCGACCGTGACGACCGGTTTTTCCGCGAGGTGCGCGAGCAGGACGGCGATACGGCGGTCCAGTTCGGCCTTCTCCTCCTCGTCCAGCTCGCGTTTCCGCGTCGTGATCCGGGCCGTCTCGCCGATCACGGCCTCGAATCCGACCAGCGCGGCGAACGGCGAGAACTGCGCGGCGCGGTCGTGCATCGACATGTGCGGCCGGTCCTTCGAAACGTGGTGCGGCAGGTCGATGATGTCCGCGTACGGATGTGCCTGTTTCTCCATGGTTCACCTCACTCCTTGTGCCCGCCGACCTGCTCGTTGCGTTCCTTCGCGGTCGCGCCGTCCAGCAGGTCCATGCCCTTCAGAATCGCATTCTTCCCGAGCTTCTGCTTGATGTCGAGAATGGCGTTCTGAAGGCGTTTTTCCCGGTTGCGCGCGGCTTTCTCCCCGGCCTGCCGTGCCGCGGCCGCGGCGGCGTCCGTGAAAAGGTCGGGCTGCTCCGGTTCGGCCGGCTGTTTGTCTGCCTCGGCTTCGGTCAGGATATGGTTCGCGGCGACCGTGATGCGGCGCACCAGCAGATCCCGGTCGACCACGCGGTCGAAGATCGCGGCCGCCGCCTCGACCATGCGCAGCGACGAGGAGGTGTGTCCGCCGAGGTTTTCGGAACCGTGCGCGCCTTTCGGAACCTCGCGTCCATAGTGGTTGATGTGGATCTCACCCTTGTACCTGCGGCGGAGTTCCGGCGTCGCCAGGTTCGCGACGTCGTACCCGACGGTCACGATCAGCTGGTCGGTCACGAGGTGTTTCTCGACGAGGCTGAGCGCGAGCATGTCGGTCATCTCCTTCGTCACGAGCTTCGCCTTCTCGAAATCGTACGGCTCCTTCAGCACCTGGCCGGAACTCAGGCTGTTGTTTTCCGGGCGGTACGCCTTGATCTCGGCGATGGTGACCGGCTCCCAGCCCCACGCGTGGTCGATCAGCAGCTCGGCGTTGACCCCGAAAAGCCGGTACAGCACGTCCTCGTTCTTCACCGACATCCGCGCCACGTCGCCCATCGTGCGCATCCCGCGCGATTCCAGCCGCCGTGCGTAGCCGCGCCCGACGCGCCAGAAATCCGTGAGCGGACGGTGCGTCCAGAGCGTTTCGCGGTAGGTCCGCTCGTCCAGCTCGGCGATGCGGACGCCGTCCCTGTCCGCCGGGATATGCTTCGCGACGATGTCCATGGCGATCTTGCTGAGGTAGAGATTGGTCCCGATCCCGGCCGTGGCGGTGATGCCCGTTTCCTTCAGTACCTCGCGGACGAGCTTCATGGCGAACTCGCGCGCCGTGAGCTTGTACATCTTCAGATACGCCGTCGCTTCGATGAACACCTCGTCGATGGAGTACACGTGGATGTCCTCCGGCGCGACGTGCCGCAGGTAGATGCCGTAGATGAGCGAGCTGACCTCCATGTAGCGCCCCATGCGCGGCACGGCGACGATGTAATCCAGCTCCAGCGACGGGTCCTTTGCGAGGTCGGGCGCATGACTGGATTTCCCCCGGAACCGATGCCCCGGCGCGCGGTCGAGACGTTCCCCGTTGACCTCGCGGACGCGCTGGACGACCTCGAACAGCCGGGCCCGGCCGGGGATCCCGTACGCTTTCAGCGACGGCGAAACGGCGAGGCAGATCGTTTTTTCCGTGCGGCTCTCGTCCGCCACCACGAGGTTCGTCGTGAGCGGATTGAGCCCGCGGTCGACGCACTCCACCGAGGCGTAGAACGATTTCAGGTCAATGGCGATGCAGGTGCGTGAGTTCATGAACGTTTTGTTGTGATTGAAGCGGCGAAAAGGCGTGCCGGGGCCGCATGATGCCCGTTCGGCCGGACACGCCGGAGAATGGCATGCGGACGTTACGGAAAGGGGAGGGGGATGAATCATCCCAGGGTTACTATAGCAGACCTTGCCCGGAAGTCAAATCGTGAATACACAATTCTCACCCGGAGTGCCGCTGATATCTACACTTTTTTCTTTT
>JAFXUM010000177.1 GCA_017524965.1 Lentisphaeria bacterium | reverse complement strand
GCATTCGCGTTCTACGATGCAGAAAAGAAAACGCTCCTGCTGGCGCGCGATTACCACGGCGTGAAACCGCTGTACTATTTCCATCTTCCGACCGGGGAATTCGGTTTTGCGAGCCGGTTTTCGACGCTCACGCTCTGTCCCGGCTGTCCGGACAAGATTTCGCTTCCGGCGCTCGCCGACTACCTGGCGTTTCAATACATCCCCGCGCCCGCCACGATCCGCGAGGACGTGGAAAAACTGCTCCCCGGGACCGCGGTCGAGTTTGAACTGGAAACCGGCGCGATGCATGAGATTGACTGGGGCGCGCATGTTCAGATCAAGCCGGAGACGATCTCCTACGAGGATGCCTGCGAATCCGTGCGGACGCTCCTTTCCGAGGCCGTGAAACGCCGTCTGATCGCCGACGTGCCGCTGGGCGTCTTCCTGTCCGGGGGGCTGGATTCCGCCGTCGTGGCCACCCTCGCCGCAAAGCATTCGACCGCCCCGCTGGAATGCTTCTCCATCGGGTTTGACGATCCCCGCTACGACGAAAGCGCCGACTGCAAGGCGACGGCGGCGCACCTCGCAAAACTTGCCCCTCACGGTCTGCACCACCACATCAGGACCGTCCAGCCGCAGGACTTCGACCTCCTTCCGAAGCTCGCAGCCGAATTCGGCGAGCCCTACGCGGACGCGTCCATGCTGCCCTCGTACTTCCTCGCGGCGTTCGCCCGCGAACACGTGACCGTGGCGCTGAGCGGCGATGGCGCGGACGAGCTGTTCGGCGGATACGAACGCTACCGCGCGATGGCCGTGCTTCAGAAATTACGGTCGTTCACGCCCGGCTTCCTCTGGAGCGCCGCGGCGGCGTGCCTGCCGGATTCGGGCGAACGAAGCAGGGCCGGACGCCTGAAACGGTTCCTGCGGCTCGGCGCGGTCTCCGGCACAGGCGCGCGCTACGACGCGCTGATGACGCATTTCGCGGCGGAATCCATCGGCATGATCGCGCCGGATCTTCGTCCATATCTGAACGCAAAACGCACTTTGCCGGAGGCGGCGGAGCTCATGGCGTCGCTGATGGAGGACGATCTGCGCTGTTACCTGCCCGGCGACGTGCTGACGAAGGTCGACGTCTGCTCCATGGCGGCCTCGCTCGAGGTGCGGAACCCGTTCCTGGACCCGAAGGTCTCCAGGTTCGCACGTGCCCTCCCTGTCTCATTCAAGATTCATGACGGCCGCCGCAAACGCATCCTCGGCGAAGCGTTCGCAAGGGAGCTGCCGCCCGGTCTTGCCGGACGGCGCAAACGCGGATTCGGCGTGCCGGTGGCGGCGTGGTTCCGTACGGTCTGGCGCGACCGTCTGCGGACCGCCCTGCTGGACGGACTGCCGGAACGCTGGCCGATGTTCGACCGCGCCGCCGTGGAACGCCTCATCGACGAGCATCAGAACGGCGGAAAAGACCGTTCCTATCTGCTGTTTTCCCTGCTGATGCTGTCGTTTCAGGGGAAAAACATATAATTTTTATTGTTTTGATTTGCAAATCCGGCAAGGATAAGTATCTTATATTGCACAATCTTTCACACGGGGTCCCGCGCAACGGGGCCGCCGCGCCGGGAACCGGGCCGCATACAGCCGCTTCCGGCGCACCAAACCTCAAGGTTATCAGATGATCTGCGAAACAAACAACGAAGCCGACATGCGGGAAGCGATGCACGAGCTGGGCCTCCGCGCCCTCCGCGCCTCCCGTGCGCTCGCCGTCTCCGATTCCGCCAGCCGTTCGCGCTGGCTGCTGGCGATGGCGGATGCGCTCGAACGCGACACGGAAATCATTCTTGCCGCCAATGCCGAAGACCTGGCGGAAGCGAAGCGGAACGGCCTGGACGCGCCGAAACTGGAACGCCTCACGCTGACGCCGAAACGCGTCAAGGACGTGGCGGACGCCCTGCGCCATGTGGCGGGGCTCGACGACCCGGTCGGCCGCCTCCTCTCCAGCGTCACGCGCCCGAACGGCCTCCGCATCGACAAGGTCTCCGTGCCGATCGGCGTCATCGCGATCATTTACGAATCCCGCCCGAACGTGACGGTCGACGCAGCCGGACTCTGCATCAAGTCCGGCAACGCGGTCATCCTGCGCGGCGGCAGCGAGGCGTTCCGTTCGAACAATGCCTTCGCGAAGTGCATCTCCGACGCGGGCGTCGCCGCCGGCATGCCCGAAGGCGCGCTCCAGCTCGTTCCGTTCAAGGGGCACGCGGCGGTCTCCGCCATGCTGAAGATGAACGACTGCATCAATATGGTCATCCCCCGCGGTGGCGAACGTCTGATCCGCGCCGTGGTGGAACAAGCCACGATGCCCGTCATCAAGCATTACAAGGGCGTGTGCCACATCTTCGTGGACCATGTCTGCGACCAGGACCAGGCGCTTACGATCATCGAAAACGCCAAGTGCCAGCGTCCGAGCGTCTGCAACGCGCTGGAGACCATCCTCATCGATGCCTCGATCGCGCCCGAATTCGCGCCGAAACTCGCCGCGAGGCTCGCTCAGCTCGGCGTGACCATGCACGGAGATGAAGCTTTCATGAAGCTCGCCGCGCCCGTCGCGGTCGTCCCCGCCACCGAAGAGGACTGGCCGAAGGAATACGGATCGCTCGACGTCACGGTCGGCATCGTGGACGGCGTGAAGAAAGCCGTCGACCACATCAACCGTTACGGTTCCGGCCACAGCGACAGCATCCTCACGACAGACGAGGCGAACGCGCAGTTCTTCCTGGACAACGTCGATTCCGCCGCCGTGTACTGGAACGCCTCCACGCGGTTCACCGATGGCGGCGAGTTCGGCATGGGCGCGGAAATGGGCATCAGCACGGACAAGCTGCACGCGCGCGGCCCGATGGGACTGGCCGAGCTCACCTCCTACAAGTACAAGATCTACGGGACCGGCCAGATCCGTTCCTGATCCCGCGTCCTCACACTCCGCTCAAAACAGCCGGGGGGGCATCACCCCGGCAGGGCTATTTTATTTCAAATACACCGATATCGACAGAACATGAAACCGATCACAGCAGCGGTCATCACACTTGGCTGCCGACTCAACCAGGCCGACAGCGCGCTTCTGAACGACAGACTCATCCGCCTCGGATTCCAGATCGTTTCCCCGGACGCGTCCGGCAGTCCGAACCTCATCCTCGTCAACTCCTGCACGGTCACCGAGACGGCCTACAAGAAAAGCAAGCAGGCGCTCCGTTCGATCCGGGCGGAAAATCCGCAGTCGTTCATCGTCTTCACCGGCTGTGCCGCGGACGTGAGCAAGGACGAGCTGGAACAGAACCAGGACATCGACCTCGTGCTCACGAACGAGCAGAAGAAGGACATCGAGACGATCCTGCCCCAGTATCTCGCGCTGCTGGAAAAACGCGACGTCCCCGCCGCGCCGAAACTTGCGAAGGGCATCTTCGCCGAACAGGCGCAGGGCGTGTTCCCGTTCCGTTCGCGCGCGTTCATCAAGGTGCAGGAGGGCTGCAACAACAGCTGTTCGTACTGCATCGTCCCGACGGCGCGCGGCCCGGAGCGTTCGCGCGACCTGAAGGAGATTACCGCCGAATTCAAAAAGGCGGTTGCCGACGGATTCCAGGAGATCGTGCTGACCGGCGTGAACACCTGCCACTACAAGGCGGGCAAGGTCGGGATGCCGGAGCTGATCGACCGCCTGTGCGAAATCCCCGGCGACTTCCGCATCCGCCTGAGCTCCACCGAGCCGTGCGACGAGCTCTTTCCCATCGTCGACGCCATGAAGCGCAACGCCGACAAGGTCTGCGAATTCCTGCACCTCCCGCTCCAGAACGGCTGCGACAGGATCCTGAAGGCGATGAACCGCCACTGCGGCACCGCGAAGTTCGCCGAGTACGCCGCATACGCCCGCGCGGCGATCCCGAATCTCCACCTCGGCACGGACATCATCGTCGGGTTCCCCGGCGAGACCGCCGCCGATTTCGAGGAATCGCTCGCGTTCCTCCGCAAAATGGACTTCGCGAACATTCACATTTTCCCGTATTCGCCTCGGTCTGGCACCCCGGCCGCCGACATGCCGGACAAGGTGCAGAAGACCGCCGTCACGGACCGCATCGAACAGCTCAAGGCGCTGAAGGAGGAATGCGCGCAGAAGTTCGCGAAGAGCCTCGTCGGCACGACCGGAGCCGTCCTGATCGAGACCAACTGCAACAAGAAGGAACTCTGGGACGGCTGGTCCGGCAACTACGTCCGCACCATTGTGAGCAGCGAATCGGACCTCGCCCGCAAGCTCCTGCGTGTGAAATTCCTGCGGTTCCTCCCCGTCGGCGCGCTTTTTGCCGAAATAATCGGCGAACCGGGTTGATTTTCGCATGTTTCCGGTGTATCTTTTCCCCTGAATCAACGCAAAAGGAACCGGTCATGCCGCCCGAAAAGAAAACCGCGCTCGTCGCCGCAGTGGAGATCCTTGCGAAACGCCTCGTCTCCACCGCCGAACTGCGCAAAAAACTCGCCGTGAAAAAGCTCTTTTCGCCCGCCGAGATCGACGATGCCGTCCTCGCGATGAAGCGCATGGGCGCGCTCCACGACGATTTCCTCGCCGAGGACGTCGCGCGGTCGTACCGTTCGCGCGGATACGGCCCGGCGCGCATCCGCATGGCGCTCCGCAAACGCGGCATCCCGAACGAGATCATCGAGCAGACTCTGAACGGGAAGGACGAGGATGAACCGATGAACCGCGGCGAATCCGATTCCGGGCAGTCCGAAGACGGCGAGAATGCGTTCGCCGTGCTCCACCGGAAAGCCGCGCAGTTCCGCCGCGAACCCGATCCGCGCAAACGCAAGGCGAAAGCCGTACGCTGTCTCGTCGGGCGCGGATTCTCCTACGAGGACGCGATCGAAGCGGCGGACCGCTGGATGCGCGAGGAAGGGGCGGCCGAGGAATGAAGCATATTTTATCTTCAGTTCATCGTTTTCTGTTCGTCGCACTGCTGTGTCCGCTCTTCCTCACGCTCTGTGCCTGCAGCGACGGGGACGGCGCCGCCGCCACGGAAAAACGCGTGGTGATGAGCCTCGGCAAGCAGATCAACACGCTCGACCCCGCGCTCGCCGCCGATACCACCAGCCAGTACGTCTGCGGCGCGTTCTACGACACGCTGTTGCAGTACCGTTATGCCGAGGGCGAATACCAGCTCGAACCGTGCATGCTGACCGCCATGCCGGAAGTCTCCGCCGACGGGACCGCCTACACCTGCACGCTCCGC
Source organism: Lentisphaeria bacterium (assembly GCA_017524965.1). Taxonomy (GTDB): domain Bacteria; phylum Verrucomicrobiota; class Lentisphaeria; order Victivallales; family UBA1829; genus UBA1732. Next base: position 4,699 of record JAFXUM010000177.1, on the reverse strand, counting down.
GACGACCTGTATTTCCAGGACGGCGAAATCTTCGCGAACGAAGACAAATCTGCCCGGAAGATCACCGCGCGCGACGTCGCGTTCTCCATCCTGCGCCTCGCCGATACCCGGCTGCGTTCGCCCGGATTCTGGCTGGTCCGCGACCGCATCCGCGGGCTTGAGGCGTTCCGGAAACGCACGGAAGCCGCCGCGGAAGGCGACCTCTTACCCTACGACGCGCTGTGCGAGGGGCTGGAGATCCGGGACGACCGCACGCTCGTCATCCACCTGGAAAAAGCCGATCCGAGGTTCCTGTACGCCCTCGCCCTGCCGTACACCGCCGTCGTCTCCCGTCGCGCGCTGGAGCATTACGGCGACGACTTCGCGGATCATCCTCAGGGTTCCGGGCCGTTCCGCCTGACCCGCTGGGAGAAGGACTACATCATCGAAATGGCGCGCTACGACGGCTACCACGCGGAGTCCGACGGCCGCACGCTCCCCGCCGCCGACCGCATCTCCTGCTACCTCGTGAAACAGCCTCTCGCCTCGTGGCTGATGTTCCTGCAGGGCCGCCTGGACCTGTACGTGCCGGACAGCGAGTGTTTCGAGGCGGTCGTGAACAAGGACCTGCAGCTGTCGCCCGCCCTGCGCGGACGCGGCATCCGCCTGCTTTCGCGCCCCCAGCTGGAGACCAACTACATCGGCTTCAACTTCACCGATCCGCTCCTCGGAAACAATCCGCACCTCCGGCGCGCCATCACGCTCGCGTTCGACCGCGAACGCCGCATCGAACACTCCGGGAGCCGGTTCTCCGCCGCCTACGGGCCGGTCCCGCCGGGCGTCCCCGGCGCCGTCACGGAGCCGCATCCCGAGCTCGGACACCGCGACGTCGAGGCCGCGAAACGCGAGCTCGAACTGGCGGGCTACAAGGACGGCATCGACCCGAAGACCGGGCGCGCGCTCGTGATCACGTTCGACCAGACCGGCAGCGACACATTCTACCGCCAGACCGCCGAGCTCATGGCGAACGACATGGCGGAGATCGGGATCGAGATCCAGCCGGAGTTCAACACCTGGCCGCGCTTCGTGCAGAAACTCCGCGCCGGCAGCATCCAGCTCTTCCGCTACTCCTGGACCGCCGACTACCCCGACGCCGAAAACTTCCTTCAGCTCTTCTATGGCGAGAACGCCGGCGGCTGCAACCGCGTGAACTACCGTTCGGCGGAGTACGACGCCATGTACCGCGAATTTCTCGCGGTCTCCGATCCCGCCGAGTACGCCGCGCGCTCGCAGAAGATGATCCGGTTCCTGCAGGGCGAGTGCCCCTGGATCTTCGAGACGCACACCATGTGCTTCGTGATGGCGCACGAGTGGCTCTCCGGCTACATGCCGCACGACTTCGCGTTCAACCGCTGGAAATACCTCTCTGTCGATCCCGCCGCGCGCGAACGGAAGATCAAGTCGTTCAAGCCGTTCTCCATGAACGAGCTGACGTACTGACCGGGCGGCGTTTTCGGTTCAATTTGATTCAGGTTTCTCCGGTTCGGACGGGCGCTTCTTCTTCCGGATGATCCCCGCCGCGCCCAGAATGGCTCCGACGATCAATCCGGCCGGAACGATCAGAAGCGACCAGAAGATTATGAGATATATTCCATTTTCTTTTACGACATGAAACCCGAGTTCCACATAATCCATCATTGATGTGTCGTAATCGGATGTATCTCTATTGTAGGCGGTCAGGAAATACACGATCAGAAAGATCCCGTGCAGAAAGGCAAATCCCCACGCCGTGAAGAGTCCGCAGATCAGTCCGCGATATGCGCCATAGCCGACCCTGTCGGTCCAGGATTCCATTTCGTCCTGAAATGCCGCCGCGGGGCCGGACGCCTGTTCCGAGGCGGTCCCGTCGTCATGCGGATTGCTGTGTTCCATGCTCGCCGGAGGCTCCAATTTTCCGGTTGCGGTTTGTCTGTCATGCAGTTACAATAGCATAAAAAGACATAAATGCAAGGCGGTACGTCTGCAATACGCAAAAGAATCTTGTCCTTTGACTTTCGGACTGTAACGGATACCGCGCAGGCCCGCGGCGGGACGGTTCCTTTTTTGTGGGGGCATCCGTGTGCGCGGCGCGGTTTTTCCCGCGCAACCTCTTGAAAAAACGCGATTTTATGCTATATTATGGTTTTGACTTTAATCCGCAACCCCATCAGCAAACGGAGAAAATACCATGGCAATGTATGATGCCGCAGACCTGAAGAAAGGTCTCAAAGTTGAAATCGACGGCCAGCCGTACGTGATCACCGATTTTGAATTCTGCAAGCCCGGAAAGGGCACCGCGCTCTACCGCTGCAAGCTGAAAAGCATGATCAACGGCAGCACGATGGACCGCACCTACCGTCCCGTCGACAAGGTCGGCATCCCGAACCTTGAAGAACGCGACATGTACTACTCCTACCACGACGGCCAGAACTACGTTTTCAGCGACGCCGAGACCTACGAGGAGATCTCCATCAACGAGGAAGCCCTCGGCAAGCGCACCTATTTCCTGATCGAGGAAGCCCTCTGCCAGGGCCTCTTCTTCAACGGCAAGCTCATCGACATCACCCTCCCGACCTTCATCGAGAAGGTGGTCGCCGAGACCGAACCGGGCGTCCGCGGCGACACCGCCAGCTCCAACGTGATGAAGCCCGCCAAGACCGACAACGGCTACGACGTCATGGTCCCGCTCTTCATCAACGTCGGCGACACGATCAAGATCGACACACGCACCGGAGAATACGCCGAGCGCGTCAGCAAAGGCTGAACCGTGGACCCCTTCACCCGGATCCGGCGGACCGTCCCCGCGCTGAAATTCCGCGCCCGCGTCCTCGCCGCCGTCCGGGCAGGGTTTGACAAACGCGGATTCACCGAGGTCACGACCCCGGTCCGCATCGCCGCGCCCGCGGCGGAGGAGTATATCGACGCTCCCCCGGCGGGCGCGTTCTTTTTGCGCACGTCGCCCGAACTCGAGATGAAGCGCCTGCTCTGCGCGGGCATGGACTGCATCTACCAGATCGGGCCGTGTTTCCGGGCGGGCGAACGCGGCAGATTGCACCGGACCGAGTTCGACATGCTCGAATTCTACATGGCGCACGCCGACTATCTGGAACTTCTGGACACCATCCGCGCGATCATCGTCGAGGCCGCGATAAGCTGCACCGGCGGCACGAAGATCAAGGCGCGCGGCTGCGAGGTCGAGCTCGGCGGCGAATGGACCTTGCTCCCCGTCCGCGAGGCGTTCCGTACGTTCGCGGATGTCTCCGCCGACGAGGTCGCGGAACAGGAATCTCTGTTCGAGGAGATCCTGGTCGAAAAGGTCGAGCCGAATCTGCCGAAGGACCGTCCGTGCGTGCTCATCGACTACCCGATCCGCTTCGGCGCGTTCGCCCGCGCGAAAGCCTCCGATCCGACCCTCGCCGAACGCTGGGAGGTCTATGTGGCGGGCGTCGAACTGGCGAACACCTACGGCGAGCTGATCGACCCGGCCGTCCAGCGGGAACGTTTCGCCGCCGCCCGCGCCACGCGCAAGCGCCTCGGCCTCACCGAATACCCCGAGCCGACGGCGTTTCTGGACGCGATCGACCGCGGGATGCCGCCCGCCGCCGGATCCGCGCTCGGCTTCGACCGCCTCGTGATGCTTCTTGCCGGGGCGGACTCCCTGTCCGAGATCGACTTCCCGCTTGACGACGAGCAGGAACCATGAAGATCCTCTTCCTCATCGCCCGGTATTTTCCCTACAGCGGCCTCCAGACCGATTTCCTGCGCGCCGCCGGGGCCGCCGCGGACCGCGGACACGACGTGACGTGTCTGGTCGGCTCGTGGGAGGGCGAACGCCCGGACAACCTCAGAATCCTGACCGCGCCGCTCCCCGGGACAAGCGAGGCCGACGACCTCGACGCGCTCGAAACGGCGTTCCACGAGCTCACGGACCGCGAGACGTTCGACCGGACGGCGGCGTTCGAGCTGATCCCCGGCGTGGATTTCTATTTCGCGGGGTTCGACTGCCTCGGGAGCAATCCCGAAAAAGCCGACCCGCGTCTGCTTGCTCGTGAACAGGTGGTTTTCTCGCCCGACTCCTCCACATACATCTTCTACCTCGTCATGCCGCAGATCAACGCCTTCTTCGGCGTCTACGGCACGCCGCCCGCGCGGTTCCTGCGTCTGCCGCCCGGCATGAATCCCGCCTGCGGCCGTGTGCCCGATCCCGACGCCGTCCGCATCCGCAAGCGCGCCGAGCTCGGATTGAAGGACGGCGAACGCCTCGCGATCTCGGCGGCGCACGACATGCTGCTGAAGGGCGTCGACCGCATCCTGACCGCCTATGCCGGGCTTCCGCCCGAACGCCGCGCCCGTCTGCGCCTGTTCGTCACCGGGTTCCTCGGCCGCGAACAGTGCGAAAAGCAGGCCGCCGAGCTCGGCATCTCCGACCGCGTGATCTTCGACGGCGGACGCCCCGACCTGCCGGAACTCCTCTGCGCCGCCGACTATCTGGTGCATCCCGCCCGGCGCGAGGCCGCGGGCTCCATTCTGATCGAGGCGATCGCCTCCGGCCTGCCCGTGGTCTGCACCGAGGTCTGCGGATTTCAGGACATCGTGCTGGCGTCCGGCGGACACGTCCTCAACGAACCGTTCGATTCCGACGCGCTGGCCGCCGAGCTGGACTACCTCGCCGGCATCTCCG
>JAFXUM010000176.1 GCA_017524965.1 Lentisphaeria bacterium | reverse complement strand
GGCATCGTGCTGGCGATGGTCTCCTGCGCGTTTCAGGACCGCATCCTGGACCGCGCGATCGTGGTGCTGTCCGTCGCCGGAATGAGCGTCAGCTACCTCGTGCTCATCATCCTCGGCCAGTGGTTTCTGGCGTACTACCTGAACCTCTTCCCCGTGTGGGGCTGGGACAGCCCGCGCTGCCTCGCCCTGCCCGTCATCATCGGCATCGTGTCCGGCACGGGCGGCGGCGTACGTTTCTACCGGACCGTCTTCCTTGACGAGATCCGCCGCGAGTACATCCGGACCGCGGCTGCAAAGGGGGCAACCTCGATGCGCGTGTACGGCATCCACCTGCTGCGGAACGCCCTCGTCCCGATCATCACGCGCGCCTCGACCGAACTGCCGTTCCTGTTCACGGGCAGTCTGCTGCTGGAAAGCTTCTTCGGCATCCCCGGGCTGGGCTACGAGGGCGTGAACGCGCTGAACAGCTCCGACCTCTCCATGCTGAAGGCGCTCGTCCTGCTCGGCGCGATCCTCTTCATCGTCATCAACCTGCTCACCGACGTGGCGTATGCCTGGGTCGATCCGCGCGTCCGCGTCGACCGCGAGTAAGCGTCCGCGCCCCGGCACTTTTCCGCCTCGTTTTCACGTTATTTTTCACGCGGCAGCCGCGTTTTTTCCGTCTTACTCACGCCGGAAATCCGCCGAAAAGTGAAAAACGCGCTTGACAATTCAAAATGCGCGTGATACTGTATCACCGGAAACCGCGTTTCAACTTATCCATAATCATCAGAAAGGAACCCCTCCCCCATGAGCACCAGTGTCCGCGAACAATTCATCGCCCGCTACGGAAAAGAACCCGCAGTCTGCTCCTTCGCCCCCGGCCGCCTTGAGATCCTCGGCAACCACACCGACTACAACGAAGGCTTCGTGCTGAGCTGCGCCGTGAGCCAGCACACCTGTTTCGCCATGAGCCCGGCGGACGGCACGAAGTGCAACATCTGCGAGCACGGCAAGGACCAGGAGCTCGACCTGAACGACATTGACACGCCGGTGAAGGGCGACTGGCGCAACTACATCAAGGGCCTGCTCGTCGACCTCAAACGCCGCGGCATCAAGTTCGGCGCGTTCGACGCCGTCCTCGACAGCCAGGTCCCGCTTTCCGCCGGCATGAGCAGTTCCGCCGCCCTCGAAATGTCCTTCGCATTCGCGCTGAAGACCATCTACGGCATCGAGCTCCCGCTCGCCGACTGGGCGCGCGTCGGACAGGCGGTCGAAAACAAGTTCCTCGGCCTGAACAGCGGCCTGCTCGACCAGTTCAGCTCGCTCTTCGGCAAGAAGGATTCCTTCATCCTCTGCGATTTCCGCACGGTCGAGGTCCTGAAGAACGTCGGCATGCCCTCCGGCTACGTGTTCGTCGTGGCGAACTCCATGGTGAAGCACAACCTCGTCGACTCCGCCTACAACCAGCGCCGCGTGAGCTGCGAGAACGCCACCGCCGCCATTAAGAAGACGCACCCCGAGATCAAGACCCTCCGCGACGTCTCCAGCGAGCTCCTCGAAGCCTGCAAGGGCGACATGGACCACATCGACTATCTCCGCGCCAAGCACGTGGTCGGCGAGGACGAACGCGTCTTCCGCGCCGTCGACTGCCTCGGCAAGGACGACATCGCCGGGTTCGGCCAGCTCCTCTACGAAAGCCACGAGAGCTCCCGCGTGAACTTCGAAAACAGCTGCCCCGAGCTCGACATCCTCGTCGAACTCTCCAAGTCCATCCCCGGCTGCCTCGGCGCGCGTCTCTCCGGCGGCGGCTTCGGCGGCATCTCCATCCACCTCGTCGAGATCGACAAGGCGGAATCCTACGCCGAACGCCTGAAGACCGCCTACAAGTCCCAGACCGGCATCGACGCCGCCACGTTCATCTGCTCCATCGGCGACGGCGCGGGCGTCGAGGCGTAAGTTTTCTTCAAGCTCAAAACTTCCATGCGCCACAGAATCCACACGCTGACCGCCCGCCTCGCGGGAACCGCGCTCCTGCTCGGGACCGTCTGCACGGCGGTCTGCCGCTGCGACGTCCCGGACGGGGACGGCATGGAACGCGACACATCCATCGCGGAGAACGACGATCCGCCCGCGTTTCCCGCCGTGCCCGCCGAGGCGAAAAGCGTGCTGGAGGAACAGATCGCGGATTCCGTCCGCGAGTTCGACGGCGGCGTATCCGTGCTGGATTTCAGTCAGGACGCCTACTGCCACCTCGTCCTGACCTTGAAGGCGGAACAGGAAGGCAAGCTCGAAGTATTGGTCGGTGAGGTCCTGAAGCCGGACGGGCGGATCGAGGAGAATCCGGGCGGCTCGCGCATCTGCTATCGCGAGACGCTGACCGTGAAGCCCGGCTCCGCCGACTACCTGATGAAGTTCCCGCCGCACAAGAATCCGTACGGCGGGATGTCGCGTCCGCAGACGCCCGAGATCGCGCCGTTCCGCTACGTGGAGATTCGCAATCCGAGCGGGATCGAGGTCGCGGAGGTCGTGCGCGTGGCGCATTTCCCCGAGTTCGACGACGACGCGTCCAAATTCGAGTGCGACATCCCCGAGCTCGTGAACGTCTGGGAGTTCTGCAAATACTCCGTGAAGGCGTGCGTACCGTTCGGCCTCTACATCGACGGCAACCGCGAGCGCATGCCCTACGAGGCGGACAGCTACGTCACCGCGCTCAGCCATTTCGCCGTGGACGCGAACTACGCCGCCTGCCGCGCCTCGATCGAATGGTCGCTCGACAATCCCACCTGGCCGACCGAATGGCGTCTGCTGATGCCCGAGCTCGTGAAGGTCTATCTGCTGTACAGCGGCGACCTCGACACCGTGCGCGGCTGGTATGAGCGCCTGAAGCCGTTTCTGCTCTCCGGCAGCCTGGACGAACGCGGCTTCCTGACCGCGAAACGCCTGCCGCAGGGCGTCCGCGACATCGTGGACTGGCCCGAAGGCGAGCGCGACGGCTACGAGATGAAGGACGTGAACTTCGTGCCGAACGCGTTCCGGCACCTCGCGCTGCTCGACATGGCATATCTGGCGGAACAGACCGGGCACGCGGACGAGGCGGCGCAGTACCGCGCGGAAGCCGTCGCGCTGAACGGCCGTCTGCACGAGGTCATGTTCGACAGGTGGAACGGGCTCTTCGTCGATTCGCCCGGCTCGAAGCATCACTCCGTCCACGCCCAGATGGCGGCGGTCTGCACCGGCGTCGTCCGCGAGGCGGAAAAGCCCGCGATCGCCGAGTTCCTGAAGGGAAAAGACATGGCGTGCAGCGTGTACGGCGCGCAGTACCTGCTCGACGCGTGTTTCGAGCTCGGACTCGGCGAACACGCCGTGGAGCTCATGACCTCGGACGGTCTCCGCGGCTGGCGCAACATGCTCCGCGCGGGCGCGACCGTGACCATGGAGGCGTGGGACAACTCCGTGAAGCCGAACCAGGACTGGAACCACTCGTGGTCGACCGCCCCGGCGAACGTCGTCGCGCGGCGTCTCTTCGGCATCCGTCCGCTCGCGCCGGGCTTCGCCGAGTTCTGCGTGGAGCCGGACCCGTGCCTGAAAAACGGCTTCTACCGCCAGCCGACCCCGCTCGGCCCGATCGAGGTCACGGTGAAGGACGCCTATATCAAGATAAGCCATCCGAGGTGGCTCAAGCAGGTGCGCCTCTCCCCCGACCCCGTCGTCCGGCTGATGGAAGAAATCAGGCGACAGCAGAAACACTGATGCCCGCCGCGCTTATTCCGCGGACGGGCATCTGTTTTGAATGGAAAAAGGGCTGTTTCCGCTGAAGAGAAGAAACCATATCTCCCGTTCGCGGGCGGAAGCCGCGAACTGCTTCAACACGGTTTACTGTGCGGCGCTGCGGACGGCTTCGTCGGTGATCTTCTTTTCCAGGTACTGCTCGACGGTCAGTCCGCCGTAGTCCGGCTCGGCGTAGGACGTTTCCGCGCCCTCGATCTCGTTGCCGTTTTCGTCCAGGTCGCTCATGTCGTAGCCGAGGAGCGCCTTGGCGTCGCGCTGCCCCTTGGCGGCGGCGTCCTTCAGATACTTCGCGGCCTGCGCATAGTCCTGCGTCACGCCGCGCCCGTAGAGGTAGAGGAGCCCGAGCTCGTATTCCGCGTCGGGAAGAAAACCGTGGCGGACGGATGCAGGGAGAGCTGTTTGAACGCCTCGAAATAGTTCTGCGCGCAGCCGAGTCCGCGCGCCGCGCAGAGGCCGAGGTACACGTGGACGTCCTCGTTTTTCGGATTGGAGGCCGCCCGTTTGAAGTTGTAGTACGCCGCGACGTATTTCTCCATGGCGGCCTGCGGAGTCGCCGCCTGGCCCGCCTCGGCGAAGAGCGTCTGGCCCGCCTCATAGTATTCCTGCGCGTTGGAGTATTCCAACTGGTCGAAGATGCCGCCCGCCGTCTGGAAAAGCCCGACCGGGATCATCAGGAATGCGAGGTAGAAGCACGGTTTGGCGTAGCCGGGCTGCTTGTGTTTGTGCTCGGGGATGTGTTCCGGCTTCGCTCCGGCTTTCCACTTCGAGCGGACATAGCCTATCTGGTTGTGCGACGGGGCGTTCTTGCCGAACAGGACGTCATTGTACGTGATAACGCACAGGCGAAGGGAGATCAGCACGGAGACCAGTTCGCCGATGAAGCCGCCGATGTTCGCCTGCCGGACCATGGTGATCATCTCCAGCACGCCGCCGACGATCCCGAGGATCGAGACGATGCGGATCAGCCATTTGGCTGCGTCCGAACGCTGCGTCCGGAGCGTGACGCCGTAGGCGGGCAGGACCACGATCAGCGGCAGAAGCAGGATCATCCAAATCCTCAGGATGCCGCGCATCCCGCTGAAGCCGGGCAGACGGGGAAGCACGTAAAAGAAAGGCTCCAGCAGCAGCGCCAATACGCCGAACACGATGAACACGACGCCGAGCCGTTTCAGCGCGCGCGAATCGTGCAGCGCCTTCTTCGACGACGCAGCGTCCAGCGACATCAGGCGCGCCTCCACGGAGCCGGGGGCGTATTCCGGGGCGGGGGAAGCTTCGGGCGTTTCGTTTTTTCCGGCCGGATTCGAGGCCGTTTCCGCGGAAACGGCGGACTCGCCGGCGGGTTTCTGTTCGGGTTCGCTGCTCATGTTGTCAGGCTCCTGGGGATGGTATTGCAGAAATTGTAAAAAAATTTTCAGAAAATATAGCACGCGGGACGGTTTTTTACAAATCGAAACCGGATTATTTCAGACAAAAACCGCGCGCGACCGGCTGACAATTCACAGCCCGTAGAGGCAAATCGGACATTTTCGCGAGTTCCGGCATCGCCAGGACTGCCCGGCGCGGTTTTCACAGGCCGGGCTCCGGGGCCGGATCCGGGAGGCATGTGTCCGGTTATCCGGCCGTTTCACGAAACGGTGGTTACGGGAGCGTCAGCCAGCCTTTTTCCATGGCCAGCCAACACAGAAGAATGAACGACGGGATATAAACGATGCCGAACGCCGCCGCGCCTGTGATCAGGTTCTCCAGAGCGCCCGGTTCTTTGGCAGACGGCGGGATCCTGTCCGGCTCCCGGCCCGCCTGCCGCGCCCACCGGATGTACCGGATCTGGGCGTATGTGAAGCGGTCCGGCCCGAAGAGGTTCCGGTTGAACGTCTTGGCGCAGAAGATCCCGGAAAAGATCGGAATGAAAACGCCGATGGCAAGCCCCAGGAAGAGGGGATCCACGCTTTCCAGGCTTTTTTGCAGGATGTGCCGCGGAGTCAGCAGACTGAGTTGTCCGTCCGCCGCACAATAAAGAGAAAGCACCAGAATGACGACCGACAGAACGCCCGCCGCGATGGAGCCGATCCGGATGACCCATTTCGCGAACGTGAACCGGAAGGCGAAGAATGTCACGATGATACACGCAGCGGGAAAACAGGACAGACTATAGAGCAGTGGCCCCGCGGGAAACCCGAAAATCTCCACAAACGCTATCAGGAAGAACAGAACGACGGTCAAATAACCCGGGCTTCCGAGGAGCATGACCGCCAATGCGCCACCGGCGAAAACCGACAAAGTCCGGGCATCCCGGTAGGTCTTTTCCAGTTCGGCGGGATCCATGTTCAGCAGGCGGTCCTGCGCGGAACCGGGTGCGCAGCGTCCGGCGGCGGGCGTTTTTTCCTGAGCTTGAACGGGGGCGGCCGCGGCGGAAACAAACGCATCGGACGCGGCATTCTGTTCGGGATCGTGTGTCTCGGGTTCGGGTGGCATGGGTCAGGATTCCGGTTTCGTTGCAAATGATTGCTTTTATGGCTAATATATCACGGTTTTCAGGGATTGCAAACCGGTTTTCAGGAAAGTTTTCAGGCGGTCACAGCCCGTAAAGGCGTTCGATCAGGCGGTCCGCGGCGGTCGGTCCGCCGTGGCGCAGCGCCCGCAACACGGCGCACTGTTCCTGCCGGGTGGCGCGGCAGACGGGCAGGCGTTTCAGGATCGCGATCTTGACCTGCGGAAACGGTTTGCCGGACTCCGAGGCGACGAGCCGGTACCAGCGGTCCACGGCCGCGCTGTTCATGACCGCCACAAGAAAATGTAAAGAATACGTCCCCGGACGCGGCGCGGCGCCGTGCAGGGTGTTCGCGTAATAATACCGTCCGGCGGAGTCGCAGGCGGCAACGATCCGGTCGGCGGTCTGGCGCGACAGAATCTTCGGGCGTTCGAAGACGTCCGGCGTGCGCATGCGAAGTCCGGGCGGACGGCCTCCGAGTCGGGCGGCTTCGAGCGCCGCCATGCGCGGCGGATCGTAGTCGATCCAGCGGTCGGCGGGCAGAATCCTCATGCGGACGACGTCGCGCCCGGTTAGGAGCGGTTTCGGGTTCGCGGCGCGTTCCGGCGAGCTCACGAACAGCTCTTTGCCGACCGCGCCCTGGATCACGCCGTCGCGCACGTCGGCGACCTCGCCGAGCGGGACACTGTGCGCCCGGACCGTCCGCAGGAACGCG
>JAFXUM010000175.1 GCA_017524965.1 Lentisphaeria bacterium | reverse complement strand
GCCGTACTTGCGGCAGGCGTCCGCCATTTCCTTCACGTAGTCTCCCTTGCCGTCGCGGAACTTCGTCTTCGTGATGTTGTGCTCGGTGGTTTTCGTCGGCCACAGGCACAGGCCGTCGTGGTGCTTGCAGACGATGATGATGCCCGTGATGCCGCCGTCTTTGCAGGCCTGTACGATCTGCTCGGCGTCGAATTCGGTCGGAGCGAAACGCTGCGGGTCCTCGTCGCCGTAGCCCCATTCCTTGTCGTAGAACGTGTTCGGACCGAAATGCAGGATCGCGTAGATGTCGTGGTCGCCGCGCTTCAGGATGCGTTCGGAGGGCGCGCGCCCTGCGTTGAATTTCGAGAGGATGGGGAAGTTCTTCTGAACTTCCGCGTCCTGGTGCATGAACTGGGCATCGGCCGCGAGCGCGCATGCGGCGAAGAGGACCGGGGCGGACAGCGCGAGCATCGCGGCGGTGTGTCTGAGCGTCGGGAACATATTTGTGTACTCCTTTTGACGGGGGTGTTGTTTGACTTGGCGTGAATTGCGGACCGGAACGCCGGAAAACGGATCGGGTTCTCCTGCGTCCACGGACAATACTATACATTTGTGCGGCTTGAATGCAAGGAAGAAAATGACAGAAAATCACATCATTTGTGAAAAATTGACGTTAAAAAAAACAGTTCCGTTCGTTCATTAACGGTTTGCTTCCGGCAAAGTGCGGTATTTGACCGCCTTCAGGCCGATGTCGAAGAACGCGCCGCCCTCCGCATTCCGCACATGGACCGCGAGTACGTTGCGGCCCTGTTTCAGGGCGCGGCAGGCTTCCTCCGGGAGCACGAACGTCTCGTAACGCGTGTTGTAACCCTGCCGGTCGACGATCTTCACGCCGTTGAGCCAGATTTCCGGATCCTCGTCGTAGAACATGGTCAGGACGAGCTCGAAGTACGGCGCGGGATCCTCGCCGATGGTGAACTCGCGCCGGAGCCAGATGTCGGCGGTTTCCCACTGCGTACCGCGCTTGAGGTCGTGGAAATCCTCCAGAATGCGGTCGTTGCCGAACGCCCCCGCGGATTCGGTCCACGCCGAATCGTCAAAATCCGGCGCGGTCCAGTTATCGACGGGCGCGGTCTCCGTGCTTCGCCAGCGCGTTTCAGCGGTGCGGGAATCGGGCGCGAGCTGGATATCGACGCGCAGATGCGTGACTTCTGCTGCCTTGTAAACTTCGTTGTGGAGTTTCGCGAGCTCGGCGGCGGGGTATTTGACAACTTTCCGGTCGTAGGTCAGTAACCCGTTCGTTTCGCGTTCGACGTCGGTGGTCTGCGTGTAGACGGCCGCGGCAAGCCCTTCGGAGGCGAGGACGGCGAGCTTCTTCATCTGTTCGCGGTAGCGCGCCCTGAACGCCTCGGCGGAATCGTCGTGAACGTAGCCCCAGTGCTCCTTTTCCCAAAGATGACCGGGAACGTCGAGGCCGAGCCCGCCGAATTCGCCCAGCACGGACACGCGGTCCTTCATGACCGGGAACATCGCGGCGTCCGGATAATGGTGCATGTCGCGCGCGTCGCCGACGCCGTAGTCGTTCCAGCCGGAGGGCCCGTCCACGAGGCGCGTCGGGTCGTACCGCTTTAGCCAGTTCAGCGTCATGTTGGTCTTTTCCTTGCCGGGCTGGCCCCAGGATTCGTTGTACGGGACCCACATCACGATCGAGGGGAAGATTTGCAGCAGATCGACCATCTCCTTCAGGTCGCGGCGGTACATCGCGTAGCGTTTGTCCGCGTCGCCGGGACCGGATGGCATATCCTGCCAGACGAGGATGCCCATCGTGTCGCACTGCGTGTAATAACTCAGCGGCTCGACTTTGATGTGCTTGCGGTGCATGTTGAACCCGGCATCTTTCAGGAATTTGATGTCGGCGCGCATGGCCTGTTCGGACGGCGGAGTGAGGAGCCCGTCCGGCCACCAGCCCTGGTCCAGCGTGCCGTACATGAAATACTTCTTGTTGTTGAGGTAGAACCGCGGCACGCCGAGCTCGTCGGGTTTCCATTCGATCTTTCGCATGCCGAAATAGCCCTTCACGTTATCATGGCCGATGTCGGAGGTCAGGTCGAACGTGAGCGTGTAGAGGTTCGGCGTCTCGGGCGACCACAGGGCGGGATTCGGGATCGGGAGAACGACTGGCCTGCTCCAGTCCGTGACCACGGTTTCGGCGATGAGCGTTTCCCCGGAGCCGAGCCTCGGCGGCAGATAGTGAGGACGCGAGGGATGTCCGAGGTGTTTCCCCTGCGTGACGCGGATCGCGAGCTTCGCGTTGGGCGCATAGCCGTTTGTTTTGACCGTGACGGCGACCCTTTCCCGATCAATGTCGGTCACCACATTGTAATTCTCGATGTACATGCGAGGGACGCGTTCCAGCCAGACGGTCTGCCAGATGCCGGAGACGCGCGAGTAGAAACAGCCGTTCGGCTCCAGGGACTGTTTCCCCGTCGCCTGCATCCCCTCGTCGGTCGGATCCCACACGCACACGACCAGCTCGTTGTTGTCCGGATCGCTGTCGTAATCGGGCGGCCATTTCGATGATATCCTGGACGGTATGAACGGTTTCACATAGTCCGTGACGTCCAGCGTGAACGGCAGGATGCCGTTTTCATGTGGCTCGGCGGTGACCTCGACGCCGTTCAGGAAGACCTGCGTCCGGAAATCGACCGCGCCGAAATGCAGCAGGAGACGTTCCCGGCTCAGTTTCGGATCGCTGTCGCTCCCCACGACGCCGCCCTTGAACGTGCGCCGGTACCAGATTTCTTCATCCGGCTTCAGGAGGCGTTTCACGCCGGACAGCGCGGATTCGACGGGGTAGGGAACCAATATCTTTCCGTCCCACTTCTCCGGGATGCCGGACCCGCGCGGCGTGATCGCGTAGTCCCATAATCCGTTCAGATTCTGCCATTTGCTGTAGTTGTCCCGAACCAGCTGCGGACGCGGATACTCCCGCCAGGCGTTCTCCGGCGTGACCGTCTCGCCCCACGGCGTCATCAGGACGTTTTCTGCGGGCTCCCATGCGGACAGCGCGGGCGTCAGCAGGAATATGAACAGGAACAAGATGGCTGTGCGGATCAGAGCGAAGGGGAGGGCGGCGTGTTGTTTCATGGTTTCACCTCGTTGTCGGGCAGGGGGGTGTGGAGATTTTTATGAGAAATGAACATCTTGGTTCGTCCTATCTGGTGAACATGGAGCCGAGAGCGTAAAGCGTGAAAAAAAACTGGATGAGGACATTCAGGAGAAAAATTCCCGCGGCGAGCCAGACCGGACGGTCCCGGTGGGAGCAGATGACCAGCGGCAGGACATAGAAAACGAGAAACAACAGCAGCGCCGGGACGAATAACACGTGGGCAAACGCGAG
>JAFXUM010000174.1 GCA_017524965.1 Lentisphaeria bacterium | reverse complement strand
TGGCTTCCGGGTTCACGCCGGCGGCGACGCGTGCGGCGCATCCGTATGCCATCGTCTCGCCGGAGGTCTGCCCGCCCATGCCGTAACAGTTGTTGATGCAGTTGAAAATGACCGGCAGGCCGCCCCGGTATCCGTCTTCCCAGAGCATATTGAACTGGTCCATGGCGGCGAAGTTCATCGCCTCCCACACCGGGCCGCGCCCGAGCGCGCCGTCCCCGAAGTTGCAGACCGCGAGTCCTCTGCTCCGGGTCACTTTCCGGTAGAGCGCCGCGCCCGCCGAGATCGTCGCCGAACCGCCCACGATGGCGTTGTTCGGGTAGATGCCGAACGGCGGGAAGAAAACGTGCATGGAGTTTCCGTGTCCCCGGTTGAACCCGTTTGCGCGCCCGAAGACCTCGCAGATGAACCCGTAGAGCAGAAAGTCCGCCGCAAGTTCGCGGAGGCTGCCGCTTTGAGCATTTTGTTCCACGACGCGCAGGATATCCGGCCGCGATTTCATGATGTCGTCGAGCTCGGATTCGCTCAGCGTCCGGACGGCGCGGAATCCGCGCGCGAGGAATTCGCCGTGGCTCCGGTGCGACCCGAAGATAATGTCGTCGCGGTCGAGCGTGAACGCCATGCCGACGGCCGCTGCCTCCTGTCCGGTGGAGAGGTGCGCCGGGCCGGTGTAGCAGTATTCGATGCCGTTGTAGTTTTTGACCGTGCGGACGCCGTAGATCATGGTCTCGATCTCGCGGATGTACCGCATGTCGAGGTAGATATTCTTCAGTTCCTCCGGCGAAAACGCCCTCAATTCCTCCTCGAAGGATTTATTGTACTGATTCAGGGGGATCTCCGGCATTTCGAGCCGGCCCGCCCGCCTCAAATCCGAGGGATGGATGACTTGTGTCTTCGGCATCGCGTTTTACCCGTTGTTACAGTTCCATCAATGCGGCGTCGCGCAGGACTTCCGCCACGGTCGGATGCGGAAACACCGTCTGCGCGAGCTCGGCGGCGGTCATGCGCTGTGTGACCGCCACTGCCATCGCCGGGATGATCTCGGACGCCGGATTGCCGAGCATGCACGCGCCGAGGATGCGTTTTTCCTCGTCCAGCACCAGCTTCATGATGCCGTTTCCGCCCTCGTTTTCCGCCTGGTACCGCCCGCTGAAAAGCAGCGGCAGCTTGAGCGTCTTCACATTCAGCCCCTTTTCCGTCGCGGTCTCCTCGGTCTCGCCCACGGACGCCGCTTCCGGGTTCGTGTAGATGACCGACGGGATCGCATCGTAACGCATCGTGTCGTCCACGCCCCGGATCACGTTCACGGCGACCTCCGCTTCGCGGTACGCCGTATGCGCCAGCATGGAAACGCAGTTCGCGTCTCCGGCGGCGAACACGCCCGGCACGTTCGTCCGCATCTTTTCGTCCGTGCGGATTCCGCCGTTCGCGCCGAGTTCGATCCCGAGCGATTCGAGTCCGATGTTCTGCGTGTTCGGCCTGCGTCCGGCGGCGACCAGGATTTTGTCGGCTTCCAGCTCGAATTTGTCGCCGTTCGACTTCACGCCGCGAACGCGTCCCGCCTCAATTGCCTGGATCCGGCTTCCGGTCAGGAATTTGACCCCGCGCGCCGTGTAGTTTCGCTGGAGTAATGCCGCGATGTCGCGGTCAATGTGGCCGCCGATCCGGTCGAGCATCTCGACGACCGTCACATCCGATCCGGCGGAATTGAAATACGATGCCATTTCCAGGCCGATCGCGCCCGCGCCCATCACGACGAGTTTCGAGGGTATCTCCGTCATGGAGAGGATTTCCCGGTTCGTGACCGCGAATCCGTCCGCGAGCGCCTCCTTCAGCCCGGGGATCGGCGGGACCGCCGCGGATGACCCGGTCGCGATCAGCACGTTTTTCCCGGCGAACTTTTCGCCGCCCGCCTCAATGACGAACTCACCCGCCTCGTTTCTGCCCGCCAGTACGCCGTTTTCGCGCACGACGTCCGCGCGGGCTTTCTTCATCTGCATTTCCACGCCCGCGACGAGCTTCTTCACGATCTTGTCCTTGCGCGCCACCACGAACGCATGGTCGAGCGCCGCTTCCTTCGCCGTCACGCCGTATTTCTCCGCGCCGCCCTTCGCATAGTCGTACAGTTTCGCCGAATACAGCATCGTCTTGGTCGGGATGCACCCTTCGTTGAGGCAGACTCCGCCCAGCGTTTTCCCTTCGAAGATCGCCACGTTCAGCCCGAAATGCCCGGCGCGTTCCGCGGCACGGAATCCGGCGGGACCGCCGCCCAGGATCAGCAGATCGTATGTCATGTGTTTTATCCTTATGAGAGGTTGTTTGTGTTTATGGTTCTGTCCCGCCCGGCTCGAGCAGAAGGGCGAGTTCATTCAGGAATCCCGCCGCCCGGAATGCGTCGACGCCCGCGCGGTCGTATGCGAACGTCAGCCGGATCGCCGGATACGCCTCGATCCCGCCTCGTTCGACGGCTTTTGTCTGCATGGAAACAGCGCAGATTCCGAGCGCGCAGAGTTCCGGCGGCGTCAGCTCCGGCGTGAAGCAATCCACCCCGTATGCGCTCAGGTCCGCCACGGTGAACGTCCCTTCCTGAAACTCCTGCGGCTTCGAGGCGAAAATCTTACAGCGTTCCTTCGCGTTGTGCATTAGTGTCGCCAGCTCGTCCGCCGCATACATTTCCGCGCACCGGATGACCGGTTTCAGCGTGCCGGACGATGTTTCCACGTTCAGGCGCAGATGCACCGTATTGTATTCGTAGATCTTGTCGCCGTGACGCCGCGCGTTCAGATCGGGATTCTTGACCAGAAGCCGCGCCAGTTCGCGGCAGATCACCGCGCCGGGCGCGAGCCTGTTTTGAGGCGAGCATGCCGCCAGAAGTTTTCGTGCATCGAACACTCTGCTGACGAATCCGGTCTGTCCAGCTTCTTTTGCACAAATCGAACGTATATTGACGCGGTCGGCGATCGTCAGCGGCCGCCCGGAGTAGATTCCGCTTGTCTTCCGCTGGACCTCACATTGAACAGTGCCAAGCACATCGAGTTCGAGGATTCTTCCGTCCGGTCCGCTGCCACTATGAATCGTGCTTAAATCCGCGCCCAGCTCGTTTGCCGTCTTTCTTGCACGGGGTGAAATCTTCTGCTTTGCGTTCTGCGCCTTTTGGGCGAAAATATGTTCAGCTGTGGAAGCCAAATTCTCTTCCAGCGGAACGCCAGCCTTTTCTTCTGTGTGATCCAGTTGTTTTTCCGCCGTTTTTTCAAGTTCATTCAGCAGCGCTTCCAGCTCGGATTCCTCGAATTCCGCTGTGTCGGACAGGATGCCGACCGGACTTCCGACCGCGGCTTCCTCGCCTTCTCCGGTCAGGATCCGCACTAGGAATCCGTCCGACTCGGCCTCGTACTGGAACGTCGCCTTGTCGGTCTCAAGCGAGAAGACGGGCTGCCCCTTGCGGACGCGGTCCCCCTCGCGGACCAGCCATTTCGACAGGATCGCGCTTTCGTCGGAGACGCCCATCTGGGGCATCCTGATCACGCTCGGCATAATCGGTCGGACCCGCTTGGTTTGAACTCAGAGCACGTGGACGCCCGCCGCCCGGAACGCCGCCTTGATCGACTCCGGCGCTTTCGAGTCCGTCACGATCGTGTCGATGTCGGAGAGCTGCGCGAACGTGAACGGCAGGATCGAGTTCAGTTTCGAGCTGTCCATCAGCATGATCACGCGCCGCGCCGATGCGATGATCGCGCGTTTCAGCACGCATTCGTGCTGGCCGCCGACGGAAAACCCGGTCGATTCCGTATACCCGGATGCGCACACGAACGCCGTGTCGATGTTCAGCGTCTTGAGCTGGTCCAGCACGTTGAGTCCGCACGTCGAGATCGTTTTCCGCTGGAGCGTGCCGCCGAGCAGGATGACGGTCGGATTCTTCTTCTTGAGCACGATCTCGATCCCGATGTTCGGCGCGGACGTGGTGATGATGAGGTTGCGGTCCGGGAGCTCGCGCGCCAGCATCATCGCGGTCGATCCGGCGTCGAGGTACATGCTGATGTCGGTCTCGACCAGCGCAGCCGCCTTCGCCGCGATCTCCTGCTTCAGGTCGCAATTGCGTTTCTCGCGTTCGCCGTACATGCCCACGCTCACTTCATAGCTCGTCGGCATGATGCGCGCGCCGCGTTTCGTGCGGATCAGGAACCGTCTTTGCTCCAGAAACTCCAGGTCCCGGCGGATCGTCATCTCCGACCAGTCGGAAAACTCTTTGGTAAGCTCGGACAGCGTCACGTCGCCCTTGCGTTCGATGTAGCGTTTGATGGCTTCCTGTCTTTCTTTCATCGGTTGTTCCTCCGGGGGCTGAAACTTGTTTTTCGGTTATCCTGCGCCCGGTCCCGTAAAAGGACCTCTGAGTTCGGGCCGGGAGGGCAGGGGCGTTGTTGCGAGGCGGACTGCGCAAGAAAGTGGCACCTTTTCTGTTGGATGCAACATATTAATGTATCACTGATTATGGCTAATTCAAACATCTTTTGTGAAATTATCACACATTTTCTTGTTCCCGTTTCAAAAAAATGTTTATCTCCCCCCTCTGTCCCGCGAGGTGTCACTTTGTGCCGGGATAACCCTTTTTTTGAGTTCGTTTCGAGCTCGGATTCTTCAGCCTGTATTTTTGAGTTTGTTCTGAGCGTGTCCGAGCATGCGTCAGGCATATATTGCATGGATACCGTCGGACGCATTCGATTTGTTCCTTTATTCTGCGTACACATACGCGCGAATGGCGGATGTGTGGCGGTTTTTTTCGGTATTTCTTTTGTTTTGGGCTTGACAAAGGCGGTTTTTGGGTGTAGATTATACAATATCGGTTCGATTTGGAGCCGGTGTTCTCCTCAAAGCATACAGGTTGACGATGAAATCCTGACGGGTGCGTTCGGATGCCGGAGCGAAGAAAAATCGAAAAATCTTCGTGAAAGCGTTTGACAAAGCGCAAAACTGTGCTATAGTATATATCACCCGCTTGATTCGGAGACGGCTTCGAGCAGCGAGGAGTGATCATTGAGAGAGCCCGGCAGGGGACGGTGTGAAGAGCGTCGAGGAAGTGTTCT
>JAFXUM010000173.1 GCA_017524965.1 Lentisphaeria bacterium | reverse complement strand
CGTTGCCCATTTCGATGATCCCGCGCATGGAGACGGTTTTGCCGACATAACGGCATTTGAGCTCGTATGCGGCGGAGAAGAGTTCGTCCGTATCCTCAAGGGAGAGCAGCGACACGATCTCCTCGTGCGAGAGGCTGTACGGCGTCCGCATGGCCTTTTCGATTCGCGCGTCCATACTCACTTCGCCTCCGTGATGATCCCGCCGCCCAGGACCTCGTCGCCCCGGTACAGGACCGCGGACTGGCCCTTCGCCGCCGCAAACACGCCGTCGGGGAAGACAAGCGATCCGGCATGATAGACCGCCGGAACAAGGTTCGACGCCGACCTCACTTTCGCCCGGACCTCGCCGTCGGGTTCTTCCGTGATCCATGAGCAGTCGGCGAGCTTCAGTTCGTGCCGGACCGTGTCCGCCTGTCCGCCGACCACGACTTCGTTCCGGCAGGCGTTCACCTCAAGCACATACAGCGGATGTTTCGCCGCGATCCCGAGTCCCTTTCTCTGCCCGACCGTGAAATTCCAGAACCCCCCGTGCGTGCCGAGCACATTTCCCTCCGTGTCCACGATATTGCCCGGACGCGGCGATGCGTTCAGCAGCTCCACATGGCCGCCGCTGTAGAAATCCTGGCTGTCCGGCTTGTCCTTCACATCCAGGCCGTACCTCGCGGCAAGCTCGCGCACCTGCGTCTTGCGGTAATCCCCCAGCGGGAACAACATCCGTTTCAGCTGCGCCTGTTTCAGGCGGTACAGGAAATACGACTGGTCCTTCTTTTCGTCCGCGCCGCGCAGCAGATGAAACACGCCGTGTTCCTCGCGGATCCGGGCGTAATGCCCCGTGGCGAACCGGTCGAACGCGATCCCGGATTTCCGCACCATCTGAGGCAGCACGCCGAATTTCATCAGGGCGTTGCAGCGCACGCACGGATTGGGCGTGCGCCCGGCGAGATACTCCGAACGGAAATACTCCAGCACGACCGCCTCGTACTCGTCCGCGCAGTCGAACACATGATACTCGATCCCGAGCTGGCGGCACAGCGACTCCGAGGCGGCGATGTCCTTCGCTTCGCCCGGCCCGAAACACGCGTCGCGTTCGCCGCCGCGGTAGCGCCCCTCGCGCCAGAGCTTCATCGTGACGCCGATCACCGTGTGGCCCTGTTCGCGGAGCATCGCGGCCGCGACCGAGGAATCCACGCCGCCCGAGAGCCCGACCGCGACGATCACGGCAGCGCCTTCAGCATCCGGTCGATCGGAGCCTTCGCGGCGCGGCGGACGTCTTCCGGCAATTCGATCTCGGGCGTCATGTCGCGCAGGCAGAACAGCACGTCTTCGAGCGTGATCTTCTTCATGTTCGGGCAGACCACGGCGGGCTCCAGCGGATAAAACGCCTTGTCCGGGTTTTCCTTTTGCATCCGGTGCAGGATGCCGCACTCCGTGCCGATGATAAACTCGCGGCATGCGGATTCGCGCACGAATTTCAGCATTCCGCCCGTGGAAAGCGCCCGATCGGCGAGCCTGACCACGGCGGGGAGGCATTCCGGGTGGACGAGCACGAGCGCGTCCGGGTGCTTCTCCTTCGCCGCGAGGACGTGTTCCGGCATGATCCGGTTGTGCGTGGGGCAGCAGCCCGGCCAAAGTTCCATGTGCCGGTTCAGTTTGGCGTTGAGGTTGGCGCCGAGGTTGGCGTCCGGCAGAAACAGGATCTTCCGTTCGGGCGGCAGCGAGGCGATCAGCTTTTCCGCGTTGCCGCTGGTGCAGCAGAGGTCGACCGCGGTCTTCGTCGCGGCGGTCGTGTTCACGTACGCCACGATCAGCGTGTCAGGATGTTTTTCACGGTATTCCGCGACCGCGTCCGGGTCCGCCATGTCCGCCATCGGACACCCTGAATATGGGTTCGGATGCAGCACGGTCGACTCCGGCGAAAGGATCTTCGCCGTCTCCGCCATGAAGCGCACGCCGCAGAAGACGATCACCGGGGCACGGCATTCCGCCGCCTTCCGCGAAAGCTCCAGCGAGTCCCCGACGAAATCCGCGATGTCCTGGATCTCCGGCCGCGTGTAGTTGTGCGCCAGGATCACGGCGTTCCGCTGCTGCTTCAATGATTCGATCTCTTCTTCCAGAGTCATCTTTGATTCTCCTGCCATGATGATGAAATACCGCGTTTCCGGTTTGTTCGCAAAGAATTAATATATCCCCGGGCAGCGGGTTTTTCAAACGAAAACACGATAAATATGGTAGATTTTCTTGAACATACCTTCCGGATGACGCATGCGTCTGGTCCGGTTCCGGTGACGGTTTCATTTTCCGAAGACAGAAAGCCCCGGCCGCATGAAGCGGACCGGGGCAAGGAGGAGTGTGCTTGTTTGTTTGTGCCCGAACTGTGCCGGACACTGTTTCGTCACTGCCTGCAGTGTGCCGTCGCGAAGCACGGCACTATTCCGTCACTGCCTGCAGTGTGCCGTCGCGAAGCACGGCACTACCCAAGTGGAGGCTCTGCCTCCTTACATGTTGACGAAGAACTGGAATCCGGGATAGGCTTCGCCGCCGTGTTCGCAGAGGTCGAGGCCGCGGAGTTCTTCCTCCTCGCTGACGCGGATGCCGG
>JAFXUM010000172.1 GCA_017524965.1 Lentisphaeria bacterium | reverse complement strand
TCGACGATCTGGAAGTAACTGAGGCCCTTGCGCGTGGCGAGGTTCTCGCGCTGGCGGTCGAAGATCACGATGGTGTCGTTGACCGAGTAGCCGATCAGGGTCAGCAGCGAAGCCACCACCTGCAGCGAGATCTGGCCGCCGAAGAGCAGGTACAGGCCGGTCGCCACGATCACGTCGTGGATCAGGGCGATGTTCGCGGCGATGGAGTACGAGAACTGGAAGCGGATGACCATGTAGATGATCATGCCGATCATGGCGCAGATGAGGGCCTTGATGGCGGACCGGGTGAACGCCGCGCCGATGAGTGCGCCGAGGGTGGACTCGGAGAGCTTGGTGAGCTTCACGTCAGGATACGCCTCGTCGAGCTTCCCGATCAGCGTGTCGGCGGTCTCCTGGGACACCGTGCCGGTGCCGCGGTCGCGCACGACGAGCTCCAGCACGCTCTTTCCGTCGACGTTGTCTTCGTCGGTGATCTTCTTGTAGGTCGCCTTGGCGTCGAAGCCTTCCTTTTCCAGGACCTTTTCGATGTCGCTGGCGGGGATCTGCGCCATGGTCTTGTCTTTCGGGACGTAGCTGACGATCAGCTGGGTGCCGCCCGTGAAGTCGATGCTGAGAGCGTCGCGGCCGCGCACGAAGACCGTGACGAGCGAGACGAGGATCAGGCAGGCGGAAATGCCGAAGCCGACGAAACGGAACTTGATGAAGTCGAAGTGCGGATGCGGCAGGAACATCATCATGTTGATCTTCTTGATCTTCAGCGGGAGCATCAGGAAGAACTCGAAGAGCAGGCGGGACAGGAAGACCGCCGAGAACATGGTGGTGAAGATGCCGATGACCAGCGTCATGGCGAATCCCTTGATCGCGCCGGTGCCCTGCCAGTAGAGGATCGCGCCGGTGAAGAGCGTCGTCACGTTCGAGTCGAAGATGGCGGAGAAAGCGCGGTCGAAACCGGTCTTCACGGCGTATTCGAGCGACTTGCCCGCGTCCTGTTCCTCGCGGATGCGTTCGTAGATCAGGACGTTGGCGTCGACGGCCATACCGAGGGTGAGGATGATGCCGGCGATGCCGGGGAGCGTCAGGGTCACGTCGAACGCCGCCATGGCGCCGAGCAGCACGCCCGTGTTCACGAGCAGGGAGATGTTCGCCACGAGGCCGGCGAGGCGGTAATAGATGAGCATGAAAATCATCACGAGGGCCGTACCGAGGATGCCGCTGTAGATACTCTTGCGGATAGTCTCCTGGCCGACCGTGGCGTCGATGTCGGAACGGGACGCGATCGTGATCACGAAGGGCAGACTGCCGCTCTTCAGGGCGTCGGACACGCTCTTGGCTTCGTCCTGGGAGAAGGAGCCGGTGATGCGGGCGGTGCCGCCGTCGATCTTGGAGAGCAGTGTCGGCGCGGAGTAGAGCTGGCCGTCGAGCACGATGGCGAGGCGTTCGCCAACGTGCTTGCCGGTGACTTCGCCGAACTGCACGGTGCCCGCGGTGTTGAAGAACAGCAGGATCTCGCGCTGGCCGAACTCGTTCATGGTCACGTACGAATCCTTGATGTTGTCGCCTTCCATCTGGACGGTCGTCTCGACAAGCGTGTAGTCCGTGTACAGGTTGTTGTGGTCGTCGCGGCGTTCCTCGGCGAGGAATTCGGCCTCGGACGGAGTGTCGGGATAGGAATCGGGATCGCCGCCCGCGGCGAGGTAGGCCATAAACTTCGGCACCTCGACGTCGTTGTTCGGGTGGACGAGGCGGAATTCGAGCTTCGCGGACCGGAGGATCAGCTTTTCGAGGTTGGCGCGGTCGTCGGAGTTGACGGACGGCACACGCACGGAGACGAAATCCTGACCGGCGGGGGAGATTTCCGTTTCAAAGTAGTTCTGCGCTTCCAGACGTTTGCGGAGCGTTTCGATGGCGTTGTCGCGGAACGAATCGAACTGCGCGCCGTCCATCTCCTTGTCGGCCTGCAGGTGCAGGAGGAATTCGGCGCCGCCGTTGAGGTCGATGCCGAGCCGGATCGCGCCGGAGGCGTTCTTGCGGACCAGGGAGATCACGTCGCCGTTGTTCTGGAGCTTCTGCGCCTTCACGATGTTCGGCTTCACGAAGTGGACGAGGTCGACGGAGAACGCTGCGGAACCGTCCTCGGACGGCATCTTGATCTCGCGCGCCGCGGCTTCGAGGGCGGTGGAGGGATACAGATACTTGATCTTGTCTTCCTGCTGGAGAGCCTTCGAGCGCTCGATCACTTTCTGAATGGTCGGATCGGCGGGATCGGAGAGCAGCTTGTTGAACGTCTCGTAGAAATCGCTCTGCTTCAGCGGGAACATGGCCGCGACGAACACGGCGATCACGGCCAGCGCGAAAACGCAGTAAATGGCGAATGTACTCTTGCTGTTGTTCATCTCTTCGTCACCTCGGCTTTCGTGTCGGCGGCGCCATCAGCGGGCGTGATGACCTGCGCGACGGCGGAACGGGAAATGGCGATCTGGACGTTGTTCGCGACCTTCAGCAGGAACTGGTCCTTCTGGACTTCGGCGATCTCGCCGAGGATGCCGCCGCTGGTCATGATCTTCGTGCCCTTGCGGATCGAGTTCATCATCTCTTCGCGTTTCTTCTTTTCCTTGCTGCTGGTGCGCATGGATATCGCGATCATGACGCCGATCAGGATGATGAACGGGATCATCATCATGCCGGAGGACGGAGGCGGAGCCTGCTGCTGTCCGGCTTCAGGAGCGGCGGCGCCGGTCTGAGTCGTGGTGGTTTCTGCGGCAGGAGCGGCGGCGGTCGCGGTCACGGAACCGTCGGCGGCCTGCGCGAAAACGACAAAGGAAGTGTTTGCCATGTTCAAGACTTTCTGTTATGTTGAAGCTGAAATTGTATGCGTAAAACTATAATATACACCCATTTTCCGAAGAAACAAGATTTTTTCCGAAAAAAAGCGCATTTCTTTATAAAAAGAATACGCAAACAGGTGTTTCAGGCTTTGACCCGATCAAATGAAAACCCGATACAACATGACCCGGATTGATCGGAGAAAAGGCAAAATGGATGAAGTCGAACAAAAAATGGAGAATTTTCTCAAGTTTCAGTTAAAAGGAACTTGTTTTAACTGAAACTTGCGCGTATGCGCGGGAAAGGCTGTTTATAGCGCATTGTGACCCCCCTCGCCCCTTCAACAGACATGTTTTCAGCAAAGGAAGAAAAGCGAGGTGAAATGAAGCGCATTTGAAGAGTCGAATCCTTTTCTGAGCAAATAACCATCAAGTTTCAGTTAAAAGGAACTTGTTTTAACTGAAACTTGCGCGTATGCGCGGGAAACAGCTTCGGGCTCAGACAGAACAAATCAGGAAAGCGTTTCCGACGGCCTTCACGCATCCGCTCACGGGTACGCAAAAACAGATCAACAGCGCGGGATCGGATGATTCTCCAGGCTAGAACCTCAAGTTTCAGTTAAAAGGAACTTGTTTTAACTGAAACTTGCGCGTATGCGCGGGAAAGGCTTTTCGACGGCTTTCGCATTTGCTCACACATATGCGCGGGAAGGAAAATTCGCCTCAAATGAACCTGATAACGCTGAAAAGTCCGGCCAGTTTTCAGGATTTCTTTTTCGCGGCGGATTTCGGGGCCAGAACGACTGCGCCGAGCCACGGGAGTCGGAGCGTGATGAACTGTTTCTGTCCGTGATATTCGCCGGGCGACGAGACCATCTTCTGTCCGTTCAGCAGCCCGGTCCCGCCGTATTCCTCGCGGTCGGTGTTGAACACCTCGACCCATTCGCCGGGAAGCGGGACGCCGATGTTGAAATCGTCGCGCACGACCGGAGTCAGGTTCAGGATCACGACGAGCGGCGCCTTGCGTTTCTTATCCCAGCGGATGAAGGAATAGACCGACTGTTTGAAGTCGCCGCCGTCGAGCCACTGGAATCCGGCGGGCGTGAAGTCGTCTTCCCACAGGGCCGGCTGGCCGAGGTAGAACCTGTTCAGGTCGGCGACCATGTGGTGAACGGAATCGTGCGCCGGGTACTTGAGCAGAAGCCAGTCGACCGACTGGTTGTTGCAGTTCCACTCGATCACCTGCGCGAACTCGCCGCCCATGAAGATGAGCTTTTTGCCCGGATGCGTCGCCATCAGGACATACATCGCGCGCAGGTTGGCGAACTTCTGCACGTAGTCGCCGGACATGCGGCCGAAGAGGGAGAGCTTCCCGTGGACGACCTCGTCGTGGCTGAGCGGCAGGATGAAGTTTTCGGAGAACGCGTAGCAGATGGAGAACGCGAGCTGGCCGTGGTGGTAGCTGCGGTAGATCGGGTCCAGCTTGAAATAGTCGAGCGTGTCGTGCATCCAGCCCATGTTCCACTTGAACGTGAATCCGAGGCCGCCGAGGTAGAGCGGACGGGAAACGCCGGGCCAGGAGGTGGATTCCTCGGCGATCATGGAGATGCCGGGATAGAGCTTGTGCGCGAGCTCGTTCAGGTGGCGGATGAACGCGATCGCCTCGAGGTTTTCGCAGCCGCCGTACTGGTTCGGGATCCACTCGCCGTCGTTGCGCGAATAGTTGAGGTAGAGCATGGAGGCGACAGCGTCGACGCGGAGGCCGTCCGCGTGGTACTGGCCGAGCCAGAAAAGCGCGCTGCCGATCAGGAACTGCCGCACCTCGTTGCGCCCGAAATTGAAGATGTACGTGCCCCAGTCTTTCTGTTCGCCCTTGCGCGGGTCGGCGTGCTCGTAGAGGGCAGTGCCGTCGAACCGTCCGAGCGAGAAGGTGTCCCGCGGGAAATGAGCGGGGACCCAGTCCAGAAACACGCCGATGTTGTGCTCGTGCATGTAGTTCATGAACCAGGCGAAATCCTCCGGCGAACCGTAGCGCGCGGTCGGCGCGTAGAACCCGGTCACCTGATACCCCCACGACTGGTCCAGCGGATGCTCCATCACGGGGAGCAGTTCCACGTGCGTGTAGCCCATTTTCTGAACGTAATCGGCGAGCGCGACGGCAAGTTCGCGGTAGTTGTTGAACGTCTCCTTCACCTCAGGCAGCTTCAGCCCGGGGCCGCCCCACGTGCCGAGGTGCACCTCGTAGATGTTCATAGGGCTGTCGACCGGGTTCGTCGCGGCGCGCTTCTTCATCCAGGCGTCGTCAGTCCACTTAAACGGCTCCGCCTGCGCGATGATGCCGGCGTTGTTCGGACGCAGCTCGGTCCTCTGCGCATACGGGTCGAGCTTCAGGACGATGGAGCCGTCCGAGCCCTTCACCTCGAATTTGTACACGTCGCCGGGTTTGAGGCCGGGGATGAAAAGCTCCCAGATGCCGGAAAGCCCGAGCATACGCATCGGATGCCGCCGACCGTCCCAGCAGTTGAAGTCGCCGACTACGGAAACGCGCTGTGCATTCGGCGCCCAGACCGCGAACGAAACGCCCTCGACTCCGCCGAGATTCCGGACATGCGCCCCCATCACGTCGTAAACGCGCTGATGTTCGCCCTGATTGAAGAGGTAAATATCCATCTCGCCGAGCGTGGGCAGGAAACAGTACGGATCCGCCGAAGTGAACGTGCTGTCCGGGTACTTTTTCTCGACCTGATACGCGAACAGGTTTCTTCTTCTGCTGAAGAAGCAGGTGAAGATCCCCTGCTCATTTTCCCTCGTCATCGGATACCGTTTGTTTCCGGCGATGACCGTGACGGAT
>JAFXUM010000171.1 GCA_017524965.1 Lentisphaeria bacterium | reverse complement strand
CGGCCCGCGCCCTTTTTTTCAATGTTCCGGCACGCAAGAACTTCCTGCGGACCGTCGCGACCGAGGAACGCCACATCGTCGAGATCCTGTCGAACATCGCCCTCGCGCATCACGACGTCGCGTTCATCCTGAAAGCAGACGGACGCATCCTGCTCTCCACACCGTCCGCGCCGTCCATCCTCCCGCGCATCAGCGAGTTCTTCGGACGAGAATACGCCAACGCGCTTCTGCCGTTCTCGCGCACCGAACGCGGCATCACGGTGAACGGCTTCATCGCGCGGCGCGGCTTCACGCGCAATTCACGCGCCGAACAGCGCATCTTCGTGAACGCCCGCCCGGTCGAATCCGCCCCCGTCTACCGCGCCATCAAGGAAGCCTGCGGCCCCATGCTCGAACGCGGCCGTTTCCAGCCCGCGCTGGTCTACCTCTCCATGCCGCCGGGATCCGTCGACGTGAACGTCCACCCGACCAAACGCGAGGTACGCTTCCGCAATGAATTCGACGTGATCGCGGCCGTCCGCACAGCAGTGTCCGCCGCGCTCCGCACCAATGACGCCGTGATCCCGGTCACGGCGGAGGGCGTGAACGACCCGGCGGAAACGTCCGCGCGCCTCTTCCCCGATTTCGCGCCGGACATCCAGACACAGAACGCGACCGCGGAACCCGCGAACAATCCGTATTCTTCCGCCGAAGACGCCCCGGTTCCCGCGTCCGGCATCGTCACAAGCGTCGATTCCCTGCTCGAATCCGCCCGCGTCGGCTACCGTGTCCTCGGTCCCATGCTCCACGCGCCGTTCGGGAACGCTCCTGCCGCGCAGGACATCAACCGCGGCGCCGCGCCTCAGCAGATGCAGGACGCCGAGCTTCCGATCCCGCCCGAACAGCAGCAGAATCCGCCCGAAAACGAGCCGCGTCCCGATTTCCGTCTCGTGGCGGAGGACGCCCCCGCGACCGATTTCGGCGGCACCGGACTGCGCCTGCTCGGCGTGCTGGAAAACTCCTACATCGTGGCGGCGATCCCCGGCGGACTCGTGCTGATCGACCAGCACGCGGCGCACGAACGCGTCCTCTTCGAACGCATCCTGAACGGCATCGACGGCACGCTCTCGCAGAAACTCCTGATGCCGATCACCATTGAGCTGTCGCCCGCCGACATGGCGTACGTCGCGCGCAATCTGCACGAATTCGAGAACATCGGGTTCGAGATCGAGCCATTCGGACGCAACACGGTCAAGCTGAACTCGATCCCCGCCGCCATCAAACAGGAAAACGTCGGCGGGTTCTTCCACGACATGCTCGCACGCATCGGCGAGATCGGCGCGGGACAGCGCCTCGCCACCGACACGCTCGCGCGCGCCGCCTGCAAGGCCGCCGTGAAAGCGCACGACAGACTCTCCCTTCAGGAGGCCGCCGCGCTCATCGAACAGATGTCCCACTGCGCCCTGCCCTATTCCTGTCCGCACGGACGCCCCACCATGCTCAACATCTCCATCTCCGAAATCGAACGCCGTTTCGGACGGAAATAAACATAGGAACACCATACCATGCCTGCAAAAAAGACCGCGAGAAAAAACACGAAAACTCCCGCCGTCCCCGCCACCCCGAAAACCAAACGCATGAAAGCCGCCGCGGACGTCTCCGGCGCGGGGTTCCGCCTCGCCGATCCCATGTGGAACGCCCACGAGATCCTCGCCGCACTCGAGATGTACGCATCGTTCGGCGTCGGGATCGTCGTCTTCCCCGAGCTCTGCGTCACCGGCGCGTCCTGCGGAGACCTCTTCCGCCAGAACATCCTCCTCGACGCCGCGCAGAAGGCGGTCAAGTTTCTCCTGAAGGAGACCGCGAAGCTCCCCGTCACATTCGTGATCGGCGTCCCCGAACGCTCGAAATCCGGCGTCCTGTACGCCGTCACGCTCTGCATCCGCGCCGGAAAGGTCATCGCGCGCAACAAAAAGCCGCTCGACGCCCCCGCCACGGTCTTCGCGCCCGTCGAACTCGTCTCCACGCTCCGCAAACGCACCCCCGAACGCCTCATCCTCTGCCCGTCCGCGGTCCCGTCCGCCCTCATGACGCCCTCGGATTTCCGTTCGTTCGCGCTCGCGGCGGCGAAGGAGCACCAGGCTGATTTCATCCTCGCCGCGCCGAAATCCGGCGAATCCGTGACCGACGGCTTCTACGGCATGCCCGTCTGCTGCAGCGTGATGGTCCACGACGGCGAACCGGTCCTCGCCGACCTCGCCGATCCGTGCCCGTCGCTGGAGTTCGCCTCCGAATTCGAGCCCGCGAAAACACAGTATCTCCTCACGTTCGAGGAAGACCCGAAAAAACTTGCCGCGCTCGGACGCGACCCGCTGCCCTTCCTGCCGAAGGACCGCACGGACACCATCTGGATCGCCGCCGCGCTCGAATCCGCCCTGGCGCACCGCATGGCGTCCGCGCACGCCGACAAGCTCGTGATCGGCGTTTCCGGCGGCCTCGACTCCACGCTGGCGCTCCTCGTGGCGCACGAAGCCGTCTCCGCGCTCAATCTCCCCGCAAGCTCGGTCATCGCGATCTCCATGCCCGGATTCGGCACCACGGCACGCACGAAGAACAACGCCGCGCGCCTTGCCGAGCTCCTCGGCTGCGACTGCCGCACCGTCGACATCCGCCCCGCCTGCCTCCAGCACTTCGCCGACATCGGACACGATCCGAAGGTCGCCGACGTGGTGTTCGAGAACGCCCAGGCGCGCGAACGCACCCAGATCCTGATGGACGTGGCGAACGGCTCGAACGCGCTGGTCGTCGGCACCGGCGACCTCTCCGAGATCGCGCTCGGCTGGTGCACCTACAACGGCGACCACATGAGCATGTACGCGGTCAATTCCGGCGTCCCGAAGACCCTTGTCCGCCACCTCGTCGCCTTCTACGCGGGCGAACACGGCGGCAAGATCGCCCCGGTGCTGAAGGACATCCTCGACACGCCCGTCTCGCCCGAGCTCGTCCCCGCCTCGGAGTCCGGCGAGTCCGGCCACAAGACCGAACAGATCCTCGGCGCGTACGAACTGCACGATTTCTATCTCTTCCACCTCGTCCGCCTCAACGAATCCCCGCGCGCGATCCTCCGCAGGGCGAAGAAAGTCTTCGAGGGGAAATACGCCCCGGACGAAATCCGCCGCACGCTCGAACTCTTCCTCCGCAGGTTCTTCACCCAGCAGTTCAAGCGCTCGTGTTCGCCCGACGGTCCCGCGGTCTCCCCGCTCTCGCTCTCGCCGCGCGCGGGCTGGCGCGTGCCGTCCGACGCCTCCCCGGCGCTCTGGCTCGACGACCTGAAATGACCGGAACGTGAACTGACCCGGACAAAACACGGACATGCAATCCTCATCCTACAGCATTCTGACCTTTTTTCAGGACCTTTTTGCGGACGCACCCGGCATCGCGGTCTTCGATCCGTACGTCTTCGCGGAGGCGATCCGCGAATACCCGGTCTTCTTCGCGTTCGTCGCGTTCTGGTTCGGGTGCTGCATCGGGTCGTTCCTGAACGTCTGCGTGTACCGTCTGCCGCTCGGCATGAGCCTGGTCTCGCCGCCCTCGCACTGCACGGTCTGCAACCACAAGATCTCCGTCTGGGAGAACATCCCGATCTTCAGCTATCTGTGCCTGCGCGGGAAATGCCGCTGGTGCCGCGCGCCGATCTCGCCGCGCTACCTGATCGGGGAAATGCTCGTCGGGCTCATGTACATGGCGTCGTTCGTGTACGTCCTGCGCTTCCATCTCCCGCTCCCGGCGATGTTCGTGTACTTCCTGACCGTCTCCGTGGCATATCCGGCGGCGCTGATCGACATGAAGGTGCGCCTGATCCCGAACGAGCTCACGTATTCGCTGCTGGTCCTCGCGCCGCTGTACCATCTGGTCCACGGCGTCGGGCTCCCGCCGCATCTGCTCGACTGGCGCGGGTTCCTGATCTCCGTCGTGACCGCCGGACTCTTCGGCACGCTCCTGACGCTCTTCGCGTGGCTCGGCGAGAAGACGCTGAAACGCGAGGCGTTCGGGCTGGGCGACGTGAAGCTGATCGCCGGGATTGCCGCCGCGCTCGGCGCGCTCCCGACGCTCTGGATCATGCTTTCCGGGTCCGCCATCGCGATCGTCTTCATGCCGGTTTATTCGTTCAAACACCCGAAATTCCGCCGCCGCGGGTTCGCGTTCGGGCCCTTCCTCGCAATCGGCCTCGGGCTCTGGCTCCTCTTCGGGATCCCGTTCACGGACGCGGTGCTCTACCCCGACATGGACCTCGACATCTCCGCGATCTCGTTCGTGAACGACCACCACGTGAACCACTACGACCGCTACCGCGAGCACGTTCAGGAGTTGCTGCGGGAACGGGAACGGAAACGGGAAGAAGAGCGGAAATGGGAAGAAGAATCGACTTCCATAACAGACCCTGATACAGAATTTTAATCCGCGGAGCAAAGAGTATCCGTGAAAAACGTTGAATGATACAACAGGCTCGGCGACTCCGATCCCGCAAAACATTTTTCCGCCATTTTGCTTGACTTTCCTTTCCCTTACGATATATTAACAGATTATACGGAGCTTTGACCGCTCCTTATCTGTATTCAAGTTTGAGGCTTTTATCGTGAACCGTTATCTCTGGCTGTATGCCGCGGCATTCGCGGCGTCGTTTCTGATCTCGCTGCCGGTCGTGCCGCTCTGCCGGGTCCTCGCGCGCCGCACCGGGATCATGGACGTGCCGAAATCCGAGGGACACAAGCTGCACGGGAAGGCGACTCCGCTGCTGGGCGGCGTGGCGATCCTGATCGCGTGGCTGGCTCCGGTCCTCGCGGGCGCGCTCGCGCTTCTCGTCGCGCCGGGCAGGTTCCCGGAGGAGATAGCCGGCGGCTTCCGCAACATCTCAGGCGAACTCGCGATGATCTGCGTCTGCGCGGTCGCGGCGGTCGTGCTGGGCGTGATCGACGACAAACACGCCATGCGCGCCTCGTTCAAGTTCGCCGGACAGTTCGCGATCGCGTTCGCCATGGTCTTTTTCGGCGGCCTCCACATCACGCTGTTCATCCCGACGCCGTTCCTCACGGTCCCGATCTCCGTCTTCTGGATCGTCTTCATCATGAACGCCATGAACTTCTTCGACAACATGGACGGCCTGTCCGTCGGCACGGCGGCGATCGCGTTCCTCTTCTTCACGGTCGCGGCGTGGAGCGGCGGCCAGTTCTTCGTGGCGGCGCTCTCGGCGTGTTCGGCGGGCGCGTGCTGCGGCTTCTGGCTCTTCAACAAGGCCCCCGCGTCGATCTTCATGGGCGACGCGGGCAGCCACCTCGTCGGGTTCCTGCTGGCGGTCGTCAGCGCCCGCGTGACCTACTACAATCCCGAGGTCGCCGCCGGAAAATATTCCGTCCTGATCCCGTTCTTCATCCTCGCCGTCCCGATCTTCGACGCCTTCGCGGTCGTGCTCATCCGCCTGCACAACCACAAGCCGTTCTACGTCGGCGACCACAACCACATTTCGCACCGGTTCGTGCGGATGGGACTCACCCGTCCGCAGGCCGTCCGGATCATCCACCTGCTGTCGGTCGTGGCGGGGCTGGGCGCGATCCCCCTGCTCTGGGGCGACGCCCGGACCTGCTTCGTGCTGCTGGCGCAGGGCGCGGTGATCCTGCTGATCCTGACATTGCTTCAATTTCAAACCATACAGAAACCAACCGAATCCCAGGAGACAACCCACCATGAACAATCCTGAAAACGTCAGCGAGACCAGCATGAAGTTCCGCCGCATCGGCGGCTCCTCCCAGCTCGTCATCGAATCCGCGAACGACTTCCGCAACGCCTACGAGCTCGATCCGGCGCACTGGACGCTCACCAGCATCCCCGCCAAGAACCTGCTCTGCCCGGCCGACTTCCTCGCCCTGATCCCGCAGGACGCCTCCGGCAGAATCCACGTGAAGGACGTCCGCGGCCTCCTCAAATGGGTCATCTCCACCGTCGCCGACCTCTCCGACTTCATCACCGCAGCGCCCTCGCTCCGCCTCGCCGCGCTGAACGACAAGGACGCCGACGGGCTCCGCGCGAAGGAGACCGCCGAGCTCGCACTGAAGCGCATCGGCTCGAAAAACACGTCCGCCATCACGCTCGACCAGATCAACGAGTTCAAGACGCTCGTCTCCAACGCCCTCCAGAACGGCGACGGCATCATCCCGCCCGGCCCGGTGCAGGACGAGATCACCGCCGAGTGCATCAAGTTCGCCATGGCGGCCGTCGGCTCGCAGAAGGACATCTCCGGCGCGGACGGCGTCGGCGCCGCCGAGCTCGACGCGTTCGAGGCCATGCTGAACGGCTTCCTCGCCTGGACCGACGAGGGCATCGCACGCGAAAAGGAACTCTTCCCCTACGCCGCCGCCACAGCCGGACTCTGGAGCAAATACCTCGCGGTCGCCGCGGACGTCGACGACTATTTCGAGAGCTGCCACGCCCTCGTCTTCGCCGGCTCGCACGATTCCTCCTCCCGCGTCCCGATGAACACCTTCGACTCCAACGATTCCTCCTCCGTCAAGGACTTCTTCAAGAAGGCCCCGCTCGCACCCGCCGATCCCGCGTGCGTCCTGCACCTGAACGAACGCGTGAACCCGACCCGCGCGGGCGTCCTGACCGCCTTCTTCGAGGCGTTCCGCGCCGCGGTCCCCGGCGAAGCCGACGCCATCAGCGAATCCGAGTGGACCGCGTTCAAAGCCGCCATCGCGCCCTACGGCGACTGGACCGGCCGCAAGAACACCGACAAGCTCGACGGCCTCGACATCGCCCGTCTCCGCGCCGTCGCCGCCTCCAAGGCGTTCGAGAACATCCGCGCCATGATCGCCGAGGACGCCGTGGTCTCCAACAACGTCACCTGCTGCGACCTCGTCCGCAAGGTCATCATCTGCCAGACCAACCTCCGCGAGTTCCTGAACAACTTCATCAACATGGAGGCGCTGTTCTCCCCCGAAAAACGCTCCTTCATCCTCGCCGGCAAGCTCGTCATGAACGGCTTCAACTTCCACATGTGCATGATCGTCCACGACGTCGCCGCGCACAAGAAGATCGCCGCCACCAGCAACGTCTGCGTGATGTACATCAACGCCACCACAGGCACCGCCCCCGCCGTCAAGTCCATGACCCTCGCCGTCGCGGTCACCGCGGGCACCATGCGCCGCCTCTTCGTCGGCAAGTCCGGCGTCTTCTACACCCCGGACGGGCTCATCTGGGACGCCGTCATCACCGACCTCATCCAGCAGCCGGTCTCCCTGAAGGAAGCCATCCTCATGCCGTTCTACAGGATCGGCGACATCATCCAGAACCAGGCGGAAAAGCACTTCGCGGCCAAGACCAACGCGTTCGAGGCCGACGTCACGAAGAATGTCGACTCCAAGCTCGCGGGCGGCGAACAGCCCAAGAAGGAAGGCGGACTCAACATGCCCATGCTCATCATGGGCGGCGGCGTCGGCATCGCCGCGTTGGGCAGCAGCTTCGCCTTCATGCGAAGAGCCTCCAGGGCGTCTCCGTCTGGCGCATCCTCGCCGTCCTCCTCGGCATCTTCATCATCATCTGCGCGCCGTTCGTGATCCTCTCGCTCCTGAAGCTCTTCCGCCGCAGCCTCACGCGCTTCCTCGAAGCCAACGGCTGCGCGCTGAACCGCGAAATGCGTCTCACGCTCGCACTCGGACGCATCTTCACCTACGTCCCGCGCATCCCCGGCAAGTTCTCGCTCTACGCGCTGAACACGGCCTCCGCGGGCGACGATCCCGACGCGGTCAGGTCCCCGCTCCTGAACATCGTCTACAAGCTCCTCATCGTCATCCTCATCATCCAGGTCATCCTGCTCGTCTGGTTCAAGTTCTTCCTCAACTGAGCAGGACGATCTGGCAATCCGTAGTTGTCCCCGCCCCCTCCGTCAAAATGATTTGCCGGAGGGGTTCCAGCCACAAAAGAACAGGAGACGTTCACAATGTCCTATACGGAAAAGAACACACGGGATCCGGAACTGCCCGCAACAGAACAGCAAAAAAAGGAACGTGAAGAGCAGAGTCTTCTCCTCTCAAGTCTCTTCAGAGACACGGGAATCGACGCATCGGACGAAGACCTCAGCAGGCGTCATGTTACATCCGGCGGAATCGCAAGCGTGTTATTTGGTGCGAACGAACCAGCCTTGCGAGGCGAAAACGATGATCAATCCAGCCGGATTATTTATGAAAGCACACATATATATGGCAATTCGGCAACCGTCTATGAAAATGAAGTCTACTGCGACACGTCTGTAAGCGAGGGCGGTTGTTTCTATATTTCTTCAGGCGGCACGGCCGTCCGGACCTCGGTCAACACTTTCGGTCAGGATTTCGAAAGTTCCGGCGGCATGCACGTGTTCGACGGCGGCACGGCGAACGACACGACGGTCGGCGGTTATTTCGCATTCCTTCATGTCTCTTCCGGCGGCGTGGCCAACGGCGTTACGGTCAATTTCGACGGGACGGCGGCCGTATCCGCAGGCGGGATCGCAAACGACGTCGAAGTCAATGAGGGCGGCTGGCTCCGGGTTCTCTCGGGCGGGACCGTAAACCGAACGACAATCACCGCGGGTGGAGTCGGACCATGCGTCTGTTCCTCCGGCGGCGTCATGCGGGACCTCACCGTTTGCACGTTCGGCATGCTTGCCATTTCATCCTGCGGAACCATAACAGGCAGGATCCAGTTTGCAAACAACGTGTACGTTACAGCATTTCCGGGGGCGGTCATTGATTTTGACCTGACCGACATCGCACCCGGCACGGAGGCACGCCTCACCGGACTGTCCAAGATCACCTGGCAGGACGCGACCTACACGCTCACCATTTCCGACACGCAGGCGGAAGGAACCTACACGCTTGCGGAAAATGCGGACGAATTCGACAGGCCGCTCATCGTCCAGGGCAGAACGGGCGAACATCACGGCACGCTTCAAACCGGCGGCGTCCTCCTGACGGAAGACAGCCGGTTTACCTTGACACGGAACGAATCGGAGATCCTGTCCATGACGCTGGAAAACCGGACCGGGGCGTTCAGCAGCGAAGTCATCGCGGACGGCAGTCCGCTCGGCATCGGGTCCGGCGAATATGCACAGAACGTGATCGGAGGAATCAGCTGTTCCGCGGAC
This sequence comes from Lentisphaeria bacterium, assembly GCA_017524965.1. GTDB lineage: Bacteria > Verrucomicrobiota > Lentisphaeria > Victivallales > UBA1829 > UBA1732. The sequence continues at coordinate 13,708 of JAFXUM010000171.1, read as the reverse complement.
AAGTACGACATGGGAACTGTTACAGGAAACACCTCGCTTGTAATCGACGGCGGAGAGTTCGGACGGAACCTGTACGGCGGCGACCGCATTTTATCGGGGAGCCTGACTCGTAACGCCGGCAAATATGAAACGGCCGCAAACATCAGCACGACCATCAACGGCGGCACATTCTCCGGGTATGTGGTTGGAGGAATGTGCTTCAACCAGAAGACCAGTGTCGCCGAAGCAGTTTTGAACGGAAACGTTTATACGACGATTACCGGGGGGACCTTCAACGGAAAAGGGTTTTATGGCGGATGTATCGCCGTCAACGCGAATTCTTCCGCGCAGACGCACATCAACGGAAACGTCTCCACCGTATTCCGGCCGGAGTCAGGTACCACGATCCGCATGGCGGGACACGTCTACGCGGGCTCCTACAGGCATGGAACGATCACAGGCAGCGTCTCCGTGGTATTTTCCGGAGGCGGCACGGTCGACATCGCCGGGGAGATATGGGGCGGCTGCAGCGGAGATTATTATGAAATCGGCCCCGGGGGAAACAAAAATTTAGTTTCGTCGATTAGCTCCGACCGCCTCCTCTCGTTCACCGGATTTACAGGCACACTGACCTGTCAGAAGATCAGAGGGGTCGAGAGCATCGAATTTGTCAGGGGGGACGGCGTCGCGACCCATGCGGCGCTTTCCGGTCGAGGTTATCATCTTTCCGACATTAAAAACTGGACTTTTGAATACGGCTGCGACCTGCGGAACAGCGATTTCGCCAACGATTTCACGGGCGACCGGCTAACGCTGAACTGCGTACCCGGCGAAGACGAGGATTTCACGGACTGGACCATCCTCACAAACAGCCGCGCCGGAGCGTTTGCCGGGTTCGGGGACGGATTGGATGTTTACCTCGGTTCGCAGAAAATGAGCTGGGATGCGGCGCAGGGATGCTTCCTGGGAGGCGGATACAGGCTTGCCCTGGTCGACTCGGCGGCCGCCGTCAGCATGACTCTCCTGAAACAACTTGCCTGATCTTTATCGAAAGGAGCATACCTTATGAATGAGCGGTTTCCCGCAAACAGGCTCAAAGCATCTCGCGGAAACGAGAGAAAGGAACCGTACCGGGAGCCGGAGGTCAGGGACATCCTCCCGGTTTCATGCGGAACCGTCGTTCACGGACAGGACGCCTCCCTGTTTCCTCCGGCCGATAAAGAAGATCTGGAGGGCGACCTGTGATTGCGGCGGCCACGCAGCTTAACGGGATTCGGAACAGGACGCACCAGACCAACTCATCGCATTGTTCTGATCTTATTGGGGCGGTTGTTTCTCTGGATCGTTTCCGTGTACGGACGCGGGCCGCGCACGGCGCAGCGGATGACCTGCCCTGCCTCGGCCTTTTTCACGCGGGGCACACCCGATAAAATGTAACTTTCTAAAGGATATGAAAAAATCTCGGAAAAAACGAATCGAAATCATTTTTTCCGCCTTGTTTTTTTACCGGATGGATGTTATATTATCTTCAAAACACGCGGCGCGGATGTCCCGCCGGACGGAACACGCCGCGGACGTTCCATGAAATCAACCTCATAACCTACCACATAAACCCCAAACAACATAAGGATCCCAATCATGGCGGAAAAATCCTTTGACTTCAACGAAGTCGTCGAAAACTTCAAGAGCGTTGTCACCAACAAGTACTTCTGCTTCGACGGCAGAATGGGCAAGCGCGAATACTGGATGTACTTCATCCCGGCTTTCGTGCTCGGCATCATCCCGTTCATCGGCTGGCTTATCTCCCTCGCCCTCCTCTGCCCGACCCTCGGCGCCACCGCCCGTCGTCTCCACGACATCGGCAAGACCGGCTGGCTGAACATCCTCTGGATCATCTGCCCGCCCATCGGACCGATCGTGCTCATCGTCCTCTGCATCAAGGACGGCGATCCCGGCGCCAACGCCTACGGCGACGAACCCGCTGCTCCGGCTGCTCCCGCCGAATAAGCATCGGCACTCATTCGAGTCGATCCATCCGCGTCTGTCTTTCACGGCAGGCGCGGATTTTTTCGTTCCGGCACGGGTTTTCCCGCTTGCACTTTCCGCTTCCGCGTGTATATTATCCGAAGAAAAGATTATTCCGGCACACAAACGCCCAACGCTCAACCAGCATGAAAGGACTTCCGCCATGAACGACTCCAAACGCATTTCCCTGCTCGGCGTCATCGTCGAGGACAACGCCGCTTCCGACCAGATCAACAGGATCCTCCATGCCTACAGCGAGTTCATCGTCGGCCGCATGGGCATCCCGTACCATTCCCGCGGCGTGAGCATCATCAGCATCGTCCTGGACGCCGCCCCGGAAACCGCCTCCGCGCTCGCCGACGAACTCGGCAAAATCGGCGGCGTCTCCTGCAACATCGTTTCCGCGAAGAACTGATCCGGCATTTTCTCCGGGCGGCCCGCCACGGCCGTCCGGCTTCCGCACCACCCCAGTCCCGAACTCAGGATCTCCCTTCATGAAAACAATCTCCCCCGTTTCCCGCCGTCTCCGCGGCTTCCTCGCATCGCTCGCGGCCGCGTCCGCGGCAGTGTTCCTCTCCGTCTCCGCGTCCTCGTGCGCCAGCTGCTTCTCCGATTCCGGCTCCGAACTCATCCCCGAGGTCACCGAGGACAATTTCGGCGCGTACCTGATGGTCTCGTTCCGCGAACAGAGCCACGACATCTTCTTCGCGCTCAGCAGCGACGGCTACACGTTCACCGATGTGAACGGCAACAAGCCCGTGCTCCTCGGCATCGACCTCGCCGAACAGAAGGGCATTCGCGATCCGCACATCTTCCGCGGGCCCGACGGCTTCTACATGGCGGCGACCGACCTGCACATCCACGCCCAGCGGCAGGGCCTGCGCGCCACCCAGTGGCAGCGCGACGCCCAGAAATACGGCTGGGGCAACAACCGCAGTCTCGTCCTCATGAAGTCAAAGGACCTCATCAACTGGACCAGCACCCACTTCGACGTCGCGGCGGCGTTCCCCGAGCTCGGCGACATCAGCCAGGCGTGGGCCCCGGAAACCGCCTACGATCCCGAAACGGGCAGGATTTTCGTCTACTTCACGCTCGGGCTGAAGGGCGGCGAAGTGAAGCAGCTCTACTACGCCTACACGGACAAGGATTTCACGCAGCTCGTGACCACGCCGAAACTCCTCGGTTTCGATCCCGACCTGGGCGATCACTCCTACATCGACGGCGACCTCTCCTACGCAAACGGCAAGTACCATCTCTTCGACTACGACAGCGGCATCAAGCACGCCGAATCCGACCATCTGCTCTACGGATACAAGTACGTCAACGACGAGAACTGCGCGAAGACAGGCGGCGCGGTCGAAGCCCCGAACGTGTGGCGGCGCATCGGCACAAACAAGTACGTCCTGATGTTCGACAACTACTCGTTCCCCAACGAAATGGCGTTCAGCGAGACGACCGATTTCCGCGAGTTCACGAACCTCGGCCGCTTCAACCAGGGCGTCATGAAGACCACGAACTTCTCCGGCGCCAAGCACGGCGCGGTCATCATGCTGACCAAGGACGAAGCCGAAGCCTTCGCCAAATACTGCGGCATCGAAAAATATTGAGGAGGACAAGTCCTCCACTGCAGCAGTGCCGTGCTTCGCGACGGCACATTTATTCAGATATTCCGTACGGAGACGGTTTTCCCGGCCGTCTCCGTATTTTTTTCTCTTCACGCGCGCATGTTACTTGATTTTTAAGAATTTTTGTGCTATATTAGGATTTTGTTTTGAAATAATACTGACTCAATGCGGAGACTTTCTTTCCGCTTTCAGCACATAAGGAACCGTACTGCCATTATGATCAAAAGCATCCTGCTGACCGGCGTGGGCGGACAGGGCATCCTGTTCGCGGCGGGCATCATCGCATCCGCCGCCGAAGCCGCCGGATTCAACGTCACGACCAACGAGATCCACGGCATGGCGCAGCGCGGCGGCAGCGTGACCGCGCAGGTCCGCTACGGCGAAGGCTCGTTCGCCCCGCTCGCCGTCTCCGGCGGCATCGACGTGATCGCCGCCATGGAGCACATCGAGGCCATCCGCTACGCCCACTGGCTGAAGCCCGGCGGACTCGCCGTCGTCGCGAAATCGAGCGTGATCCCGGTGACCGTGACCAACGGCGCCTGCACCTACCCCGCCGACGTGGAGGACCGTCTCCACGCCGTCTTCCCGCGCCTCGTCTACCTGGACTGCGCCGCGCTCGCGCTGGAGCTGGGCAACGCCCGCCTCGCGAACACGATCCTCACGGGCGCGCTCTCCAAAGGGCTCCCCGAGATCTCCGAGGACCACTGGCGCGCCGGGCTGCTCGCCCGCGTCAAAAAGGGGTTCGAAGAAGCAAATCTAACCGCATTCCGGAAAGGAAGAATGTTATGTTCCGATATTTGAACGAAGAAGCCGAGACGCTTTCCCGCGCCCAGATCACCGAACTCCAGAACAAACGCCTGAAGGAGATCGTCGCCCACACCGCGAAGAACTCCCCCTGGTCCGCGGCGCGCTACAAGGCCGCCGGGATCGACCCCGCGAACTTCCGCGGCCTCGCCGACCTCCACAAGCTTCCCTTCTGCTCCAAGAAGGATTTCCGCGAACAGTATCCGCTCGGAATGTCCTGCGTGCCGCGCAATCAGCTCGCCGAGATGCACATGTCCAGCGGCTCCACCGGCACCCCGGTCGTGATGCCCTACACGCTCGCCGACCTGAAGCAGTGGGCGACCTGCATGGGCCGCTGCTACGTCATGGCGGGCGCGAATCCCGGCGACACCTGCCAGATCACGCCCGGCTTCGGGCTCTTCAACGGCGGATTCGGCTGCTACCACGGCGCGCGCGAGGCCGGGCTCTTCATCGTCCCGACCGGCGCGGGCAACACCGTCCGCCAGATCAAGCTCGCGCGCGACTTCCAGACCCGTGTGATGGTCGCCGTCGTGTCCTACTCCATCCGCATCATGGAGATCCTCGCCGAGACCAACCAGTCCCTGCCCGACCTGAAGATCGGCATCTTCGGCGCGGAATCGTTCTCCCCCGGCATGAAGAAGCGCATCCGCGACGGGCTCGGCATCGACGCCTTCGACATCTACGGCATGACCGAGACCGGCGGCATCGGCAGCGGCATGGACTGCCCCGCCCACGAAGGCATCCACATGTGGGAAGACCAGTACATCGTCGAGGTCGTCGACCACGACACCGGCGAGCCCGTGCCCGACGGAGAGTTCGGCGAGATCACGATCACGAGCCTCACCCGCGAAGCGCTCCCCGTGATCCGCTTCCGCACCGGCGACCGCGGCCGCATCCTGACCCGCGAAAAATGCGTCTGCGGACGCACCCACCTGCGCCTCGACACCATCAGCGGACGTCTCGACGACATGCTCATCATCTCCGGCGTGAACTTCTTCCCGAACCAGGTCGAACAGTCCCTGCTGAAGGTCCCGGGCGTGCTCCCGAACTACCAGATCATCATCCGCGACGACCACGGCATCAAGAGTCTCCGCGTGAACGTCGAGGCCGAGCCCGGCGTGACCGGATACATGGTCGAAAAACAGCTTAAGGAAGACCTCGGGTTCTCCCCCGAGGGCGACATCTACAAACCCGGCGAACTCCCGCGCACCGAAGGCAAGGCCAAGCGCATCTTCTACGAGACCGTCGGCGAAGAAAAGAAAAACGAAGGAGGCAAATGATGGACAGCATCGTGACAGGCGAAATCCTCGGCTACATGGAACATTCCTCCTGGATCCGCAGGATGTTCGAGGCGGGGATCGAACTCAAGAAGAAATACGGCGACGACCAGGTCTACGATTTCAGCCTCGGCAACCCGGACATGCCCCCGCCGCCCGAAGTGAAGGCCGCGCTCCTCGACTTCGCGCAGACCGCCGACCAGCCCTACGCCATCGGCTACATGCCGAACGCCGGATTCCCGGACACCCGCGCCGCGCTCGCGCGCAAGGTCTCCCAGGAACAATCCGCGCAGATCGACGCCTCGCACGTCGTCGTGACCTGCGGCGCGGCGGGCGGCCTGAACGCAGTGTTCCGCGCCACGCTCGAACCCGGCTGCGAAGTCCTCTGCCCGGCCCCCTACTTCGTCGAATACGGCTTCTACGTCTCGAATTTCGGCGGCAAGCTCCGCCCGGTCCCGTCGCACCCCGAGGATTTCTCGCTCGACATCGAGGGATTCCGCGCCGCGCTCAGCGACAAGACGCGCGCCGTCATCATCAACTCTCCGAACAACCCGACCGGCCGCATCTACAACCGCGAGGAGCTTTCCGCGCTCGCCGACGCGCTCCGCGAACAGTCCGAAAAGAATGGCCGTCCGATCCTGCTCATTTCCGACGAGCCGTACCGCTTCCTCAATTTCGAGCATATCGAGATCCCGTCGCTCTTCTCGCTCTACGACGACTCCATCGTGGTCGGCTCCTTCTCGAAAAACCTCTCGCTCGCGGGCGAACGCGTCGGCTACGTCGCCGCCGCCCCGGACTTCCACGGCGTGAAGGACTTCATCGCCGCCGTCACCATGACCAACCGCATCCTCGGATTCGTGAACGCACCCGCGATCGGCCAGCGCGTCCTGAACCGCTGCATCGACTGCGAGGTCGACCCCGTCCTCTACGGACGCCGCCGCGACATGATGGCGGACGTCCTGCGCGAGGCGGGATTCGAGTTCTATCTGCCGCCCGGAGCGTTCTATTTCTTCCCGAAGACCCCCATCGCGGACGACGTCGAATTCGTGCGCATCCTGCAGAGCGAACGCATCCTCGCCGTCCCCGGCGTCGGATTCGGCATGGCGGGCTTCATCCGCCTCGCCTTCTGCGTGCCGGAACGCACCATCACCGAGTCGCTCCCGTCCTTCAAGCGCGCCATGGCGGCGGCCCGGAGGTAATCCGCCATGCGTCTGCTCCTCACCGGAAACGAGGCGATCGCACGCGGCGCGTGGGAAGGCGGCGCGACGGCCGCGTTCGGCTACCCCGGCACACCGTCCACCGAGATCCTCGAAAACCTCGTCAAGTACGACGGCGTCTACTGCGAGTGGAGCCCGAACGAGAAAGTCGCCCTCGAGGCGGCCGCCGGAGCATCCATCGCCGGCGCGCGCTGCATCGTCACCATGAAGCTCGTCGGGCTGAACGTCGCCGCCGACCCGCTGATGACGCTCTCCTATGTCGGCGTCCGCGGCGGACTCGTGGTCGTCGTGGCGGACGACCCCGGCCAGCATTCCTCCCAGACGGAGCAGGACACGCGCCATTACGCCCGTCTCGCGAAGGTCCCCATCCTCGACCCCGCCGACGCCGTCGACGCCCGCGCCTTCATGCTGGAGGCGTTCGAGCTGTCCGAAAAGTACGGCTGTCCGGTCATCCTCCGCACCACCACCTGCGTCGGGCACTCCCGCGCGCTGGTCGAATGCGGCGAGCCGCGCCCGAAAAACGTCACCGAGTTCAGGAAGGAACCGTCCCGTTTCGTGCCGCTCCCGCTCTGGGGCCGCAAGCTCCGCGTGAAGGTCGAGGAACGCATGGACGCGCAGTCCGCCGACGCCTCGTCGCACGCCTCGCTGAACCATGTGATCCCCGGCACGGCCGCCGACCTCGGCATCATCACCTGCGGCATCACCGCGCTCTACTGCCGCGAGCTCATGCCGGAAGCCCCGGTCCTGAAGCTCGGCTGGCCCTGGCCCTTCCCCGACTCCATGATCCGCGAGTTCGCCGCCTCCGTCAAGCGCGTCGTCGTCATCGAGGAAGGCGACCCGATCCTCGAGGAACACGTCCGTTCGCTCGGCATCGCGTGTTCCGGCAAATCCGACGTCGTGCCGCGATGCGGCGAGCTCACGCCGGACCGCATCTTCGAGATCCGCGAAAGACTCCGCGGCACGAACAACGAGCTTCCGAAGCCCTTCCCGCAGGCCGACGGCCTCCCGATGCGGCCTCCCGTCTTCTGTCCCGGCTGTCCCCACCGCGCGCTCTTCTACGCGCTCACGAAGTTCGACGTGATCGTGACGGGCGACATCGGCTGCTACAGCCTCGCGGTCTTCCCGCCGCTCGAACGCACCGACGTGCTGATCTGCATGGGCGGCGGCTTCACGCTCGCGCACGGCCTAGACAAGGCGGGCGAAAAGAAGAAGGTCGTCGGCGTGCTCGGCGACTCCACGTTCTTCCACTCCGGCATCACCGGCCTGCTCGACGTCGTCTACAACAAGGGCACCTCCACGCTCATCGTCGTCGACAACTCCAGCACCGCCATGACCGGGCATCAGGACCACCCCGGCACCGGACGCACCATCTCCGGCGAGCCCGCGCCCGCCGCGTCCATCGAAGCCATCGCGCGCGCCTGCGGCATGAAACGCGTCACGGTCTGCGACCCGTTCGATCAGGAGAGACTGCACAGAGTCCTCGCGGAGGAGATCGCCGCGGACGAGCCGTCGCTCATCATCTCGAAGGCCCCCTGCCCGCTCCAGATACGCCGCCGTCTCGGCCCCGTCCGCGCCATCGACGCCGCCAAATGCAGAAACTGCAAGGCGTGCCTCAAATGCGGCTGCCCGGCCATCGTGGTCACGGCGGAAGGCAGGCCCGCCATCGACCCCCAGCTGTGTTCCGGCTGCCGCCTCTGCGAATCCGTCTGCAAGTTCGGCGCGATCACGCCCGTAGCGGTCTCCGGACAGGAGGCCTGACGCGCCATGGAAATGAAGATACTGAACCGCGAAACCATCGCTTCCGGCGGCTGGATCTCCCTCCAGAAGATCACCTACCTCGGCCACGACGGCAAGACGCGCACCTGGGAATCCGCCTCCCGCGTCCATTCCCAGGGCGCCGTCATGATGATCCCCGTCACGAAACCCGGCGACAAGCTCATCATTATCCGGCAGTTCCGTCCCCCGACCGGCCGCCTCGTCTACGAGTTCCCCGCCGGGCTCATCAACCCCGATGAAGACCCGAAAGTCGCCGCCGTGCGCGAACTGAAGGAGGAGACCGGCTACGTCGGAACGGTCGACTACTGTTCGCCGCGCGTCTTCACCTCGCCCGGACTCTCCTCCGAGTTCGTGCATCTCGTGAGGATGACCGTCGACCTCGAGGCGCAGACCGACCTCGCCACGCACTTCGACGAATCCGAGTACATCGAAACGTTCCTCGTCGCGCAGGACGAGCTCGCGGACTTCATCCGCAAGGCCGAGGCCGAGGGCTGCGGCGTGGATACGAAGATGTACATGTGGGCGATTTCGCAGGGAGGATTCTGACGCCGCCGCACCGCCGTTTTGCATCAAAAACGTGTTTTTTTTGGTGAAAAAAACGTTTTTCGCTTGCCATTTCCGGATTTGATGCTATATTCTTAGCAATATTTTTTTCAAACCAGCATACTTTTAACCAGGAATCTTCAATCATGGGCAATCTGAGAAAAAAACGCCGTCGCAAAATCGCTCAGCACAAACGCAAAAAACTGCTGAAGGCCATGCGGCATAAAAACAAGTAAGCGGCCATCCCGCTTCTTGCAACCCGGCGGACGTCCGGGACGAATGGAACGCGCCCCGCGGTGCCCCTCCGGCACTTCCGGCGCGTTTCTTATTTCCGCACACTTTTCTTTTCCTTACCTTCGGTTTTCGGCATGACTCCTTTCCTCACTTCCAGACTCCGGCTCCTCGCCGCGGCGTGTCTTGCACTTGCCGCCGCCCCGCTTTTCGCGCAGGGCGACATGGAGTCCGACCTGCTGCCGAACACCACGCTGTTCTTCGACGAGCTGCTGCCGTCCCATGCGGCGCAGGAAGAAGCGGACACGCTGGCCGATCTGGCGAGGATCTTCGACAGTCCGATCCTCACGAACCAGTTCACGGACGCGGATCTCGAAAAGTATTTCGAGATGACGGCGAAACACCCGGACAACGAGGCGTTCTTCTCCCCGCTCGTCCAGGCGGTCGTCCAGCCCGCGTTCCACGACAAGGTTCTGCCGCGCCTGCTGAAACTCGCCGAGGACAATCCGGACTCGCGCGAGCTCAACCTCACATGCGGCGAGATTCTGGTGCAGGAAAAACGACTTGACGACGCCGTCAGGTTCTTCGAGCGGGCATTCGAGGTCGTCCGCAAGGACCCGGAACCGGACTCCGAACGCCGCCGCGAGTACAACGCGAACATCGCGTCCAAGCTCGTCCTCATCTACTCGGACAAGGCGTTCGATAAAAAGCGCCGCGAGGATCCCGCGCTCGCCGACGATGTGCAGCAGTATCAGGACAAGCTCCGCGCGCTTCGTGCCGAACTCGCCTCCATGCGCGTCTTCGACGCCTCCCCTCAGGTCCAGTCCGCGCTGATCGTCTCCTGCGCCGGGGACATGGAGACCGCCGACGCGAAATCCCCGCTCGCGACCTCTGTGCTCGTGCCGGTCAACCGGACCGCGTGGGCGCTCCGCGACGAGATGTACCGTCTCGCCCAAACTTCGCTGACATGCCTGCTCGACCGGAAAAAAGAGGTCGAGAATCCCGTTTTCCCCGAGCCGTTCCGCGTGCTCTGCGACCTCGGCTATCAATCGCAGGTCATGGCCGCCGCGCTCGCGCGTCTGGCGGAAGCGCCCGGCGACACGGAAGCGCTGTTCATCGTGGCGGTCCTCGCCGACGAACTGAAGGAACCGCTCCTCGGCGCGCGTGCCTGGGACCGCATCTTCGCCGTCGTGAAGGCCCCGACCCCGAGCATGTTCGCCGTCTGCGCCGAACTCCAGACCGAGGCGAAACTCTACGACGACGCCGAGCGCACCTACCGCATCCTCGGCACGCTGCTGGAATCGCCGGACCTCATCCTCACGAAGCTCGGCCAGCTCGAATTCAACAAAGGCAACTACAAGAAGGCGCTCGAAACGCTTCAGCGGGCCCCGCTCGACACGGAACGTCTCCTGGTCGAGACCGACTGCTACATGCGCCTCCGCAACTACGACAAGGCGCTGGAACGCATCCGCAACGCCGCGCGCATCACGCCCGCCCTGCTCGAAGGCCGCCGCTTCCGCCTCATCAGCGCGAACATCGCCGACAAGGCAAACAACATGCAGTACGTCGAACAGATGCTCGCGCCGCTCCTCACCAGCCGTCCGCCCGCCGGCCGCACCGACGACGTCCCCGACGCCGAAATCTACAACTCCCTCGGCTACATCTTCGCCGACCACGATTACAAGCTCCCCGAGGCGCTCCGCTACCTTCAGAAGGCCGTCGAACTCGACCCGGAGAACGGCGCGATCGCAGACAGCTACGCGTGGGTCCTCTTCAAGCTGAAACGTTACGAGGAGGCGAAACGGGAGATTCTGCGCGCCATCCGAATCCTCGGCGACGATGCCGACGCAACCATCACGGACCACGCCGGCGACATCTTCAACGCGCTCGGCGACAAGGCCGCCGCCCGCGAATACTGGAAAAAGGCGCTGGACCTCGACGGCGACGTGGACTTCGAAGCCATCGAACGCAAGCTCGAATCCGCCCGGTAATCACCGCAAGCGGCGCCGACACAGTAGTGCGCGGCCAATGCTCGCGCACAAAATAAGTCCTATCAGTCCTATACGACCTATCATCACAGTCCCTGCTCCGGAAACGGCGCAGGGACTTTTTTGCAGGCCCCGCCTCCCCCGTGCCGTCGCGCAGCACGGCACTACCCAAGTGGAGGCCCCGCCTCCCCTTAGCCGCAGGTGATCTCTTCCGGACGGCGCGTGATCATGCCGGTGAAGAATCCGGCAAGGGCATTCAGGATACCGGCGGAGGCTTTCCGGCCGGAACACCCCATCGCCTCGGACGCGAACACCTCGGCGTCGGCGAAATGCAGCATGAGCTTCAGCGGCGTCACGGATTCGCCGCCATGCCGTCCGCAGGCGTCGTCCGCCGCAATGCACAGCTCGTCCACGCAGGCCGCGGCCGGAGCCAGAAGCGGCGCGAAGGCCAGTTCCGTGACGGGCGTTTCGAGCCCCGAACCGCGCAGAAGCGGGAAGAAGCGGAGTTCCACGCGGAGCGCCGGGAAGACGCGCAGGTCGACCGGCTGGACCTTGACCGCGCGGCATTGCGGATCGAGCAGGCGCGCGGACGCGGCGGAAATCCGGCTCGTGAACTCCTCCGGCGGCAGGATGAACCCCTTGTCGTTCCAGCCCGGCTCGGGGAGCGACAGGTTCACAGCGCCGACGGCGTCGAGCGAATCCGCGAAATGCTTCGCAAGCTCGAAAACGAGGTCGGTCGAGGAGGCGTCCGCGCCGATGGAACGGAGCGTATTGGAGACTTTCCGCGCGACCGCGGCGAGGCGATCCCCGTTCAGGGGAAGGCGTTCCCGCAGCAGCGCGGCGATCCGGGCGTCCTGGAAATGCTCCGACTCGTCGTCGATGCGCTTCGTGCGCCCGTAGGCCGCCGCGGCATCGTGGAAACCGACCGACTGAAGGATGTTCGCGATCATGGCGTCGACCGCCGACGCCTTCACGTACAGCGGACCGGATTTCGGCTTCCCGGCGTGGCGCAGGGCGTATTCCACGGCGCTGACGGCGTCGCGGGCGAGCGCGTCCGGGTCGGGATCCGCGCCGTTTTCCGGCAGGACGGACCGAATCCGGGCAGCGAGGTCGTCCGGGGCGAACGGCACGGCGCATCCGTGCGAATCCTGAAGAAAGATCGCCTGTGCAGAAAGTTCGATCATGGTCGGTGCGTCCTCATCCTGATCCCCGGTTCAGAACAGTTCGGGGCGGGTTTCGATCAAATGGCGGTAGCGGTCCAGCACGCGGTCCTTCGTGACGAATCCGACGTACGTGCAGCCGCGGATCACGGGGATCTCCGTCTCGTGATGTTCCTCAAAAAGCCTGATCGCGCGTCCGAGCGTGTCGCCCGGCTTCAGCACGGCTCCCGGCGGACGCATGATGTCGAACACCAGCGCGACGTCGTAGAGCGACGTTTCCAACAGGTAGTGCCGGATGTCGTCGAGCGTGACAACGCCCGCCAGACGTCCGTCGCGGTCGAGCACGGGAAACACGTTCTGGTGCGTCTTCATGACCGAGTCCAGCACGCCGCGCATGGAGTCGGTCTCCGCCAGCGGAAGGTAATCCTTTTCGATCAGCTCCTCCGGGATCGCCCGCGTGAGCGCGTCGGCGTCGCGCGTGCCGTCCGGGTCGCCGCCGTGGAACAGGATCATCGTCTTGTAGACGTTGTGCGTGCAGAGCTTGCGGCAGACGAAGGTGGAGAGCGCGGAAACGATCATCAGCGGGATGAAGAGCTTGTAGCCGCCCGTCAGCTCGGCGATCAGGAAGATGCCGGTCAACGGCGCGTGCATCACGCCCGCCAGCACGCCGCCCATCCCGATGGCGAGGAAATTCAGCTCGCTGATATACCCGCCCCAGGCGAGCCCGGTCATGTGGATGAGCTTCGAGATAGAGTAGCCGAGGAACGCGCCGATGAACATCGACGGCGCGAAGATGCCGCCGTCCGCGCCGCTCTCCAGGCTCGAGATCGAGGTCATCGCCTTCAGGAACACCAGCAGGAACGTCAGGCCCAGGAACACCCACGGATTCGAGAAGACCGCCGCAAGCGGACTGCCGGAATACAGCGCTTCCGGTTCGGTCAGCAGACGGCTGATGAAATGGTAACCGTCTCCGCGCAGAGCCGGAAACATCAGGATCGCCAGGTACAGGATCGCGCTCCCGATGAGGCCCTTCACCCACGGATTCCCCACGCGTCCGTACTGCTTCGAGATCCGCGTGTACAT
>JAFXUM010000170.1 GCA_017524965.1 Lentisphaeria bacterium | reverse complement strand
CTTGACCGAGAACGTGTGGTCGTTCTGGTTGTAAATCGTGGTGCCGACCACGTCCGAGGGCAGCAGGTCCGGCGTGAACTGGATGCGCGAGAACGCGCCGTCCATCGCCTGCGCCACCGTCTTCACCAGCAGCGTCTTTGCGAGGCCGGGGACGCCTTCCAGCAGCAGATGCCCGTTCGCGATCAGCGACAGCAGCACGCGGTCGACCAGCTGTTCCTGGCCCGCCACGATGCGGCCGATTTCGGTGCGGAGCGGGCGGATGAACGCGGACGCGTCCGAGATTTTGCTTTGCAGTTCCTGAAGTTCTTCCTGTCTCATGCCAAATTATCTCCTCAAAATGGGTCGGTGTTGAAACTCTGTATCGGGATCGGCGCGGAGAGCCGTCACGCCCGCCGGGACGCTTCGCGCGGCCGTTCGCGGGCTTGCCGGAAATCCTCCGTTACGGGGTATAGACAGCACATTCCCGGAAAAGTTCCCGATGTTTTGCAGCGGCATCATCAAAAAGTTTCAATTGCGTCATTCCGGTCGCGCGGGGGGTGTTCCCGATCCCGGTCGCCCCGGCGGCGCGATTATTGCTCATTTTTTTATATTATCGTCGGAATTCCTCTTGATTTTTGAGGATCGCAGTAATATATTATCAGTGGGCGCCGGGGAAACGGACACAACAAAGCAATCGCGGCAGAAAACGCCCTCATTTCAACCCAAACCGGAGCGTCAGAACGACCATGGAAACGAACGGAAAAAGACACGGATTATTCACGGGAGCCTTCGCGGTCCTGCTCGCCGCCGCCATGCTCGCAGGATGCGGGAAAGAGCGCGCGAAATCCGAGTATCAGAAGGGTGTGGACGCCTATTACGCGCGGGATTACGCGAAGGCGGTGGAACACTACCGCGCCGCCGCGGCCATGAACGATGCGGACGCGCAATTCCAGCTCGGATGGTGTTACGCGAAAGCCGAGGGCGTGCCGATGGACTGGGACGAGGCGTTCCGCTGGTGGGGCAAGGCCGCCGGGCAGGGGCATCCCGATTCCGTGAAACGGATGGAGAAACTGCGCGAACGTGAAGCGATCCGGCAGGCCGCCGAACAGGGCGACGCCGAGGCGCAGTACCAATTCGCCGAACACTGTTTCTGGGGGACCGATATGGAAGAGAACGAGGCGGAGTCGGTCAAATGGTATCGCAAGGCCGCCGAACAGGGGCATGCCGAGGCGCAAGCCCAGCTCGGACTGTGCTATTATGACGGCATGGGCGTGGAGGAGGACGTCGTCGAAGCGGTCAAATGGTGGCGGAAAGCCGCCGAACAGGACGACCAGTTCGCGTTGTGTCGCCTCGGCGAATGCTATCTGGACGGCATCGGCGTGGACATGGACTGGGACAAAGCCAGGGAGTGTTTCCGCCGCGCCGCTGAAATAAAGGACGAGGAAGATGAAGTTCATTATTTTGCGTCGAAGTCGCAAGAGATGCTGGACGCGATCCTTGCATACGAAAAGAACCTGTCCGCCGCCGAACAGGGCGACGCCGAGGCGCAGATCGCGGTGGGAAAGTTCTGCTCCGGCAGACAGGGGGCCGAAGAGGAAGCGTTCAAGTGGTATCGCAAGGCGGCTGAACAGGGGCACGCGGAAGCGCAGTATGAACTCGGATTGTCCTACGACCGAGGCGAGGGCGTGCCGCAGGACAACGCAGAGGCGGTCAAATGGTACCGTCTCGCTGCCGCGCAGGGGGTTGCCCGCGCGCAGAACAATCTCGGGGTATGCTGTGAATACGGCGAGGGCGTGCCGCAGGACGCCGCCGAAGCGGTCAAATGGTACCGTCTTGCCGCCGAACAGCAGCTGGCTGTGGCGCAGCGGAATCTGGGGCACTGCTATTCCTGTGGGATTGGCGTGGAAAAGGACATCGCGGAAGCCGTGAAGTGGTTCCGGCTGGCGGCGGTGCAGGGGTACGCTTCCGCGCAGTCTGATCTTGGAGCCTGCTATTACTCCGGACAAGGCGTGACAGAGGACAAGGCGGAGGCGGTCCGCTGGCTTCGCAAGGCCGCCGAACAGGATGAGGAGAGGGCGCAATCCCTGCTCGGCATGTGCTGCTATATGGGTGAAGGGACCGCTCAGGACTATAACGAGGCGTTTCAATGGTTCCGCAAGGCCGCCGAACAGGGACGCGCGGATGCGCAATTCCTGCTCGGATCATGCTTCTGCAAAGGCGAAGGGACCGCTCAGGACTATGACAAGGCGTTTCAATGGTTCCGCAAGGCCGCCGAACAGGGCGACGCCGAGGCGCAGTATAACCTCGGCATCTGCTATTACAACGGCAGGGGCGTGAAGAAAGATACGGCGGAAGCGGCGAAATGGTTCCGGGAGGCGGCGAAGAACGGCAATTCCGACGCGAAAGAAATGCTGGAGGTGCTGGACAGCCCCGTCCCGCAGCCGTGACGCCGTTTCCGCGCGTGGCTATCCTTCGCCGTGAGAGGAAAAGTCACCAGGCGGCTTTCCCCGTTTGAAGCCTGCTGTCGATGTCCGCAAAAGCGTTTTCGATGCGTTCGGTATGATAGCCCCAGTAGTTGTCGTAGATCGTCTGCGTGATCTGCTTCCGGTCCCATTCCTTCAGAATGTCTCCGGTCCCGGCATTTCGATACGCCGCGTATTGTTCGAGCAGATAAATGAAGAACGCCATTTCCTCGGTCATTTTCACTCTCCCCTGATGTAGACGGAATTCCCGGGATCCCCTGTGATCTTCTCCGCTTCCCATATCTCGAATACGGCTCCCTCGCCGAAGGATGTCATGCCCGTTTCTTCGTCCTCAAGCAGCGCATGCGTCCGGGAGAATACGAACTGACGCAGCGCCTCCATCGGAGAGTAGCCGTACTTCTCAGAAATCATCCTGACGACCTCGGTGTCGTAATAGTCCGTAATAGCCGGATCAAGCTTTTTCATCGGATCTCCGCCTTGAATTGCTAATATAGCAGAGGTTTTGCTTTTTTTCAAGGCGGAAACAGGTTTTTCAGGTCTTTTCAGTCGTACGGGCCCGGATTCATGCACAAAAAAAGCCCTCCAAAATTGGAGAGCTCAGGAATCAAAATCCTGAAAGGAAGGCTTATTCCGAACGGGCGGCGGACCGCCCATCCGGTCAGTCAAGTGAAACTCACTCGGCCTTGGCTTCCTCGGCTTTGGGGGCTTCGGCTTCGGCCTTGGGGGCTTCTTCCTTCTTCGCCTTGGCCTTGACGGGCTCGTTGAGGAGCTGGATCAGGCACATGGGGGCGGAGTCGCCTCTGCGGGCCGGCATGTGGATGATACGGGTGTATCCGCCGGGACGGTCCGCGAAGCGGGGTCCGAGTTCGTCGAAGAGCTTCTTGAGGACGAGCTTCTTGGTCTGTGCGAATTCGGACGGGGTGTTGATTTTCAGCTTGGCGTAAGCGAGACGGCGCTTGTGGTCGCCGCCGGCCTTGGCCATGGTGATGAGACGTTCGACGAAGCGGCGGAGTTCCTTCGCGCGGATCGTGGTGGTCTGGATGGATTCGTGTTCGATCAGGCTGCATGCGAGGTTGACAAGCATGGCCTTGCGGTGGCCGCAGTTGCGGTTGAGTTTTGCAGTATGTACGAGGTGACGCATG
Source organism: Lentisphaeria bacterium (assembly GCA_017524965.1). Lineage (GTDB taxonomy): Bacteria > Verrucomicrobiota > Lentisphaeria > Victivallales > UBA1829 > UBA1732. Next base: position 15,159 of record JAFXUM010000170.1, on the reverse strand, counting down.
ATATTAGTCTCCCGCTTTGTTCTTCACGGCCTTGGCGCGTTCGGCCTCGGCGAGAATGGCGGTTTCGAGTTCTTCGGAGAGGGTCATTCCGAGGGAGAGGTTCAACGTGGCAAGCTTTTCCTTGATCTCGTCGAGGGACTTCTTGCCGAAGTTGCGGTACTTGAGCATCTTGGATTCCGTCTTGAGGCAGAGTTCGCCGAGAAGCTTGATGTCCGCGTTGTTGAGGCAGTTCTGGGCGCGCACGCTCAGCTCGAGGACGTCGACGTCCTGCGTGAGGAGCTTAAAGCGCTTCATATCCTCTTCGGAGATCGGGTTGTAGATGTCGGAGTCGGCGGCGTGGCTGCCGAGGAACGGGCGGAGATGGTCCTTGAGGATTCTCGCGGCCTTTTCCAGGGCGTCGGTGGGCGTCACGCGACCGTCCGTGTGGATCTCGATGGTGAGGCTGTCCATTTCGGTCTCTTCGCCGACGCGGGTGGCGCTGACCTGATAGCGGACGTAGGTGATCGGGCTAAAGAGGCAGTCGATCGCGATGGTTCCGAGCGGCTGGTCGGCGCTCTTGTTGCGTTCGGCGGGCTGCCAGCCGCGGCCTTTGGAGACCTCGAGTTCGCAGTGGAACGGGAAATCCTTGTCAAGCGTGCAGATGAGCTGGTCGGGATTGAGGATCTCGACGGTGCCTTCCGTGATGATGTCGGCGGCGGTGACCGGGCCGGCTTTTTTCTTGCGGATTTCGAGCTTCTTGACCTGGTCGGAGTTGAGATTGAGCTTGACCTTCTTCAGGTTGAGGATGATCTCGGTGACGTCTTCGATCACGTGCGGAAGCGTGGAGAACTCGTGCGTGGTGCCGTCGAAACGGACCGCGGAGATCGCCGCGCCCTCGAGCGAGGAGAGAAGCACCCGGCGGAGGGCGTTGCCGATGGTGTGACCGAATCCGCTCTGGAACGGAGCGGCGGTGAACTTGGCATAGGTGTTCGTAGCGGTCTCTTCGTCCACGACGATTCCATGCGGCATCGGGAATGTGAGTACAGAAGCCATATTGAAGTACCTCCGGTATATAAAGTTGACTGGGTTATCGGTTCGGGGTTAAACTGGGCGGCCGGTCGTCCGGCCCGGACAGAATAACGGAAGAACCGTCAGTTGCGGCGGCGCTTCGGGGGACGGCAGCCGTTGTGCGGAACGGGGGTGATGTCCTTGATGCAGTTGACTTCCATACCGGTGGAGGCAATGCCTCGGACGGCGGATTCGCGGCCGGCGCCCGGTCCCTTGATGCGGACTTCGACGTCCTTCATGCCGAATGCCTGCGCCTTCTTGGCGGCGTCGGCGGCGACGACCTGAGCGGCGTACGCGGTGCTCTTGCGGGAGCCCTTGAAGCCGTTCTTGCCGGAGGAGGACCACGCGATCACGTTGCCGTGAAGGTCCGTGAACGCCACTTTCGTGTTGTTGAACGTGGCATGGATGAAAGCGATGCCGTTCGGGATGTAACGGCCGGTTTTCTTGCGCTTGTTGTCGACCGGGGCGGCCTCGGCGGCCGGAGCTTCGGCTTCGGCAGCAGCCTGAGTCGCGGCCGCGGTTTCTTTGATTTCGTCAGACATAGTGGATCGATGACCTTTTTGTTGATTCGTTTGCTGATCTCACGCGGATCACTTCTTGGCGGCTTTGCCCGCAGCGGCTTCGGCGGCCGCGGCCTTGTCGGAGGCGGCGGTGCGGCGCTGGGTCTTGTCGCGGATGGCGCCGACGGTAACGCGTTTGCCTTTGCGAGTACGGGCGTTGGTGCGCGTACGCTGGCCGCGGGTCGGGAGACCTTTCTTGTGGCGGAGGCCGCGATAGCATCCGATCGCCTGGAGGCGGCGGACGTTGATCATGATCTCACGGCGGAGGTCGCCTTCCACCGTGTAGTCGTTCTGAAGCAGAGTGGTGATCGCCGAAATGTTTTCGTCGGAAAGCTGGCTGGCTTTCAGGTTGGGGTCGATGTTCGCCTTGACGATGATCTCTTCCGCGATCGCGGGACCGATACCGTAAATGGCCTGAAGCGCATACTTCACGCGCTTGTTCATCGGGATGTCTACACCTAAAATTCTGGGCATGGTTCGTTGTCTCCGGGCTTAGCCTTGTTTCTGTTTGTGGCGGGGGTTGCGGGAGCAGACCACGCGGACCACGCCTTTGCGCTTGATGATCTGGCAGTTTTCACATCTGCGCTTGATGGACGAAGTGACTTTCATTTTCGTACTCCGATTTGTCTTGTATTGTTCGAGTCCATGACAGTGCGGCCCGGGGATCATGCTCCGGTCTGTACTGTCATACGTGCGGTTTGTGCTATGGAATGCGCGGCAATCACCACAATTTGCCGCGATACACAAATGAGCTAATACTATACACCCCGTCTTCCCCTTTTTCAATCCCTCTCACCTTTTTTTCGCTTTTTTTTCTGAAAATCTTTATTAAAATCGAAACAATTCGGAAATCTTGCCTTGTTTTGCCGCTTCGCGGACCGGATTATTTCAGATTCAAAAAGGCGGTCGGAGACAGGACCGGGATGCCGTCCTGCGGGAAATCCTTTGCGTTTCTCGTGATAATGCAGTCCGCGTCGCTGTAAACCGCCGAGTAGAACTGCACGGCATCTTCGAAGTCGGCGATCGTCGATGAAATAGCTCTGTCCAGAAGCTGCGTCGTGAGGTCGACCGGAGGAAGCAGATTCCGTAAATCCCGGATCTGGCGCCGAAGCGTTCCGGGCGCGGCGTATTTGCGCAGCACATACGAGATCGTGCAGAGGGTAAGGGCGGACATGACGCCTTCCGCCTTTCCCTCTTCACAGAGAGAAAGTACTTTGCGGGAATCTTCGACGAAAGGCTCGCGCGACGCGATCACGTCAATGATGACGTTGGTGTCCAGAAAAAGCTTCATTTCAATCCGTATTTTTCAGCAAAGACCTGACCCATGAAATCTTTCTCGTTAAAGTCGTCCGGAAGCTTGACGATCCCCGTCAGCGATTTCGTGATCGGGCCGATCTTCCGGTCGCGCGGGCTTTCGTGTTTTCCGCTCATCCGGGATTTCGCCATGATGAAATTGGAGAACATCGAAGAAATGCTTGTGCCCTCGTTTCTGGCCTGTTCCTCCGCCAGTGCGATGATCTCCGGCGTAGCCGTCAAAGTGAGTTTTCTTGTTCTGGGCATAGTCCCCTCCGTGTTGTTGCACGTGTTCCACAAAATATAATATACGTGCTGTTTTTCAAAAGTCAAACCGGAAAAAGAAAAAAACGAAACGCACGATTCGGCCGTCATAGTCCGTTATGTTCGTTGAGATCGAAATACAAAGCGACCGGAGCCCAAATATAAATAGGAATGAGAAGCACGTCCACAGCAACCGCGGGCGGAAGGGCAAGGATCCGGAAGCACCAGCCGAACGGTCCCGCCTTCTGTTCTCCGATTTTCTGATGCATGGCTTCTTCGTCGAACGGATTGAGCCCGGATCCATTAGCCCCGAAGTATCTGCAAGCGATCATCGTGTAACGATTGCCGTCCTGCGCGCACGGGAATGCCAAATACTCTGTTGGTAGATTCCGAAGGGTGTCCCTGGGCTGGACCATCAGGACGCAATACGGTTCTGAGAAGGCGGAAATGTCTTCGGGGCGGATTCGCATGCGAAGCGTTTCCCCGTTGACGATCGACCGGCTGTCCGCGGGCGGAATTGTTTCGTCGTCAACATGCTCCGCCAAATTATACAGAAAAAAAGGTTTCCCCATCATGCTGGAAACGTGCATGTTAACCGGCCTGGCGCCGGCGTCCGGCTTCACCTCAAGATAAAACCGGACCAGATTCTCATGGAGCGGTTCCAGCGGGAAATGTTTTTCATAGGTACGGGACGTGGTCCATGCGGGGAGCGAGTGGAACAAAGCGCCGTCGCCGTAAAACGGCAGATAGTTATAAGCCGTCTTCAGTTTGCCGGTCGCGATGACCTCGCTTTTGTCCGGGGACAGTTCCCATTCATACCCGTTGCGCGATACCGTGGTGGTCCCGACATGCCTCAGGGTTTCCGCCGTGAAGCACCCGGTGCCGGACAGCATCAGGACGCAGACGGCCACGAGCGGCAGAAGATTGCGGACGAGTGTTGTTCCCCAGTTCATTGTCTTGTTCTTTGCGTTTGTCTTTATGACAATACTATATCACAAATACGAACAATGTCAAGCCAAATTAAAAAAAAATCAGCGGATTGTGCAAAAAAATGATCGGTCAGGCGCGGTTGTCCTGAATTCCGTGGTATTCCGCCGGAGTCAGGACCGGCAGATAGTCCTGGGAAAAATGCGAACCGTCGCGCGTTACGATGCAGTCGGCTTTCGCCTGAAGCGCCGAAAAGATCTGAATCGCGTCCTCGAAGTCTTTCTGCGGGAAATCGACAGCCATTCTGAGGACGGGGGTATCAAGCGGCACGACGGTGAAAATGTTCAGGATGCACCGGATGCAGTCCAGCGCGGAGGCGGAGGGGAGGCGCTTCCGCATGATGTAGTGGATGTTGTTCAGACTGATGGCGGAGATCAGGCCGACCGTTTTCCCTGTTTCGCAATCGGACCAGATGCGGGCGGAATCCGCGAGAAACGCCTCCCGGTGCATGGTCACGTCCAGCAGGATATTGGTGTCAAGAAAGATCCGTTTCATTTGACGCCATACCGTTCCGCGATGGCATCGGAGAGTTCGTCGCGGTAATCCCAGTCGGCGGGAACCGGCTTCACTGCCCGCCCGAGTTCAAGAACATGCTGCGTAAGCGGCGCGGCGGGGACGGCCTCGGCCTCATCCTCGTGGATCGATGCGAGATAATGTGATACCATTGCGGAAATGCTGGTCTTGCGAAGCTTGGATATCCTGCGTGCTTTTGCAATGACCTTGGAGTCGATGCTGAGTGTCAGTTTCGTTGTCATGATTTGCCTCCTTGCTGTTTCCACGTCAATCATACTATACGTGTTAAAGACAAAAAGTCAAGTGAAAAGCGAATAAAATACGTATTTAATTTTGAAAAATAACACGTATAAACGCAGTCCGTAAGAAAAGATTTACAGGACGGATTCGCCGGAACAGATCCGGTAGAGCATGTAAAACGGATAAACCGGAATTAACGCGACATCCTTGACGAGCGCCGTGGGAACCCAGAATATCTTCCAGCACCAGGCGAGCGCACCGGCCGGCTGTTCGTTGTCCTGTTTTACCTCGGCCTCCAGGTCCCGTGAGAACGGATGGAGTTTGCGGAATCCCAGGTCCCCGCCGGTCAGAATGGCGTAGCGGGTTCCGTTCCGGGTATACGGGAGAACAAGGATGTTGACCGGGATTGCGGCAAAAACGCGTGGCAACGAATCTTTGCCGCAGGGTTCGGGGGGGGTATCGGCAGTTTTTTCCGTTTCCGGCTTTCATTTTATGAAAAATGCAGTATATTATATACTCCGTTGTGTTTCAGGAAACAAACCATAGAGGAGTCCCTGCTATGCTGGAAAATAAAGACGACAAACTGATCCTCGGCCTTCCGAAAGGAAGCCTCGAAGCCGCCACGACCGCGCTTTTCGCGAAGGCGGGCTACAAGATCGAGATCAATTCGCGTTCGCTGTACCCGACGATCAACGACGACGAGATCGAATGCATGCTCCTGCGTGCGCAGGAAATGGCGATGTTCGTGGAGGAAGGCATGCTCGACTGCGGCCTGACCGGATTCGACTGGATCCAGGAGACGGGCGCGCACGTCGTGGAGGTGTGCGAGCTGGTCTACGGCAAGGTCGGACGCAATCCGCTGCGCTGGGTGCTCGCCGTGCCGGAGGATTCGGACATCAAGGGACCCGCCGACCTGGAAGGCAAGCGCATCGCGACGGAAGCCGTCGGCATGACGAAGCGCTATCTGGCGGACCACAATGTGAAGAACGTGCGCGTGGACTTCTCCTGGGGTGCGACCGAGGTCAAGCCGCCCCGTTTCGCCGACGCCATCGTGGAGATCACGGAGACCGGCAGTAGCCTGCGCGCGAATCACCTGAAGATCATCGACACGCTCTGCACCACGACCACGCGTTTCATCGCGAACGAGAAGGCCATGGCCAATCCCTTCAAGGCTGCGAAGATCCGCCGCATCGCCATGCTGCTGAAGGCGGTCCTGAACGCCGAGGGCAAGGTCGGCCTCATGCTCAACGTGCAGGAAAAGGACCTCGACAACATCCTCAGGAAGCTCCCCGCGCTCCAGCGTCCGACCGTGTCCCCGCTCTCCGAAAAGGGCTGGTTCGCACTGAACACCATCGTGGACGAACAGGTGGTGCGCGACCTGATCCCGCAGCTGAAGGAGCTGAACGCCACGGGCATCGTGGAGTTCCCGCTGAACAAGCTGGTCGACTGACCGCCGGAAACGATTTCGAAGCAGGTCCGAAAACGGCCTGCTTTTTTTGTGCAAACCCGGATAAAACCGTTCTTTCCGCCCCGCCATGAAACCGATCCCGCAAACCGTCCGCGACATGCCGCCCGTGGTGCGATTCCTGGGCGTCGTCATGCTGCTCCAGCTCGTGCTGTGGACGCTCGTGCCGAGCCTGCTGTACAGCGTTCTGCCGCTGGACGCGCTGGAAACGGTCGCCTGGGGCAGCGGGTTCTCGCTCGGCAACGCGAAGCATCCGCCGCTCGCGGGCTGGATCGCCGGGCTGACGGCGTCCGCGACCGGGCACGCCGACTGGCCGTTCTATCTGCTGAGCCAGATTTGCGTGACGGGCGGGATGGCGTGCATCTACTTCATGGCGCGCGAATTTTTCGACCGGGAGGAATCCGCGCTGGCGGCCCTGGCGCCGCAGTTCATCTTCTACTACAACGTCACATCGCCGGAGTTCAACGTGAACATGCCGCTGCTTCTGCTGTGGCCGGCGGCGGCATTGTGCTTCGTCCGGGCGTACAGACGCGACCGGATCCGCGACTGGATCCTGCTCGGCGTCATGTCCGGGCTGTGTCTGCTCTGCAAATACACGTCCGTGCTGCTCTTCGCCGCGTTCGCGGTATTCCTGCTGACCGCGAGGGAACGCCGCCGCCTCTTCCTGACCGCCGGGCCGTGGATCGCCGCCGCAAGCGCCTGCTTGGTGATCCTGCCTCACGCGATGTGGGCCGCGACGGGCGGCATCGCGATGATGCGGGCGTATGTGGAGAAACGCATGGCGGCGGGCGAGGCCGCGTCGTGGTTCCGGCTGCACATCCTCGGCGTGCTGACGATCCTCGGAAACGCGGTCCTGGTGTATTTGATCCCGCTCGGCGCGTTCTGGCTGTCGAAACGCGAACGCCCGAGCGTGCCGTCCGATCCGGTGCGCCGCGAGGCCGCGCTTTTCGCCGCCGTCCTGACGGGCGTCCCTCTGCTCGCGATGGTCCTGATCGGGCTGTCCGGACGTTCGATCCGCGCGATGTGGCTGGTGCCGCTGTTCTTCCCGCTCGGACTCCTGCTGACGGCGCTGTTTCCGGGGGAATGGACGCCGAAGCAGACGAAGCGGTTCCGCAGATCCGTCATCGTCTTTTTCGCGCTGTGCCTGACCGGGCTGACGGTCGCGTTCTCTGTGAAATCGGACCGCCGGAAGCATTTCCCGGCGCGGCGGTTCACCGCCGAGGTGTCGCGGATGTACACGGAGAAAACGGGCAGGCCGCTTACGGTCATGACCGGAAACGCCTGGCTGGCGGGGATGTTCCGCCACTACGCGCCGGGGCATCCGCAGGGGTGTATTTGGAACAACGGCGGCGAGGTGGAGCGTCTCGGCCCCATGCTGAAAGAGCGCGGAGGAGTCGCGCTCACGGAGAGCGCGGAGGACATGACCGAACTCCTGAAGCAGTTCGGCGCGCCGAATACGCCCGTGTTCACGCAGGACGTCGAATACCGGTCGCTTTTCGGGAAAAAGCGCACGCGGACGGTCAATCTGGCGGTTTTAGACGGCACGGCGGCAAAATAATTGCGAATCCGGGTTGATTCCCCAGCGAAAGCGTGGTATATTATATAGATATGCCGGCGCGCCGTGCGCATGGCCGGATCCGGGTCCGCATTTCAAACCATCGCAACCATCCGGAGGTCTCCTCCTTTGAATACACTGCTTATCGTCCTGGGCTGTCTGGCGGCCGTCCTGCTGGTGTGGGCCGTCCTGCTGTTCTGTTTCCCGTACGAGATCTTCAAGCTCATCATCACGATCCTGCGCCACACGTGTTTCGTGGAGCGGTTCGACGGCGCGGAGAATGTGCCGGAAAACGGCCCCGCGGTCTTCGTGGCGAACCATGTTTCGGTGTTCGACTCGTTCATCATGATGGCGATCACGAAGCGGAAGATCCACTTCATGATGCACACGGAGTTCTACCACATGAAGTTCTGGGGGCCGCTCTTCCGCCGGATGGGCGTGATCGAGGTGCCCGGCCCCGGCCCGAAAAAGATGCATGCGTTCATGCAGAAGACGAAGCAGCTGCTCCGGGACGGCGAGCTGATCTGCATGTTCCCCGAGGGCGGTGTGTCCGGCAACGGCCTGATCCTGCGCTTCAAGAAGGGGCTTTCGCGCATTCTTCCCGCCGACCGCGACGTTCCGGTCATTCCGGTCCGCATCGGCATGCTCTGGGGCAGTATGTTCCCGTACTACAAGGGCCGGTTCCACTTCATCATGCCGCGCCAGTTCCCGATCCCGGTGGCCGTGGCGATCGGCAAGCGCATCAGCCCGGACATCACGCCGTTCCAGCTCCGCCAGCTCATCTCCGAGATGGGCGCGGACGTGGAGAGCGAGGGATTTCCAAGCGAACGCACCATCCACTACGCTTTCGCGCGCCAGGTGCGCCGCCATCCGTTCCACTGCATGTACAAGGACGCGGACAAACAGGGGCCGAAGGACCTGGACACGCTCATCAAGGCGCTGATCTTCTCGCGCGTGATCCGGCAGCTGGACGAAAAGAACGACAGCAAATACATCGGCGTGCTCCTGCCGAACTGCGTGAACGCCGCCATCGTGCTCTACGGCGTGCTGTTCGCCGACCGCATCCCGGCGATCCTGAACTACTCCGTGGGCGAGGCCGTGCGCCAGGCGTCCATTGAGAAAGCCGGCATCAAGCTCATCCTCACGAGCCGGAAATTCCTCGACAAGCTGAAACTCAAGCCGACGCCGGAGATGTTCCTGCTGGAGGACATCCGCCCGTACATCACGAAGAGCATCAAGTACACTGCCATCCTCGACGCCATCCTGCTTCCCTCGCGCCTGCTGATGTGCCAGTACGCGCCGAAGACGTGGCGCGACAGCCTGAACGACGCCGTGCTGCTCTTCTCCAGCGGATCCACCGGCATGCCGAAGGGGATCATGCTGACCCACCACAACCTCAACTCGAACTTCTTCAATTTCTGGCGCACGGTGAACTGGACGCCGCACGACACGACCGTCGGCAACCTGCCGCTCTTCCACGCGTTCGGGTTCATGATCGGGTTCGTCCTGCCCAGCCTGTGCGGCACGCGCGTGACGTTCCTGCTGAACCCGCTGGACGCGCAGGGCGTGTGCAACGCGGTCGAGAAAGACAAGCTCACGCTGCTGATCGCCACGCCGACGTTCCTGCAGACCTACATGCGCAAGCTGAAGCCGGGCCAGTTCAAATCGCTCCGATTCATCATCACCGGCGCGGAGAAGCTCCGCAGCGACATTTCCGAGAAGGTCAAGGAGATGACCGGGCTGACCGTGACCGAGGGATTCGGCTGCACCGAGCTGTCGCCCATCGTCGCGATCAACCTCGCGCCGTCCATCTTCACGCTCGGACGCGAATGCGGCAGGCCCGGCAGCATCGGCGCGCCTCTGCCCGGCATCCACGTGAAGATCGTAGATCCCGACACGTTCGAGGAACTGCCCGAGAACACGCCCGGCCTGATGCTCGTGAAGGGCGGCCTCGTGATGAAGGGCTACCTCGGCGAACCCGAGCTCACGGCGAAGGTCATCAGGAACGGCTATTACAATACGGGCGACATCGCCACGATGGCGTCCGACGGCTACATCACGATCACCGGCCGCCTGTCGCGCTTCTCCAAGATCGCCGGCGAAATGGTCCCGCACGAGCTCGTCGAAATGACCGTGAGCGAGATCATCGGCAGCGAATCGCACGACGTGGCGGTGACCGGCGCGCCCGATGCGAAACGCGGCGAACGCCTCGTGGTGTTCTACTCGAACCCGGACCTGGTCCCCGAAAAGGTCATCGAGGAGCTTCAGAAGAAGAACGTGCCGCCGCTCTGGATCCCGAAAGCGCCCGATTTCGTCAAGCTCGACCGCATCCCGCTGCTCGGGTCCGGCAAGCTCGACCTCCAGACCATCAACAAGCTCGCCCGCGAACACGGCGACAAGATCTGACGGAGACCGGGCCGCATGAACAGCCAGCACGCGCTTGTCGTTTTTTCCGGCGGGATGGACAGCGCCACCGCATTGTGGTGGGCGCGCCGCGAATTCTCCGCCGTGTCCGCCGTATCGTTTTCCTACGGCTCGAAGCACAACGCCCGCGAACTGGCGGCGGCGGACGCGATCTGCCGCAAGCTCGAGATCCCGCGCCTCGAGATCCCGCTCGACTTCATCGGGAAATATTTCCACTCGTCCCTGCTCAAAACGGGCGGCAGCATCCCGGAGGGCGCGTACAACGAGGACAATATGGCGTCGACCGTCGTGCCGTTCCGCAACGGCATCATGCTCGCCGCGGCCGCCGGACTCGCGGAGGATTCCGGGTGTTCCGCCGTGATCCTCGGCAACCACACCGGCGACCACGCGATCTACCCCGACTGCCGGCCCGAGTTCATCGACGGCATGGTGCACGCGATCGAGGCGGGGACCGGGGGCAAAGTGAAACTCCTGTCGCCGTTCTGCGACATGACGAAGGGCGAGATCGCGGCGCTCGGCGCACGGCTCGGCGTCGACTTCTCCCTCACCTGGAGCTGCTACAACGGCCGCGAAAAGCACTGCGGCAAATGCGGCACCTGCCGCGAACGCATCGAGGCGTTCCGCGAGGCGGGCATCCCCGATCCGACCGTGTACGAGGACTGATCCGCCATGTACAGCTACCGCGTCAACGAGATCTTCTATTCCATCCAGGGCGAAGGCGAATTCGCCGGGGCTCCCGCCGTCTTCGTGCGGTTCTCCGGCTGCAACCTCGCCTGCCCGTGGTGCGACACCGACCATTCGCACGGTGTAGACATGACGCGCGACGAGCTGGAAGACGCCGTGAAAAAGCTCCTCGCCGGGCATGACGGCGCGATCATCGTGCTGACCGGGGGCGAGCCCGCGCTCCAGCTTCACGACGACGAGCCGCTGTTTCAGGGATTCGCCCGCTTCCTCTGCATCGAGACGAACGGCACGCAGCCCGTGCCCGGCTGGATCGACTGGATCACGGTCTCCCCGAAAAACGAGCTGTCTCCCATCGTTCCGCGCCCCAATGAACTGAAATTCGTGTTCGAGCCCGAACACATCCCGTATTATCTCTCCATGCAGGAGGCGGATTGCATCCTGAACATCCAGCCTCTTGCCCGGAAGGACGGCACAAGCAACCTGCGCGAAGCGGTTGATTTCGTGCTCGCCCATCCGCGTTTCAAATTGTCCGTGCAGCTGCACAAAATGATAGGAGTTCGTTGATATGCCCAGAAAGGCAGTTACCCCGCGTCCGGCGGCGTCCGAACGCGACCGGCAGATGGAACAGCTCGTGTCGAGCTTCTTCCGGCTCATCGGCGAGGATGGTTCCCGCGAGGGGCTCGTCGAAACGCCCGCCCGCGTCCGGCTGGCCGCCGAGGAGATCTTCTCCGGCTACCGCCAGGACCCGAAAAAGATCCTGAAGACTTTCACCCAGGACGTCTGCAAGGAGATGGTCCTCCTCAAGAACTGCGAGTTCTACTCCACGTGCGAACACCACCTGTTCCCGTTCTTCGGGCACATCTCCGTCGCGTACCTGCCGAACAAACGCATCGTCGGCATCTCGAAGCTCGCGCGCCTCGTGGATTGTTTCGCCCGTCGTCTGCAGATCCAGGAACGCATGACCGCGCAGATCGCCGACGCCATCATGGACGTGCTGGACGCGCGCGGCGTGTACGTGATGTGCGAGGCGACGCACTTCTGCATGACCAGCCGCGGCATCCGCAAGCAGAATGCCAGCATGGTCACCTCCGCCATCCGCGGCGAATTCGAGAAGAGCGAATCGCTCCGGCTCGCGTTCCTTGCCGCCGTGACCGGAAACATTTCCGTCAAGTAAACCCTGCCTGGGAAGACAGAAAGCTCCTGCCGGATGTCGACAGGAGCCGTGAAAAGGGAGCTGAAAAAGGGAGCAGCAAAAAAGGTTCGCATCTGTACCGTCGCGAAGCACGGCACTGTATCAGTGGAGGACTTGTCCTCCCAGGATCGCGTCGATCTCCGCGAGTTCTTCCGCGGTGAACGCCGGATTCCTGTCCAGACCGTTCAGCACGTCGTTGATCTGGCTGATGCGGCTGGCGCCGATCAGGGCGGACGTGACGGCGTCCTGACGCAGCACCCAGGCGATCGACATGGATGCCAGGCTCTGGCCGCGTTTCTTCGCGAGTTCGTTCAGCTTCCTGATCATTTCCTTCTTTTCCGGTGTGAGCGCGTCCGGCTTCAGGAACACCTGGCGCGTCATGCGGGAATCCTCCGGGATGCCGTCCAGATAGCGGTTCGTGAGCAGGCCCTGCGCCATCGGCGAGAAGACGATGCCGCCGACGCCGAATTCCTTCATGACGTCGAACGTGCCGTCCTTTTCGCAATCGCGGGTAAACATGTTGTACCGCACCTGATGGAGCACGGTCGGCGTCTTGAGTTCGCGCAGGATGGAGAACGCCTCGCGGGCGCGTTCGGGCGAGTAGTTCGAGATACCGGCGTAGAGGGCGCGTCCGGAACGCACGATCTGGTCGAGGGCGAGCATGGATTCCTCGACGGGGGTGTCCGGGTCCATGCGGTGGTGGTAGAAGACGTCGACATAGTCGAGACCGAGGCGCTTCAGGCTCTGGTCGCAGCTGGCGATCAGGTATTTGCGGCTGCCCTTGTCTCCGTAGGGACCGGGCCACATGGTGTAGCCCGCCTTGGTGGATATGACGAGTTCGTCGCGCAGTTTGCCGGTGAAGTCGGCCTTCAGGATCTTTCCGAATACCTCTTCCGCGCTGCCGGCCGGCGGTCCGTAGTTGTTCGCCAGGTCGAAGTGCGTGATGCCGTGGTCGAACGCGTCCCAGACCATGCCGTGCGCAGTGTCGAAGTCGTCCTTGGCGCCGAAGTTATGCCAGAGTCCGAGCGAGACGCGCGGCAGCTGGAGACCGGTATTGCCGCAGTGACGGAATTCCATGTCGGTGTACCGTTCGGCGGACGGGGTGTAGTCGATCAGCGGATCCGGTTTCTTGCCCTGGCGCAGGACGAAAACGGCGAAGCCCACCGCGACTATGACGCCGATCGCGACAGAGGTGCCGTACGGCAGGCCGCCGTTGCGGGTGAAGAAGAAAAGGCCATCGGGTTGCCCGATTTTTCTGGACGTCCAGACGATGAACGTGACGACGACGGCGGTCATGAACATGCCGGGGATCAGTGTGATCAGCGCGCCGATTTTCTTTCCTCTTCGGAGCAGCCACACGGTGCCCGCCATCAGCGTGGTGGCGGCGAGGACCTGGTTGCCCCAGGCGAAGTAGTTCCAGAGTTTGTTGAAGGATTTTTCATCGGTGTTGGACCAGTAGAGCAGACCGGCGACGAGGACGATCAGCGGCAGGCAGGTCAGGAAGCGCGGCAGAAAACTCTGCTGCGGGATATGGAGCATTTCCGAGAGGCTGAGACGCGTGCTGCGGAGCGCGGTGTCGCCGCTCGTGACGGCGAGGATCACGACTGCCAGCACGGTGATCGTGCCCATCCAGGAGCCGAGGAAATGGGTCGTGATCTCACAGAGTACCACAGGTCCCTTTTTCGACATGAATTCCGGCTTCAAGTTGTAGATGGCGAGTCCGCCGACCGCCCAGATCATGGCGATGATGCCTTCCAGGATCATCATGCCGTAGAAGTCGCTCTTTGCCTCGCGTTCGGACTTCATCGTGCGGGCGATGATCGGCGACTGCGTGGCGTGGAACCCGGAGATGATGCCGCACGCGATGGTCACGAAAAGGAGCGGGAAGACCGGTGCGGTGTCGGGGTTGAACTTGCCCTTCTGGAATGCCAGGCTTTCCTGCATGAGGCTCGGCTCCTTGATCCCGGCGACGACGAGCGCGATGAAAATGGCGAGGGTGCCGACCAGAAGCATGAGGCCGAAGAACGGATAGACCTTGCCGATGATCTTGTCGACCGGGAACATCGTGGCGATGATGTAGTAGCAGAAGATGGCGACGACCGCGACCCAGAAGAAATCCTCCGGCTCGTACGTCGCGGCGGCGACGGGGTCGGACGGCGTGCTGAATTCCTGCACGGTCGTGTTGATGAGGTTGGCAGGGACGTTGATGAAGACCGCGACCACGAGGAGAAGCAGGATCACCATGAACCACTGGAAGAAGACATTGTAACCCGCGCCGAGGTTTTTATGCACGATCTTAGGCAGGTTCGCGCCCTTGTCGCGGATCGACATCATGCCCGCCGCCATGTCGTGCACCGCGCCCATGAGGACGCATCCGAGCGGGATGATGACCAGTGCGATGATGCCGAACTTGATGCCCAGGATCACGCCGATCACAGGTCCGATGCCGGCGATGTTCAGCAGCTGGATCAGCATGTTCTTCCAGCGCGGCAGTATCACATAATCCGTGCCGTCGGCAAGCTTTACCGCGGGCGTCTCGCGGTCGTCTGGAGCGAAGACCTTTTCCACCAGTTTGCCGTACAGGAAATACCCGATTGCCAGGAACGCGATGCCGCCGAGAAAGAGTAACATGACAGTGCCTCATGGGATTGAAACCGGCGGGAACCGTGTTATGGGCGCCTCTATTCATTGGTTTTCGGTGGCTTTTCGCATCCGGGCAAAGTCCAATTGGTAAGATTTTCGGTGGTTACCCTCAGGTCGCCACGCTCAAATCTTCCTGCATTGTCTTGTTTGTCCGGCTGCTGAAAATCCATCCGCCTGAATGAATGGAGATACCCTTCGAGGCGGGGGCGCCGGCCGCGGAATATGCCGCGGGTGATTGTTTTTGACGTGTATAATAAAATATTATAGCATACATTCCCGCGTATTTCAAGCG
>JAFXUM010000169.1 GCA_017524965.1 Lentisphaeria bacterium | reverse complement strand
CTCCTGCGCCGGTGACGCATCGTGCGGAACCCCGCCGCGAACCGGCCCGCACGGTTGTGGTCCGCCCGGAAAAGAAAGGCGGCACGATCCCGGTCGCGCCGAGTCAGCACGGCGTTCCGCGCAAAGGACGCTGAACAGACTCCGGGAAACCGCGCCCGTCGCGTTTCCGGCAGGTTAAGGGGCAGTTCGACGCCCGGTTCCCTCGCGGGGGCCGGGCTTTTGCGTTTATGATCCGCAAACAAGCTCCGGATTGCTGGCCGGCCTGTTCAGAAAAGCTGAATGGCCTCGCCGACAGGAACGATCCAGCGGCAGACTTTGTGCAGTCCGGCTTTCGGAATGACGCGTTTTCGCCCGCCGGTTTGAAGCGGAGTCAGCTCGACGCCGTTTTTCCCGCGGGAATAGACCGCGAGCATAAAATCCTTTTTGTTCCTGAACTTCACAAGCACGGTGTTCCCGTCGGCCGGCGTGTCCGTCCAGCGGAGCAGAACCCGCGTTCCCGCCGGGAAGAAGCCCTTCTGGGGTTCCGCGACCTCGACGGCGAAATAACCGGGTCTGGACGGGGATGTGAATACGGCGGTGCTTGCGGCCTTGTCCCGGATCAGATCTTCCAGGGAGTCGATTTGCGGATCGAATTCGGCCAGGTCCGCCAGTTGAAGCATGGGCACCGGCGTCACCCGGGCGGAGTCCATACCGTACCATGCGGCGGGCTGTTCCCGCAGGACCAGGTTCGTTTTTCCGGCGGGCGTGGCGCCGGTCGGATACGAAAAGGTCTCGGACGGATCAAGATAATCCTTGATATATGGCAGAAGATTCTGCCACACGGTCGAGTTGATCTTACTGGTGCGTCCGTTGATCCAGTAGGCGACCGTCATGTGAGACACCCCGACGGAACGGGAGAAACAAAGCATGCTCCCGCTTTTCCGGACAGCGGTCCGGATGGCTTCTTGAATAGACTCGGTTATGACCATGTTTCCCTCTGAAAACGAACTGAAATGAGTGGATGGAGAAAGGATTTTTCCCGCCCGTGCGGCGGTATGTCGGCCGGGAAAACGAATCGTACAAGTATCACTATACACCACATTGCAAAAAGTTTCAAGTCATTTAAGAAAAAACATATTTCCCAAACCATCTTTTTCAACGGAAAAAAAAGTGCCGCCGTTCCGCCGGCGCATCCGTTTGCAGCGCGGCAGTCATGCCGGATAACCGGCGGGAAACAGACCTCGCCCGGGCGGAATGCCCGAAAGAACATGTATATTTATTATTTCAGTTAAACAATTAAATATCGAAAAAATTCAAAAAAAATAATATCCCGGTACACTATCGCCCCGTTTCCAAGCGTTATTTGTTATGCGTGGCCGTAATTCAGGTCAGGTGGTCCGGACTCCTGTGCAAGTCTTCCTGGGAATCCGTATCTTCAGATCCATCGAAGACACACTCTGCCCGAAAGACATCAAAGCCATGCCGAAGCTTTCCATTGTCATTCCCGTTCACAACGAGGAAGCGTCCCTGCGGCGCTGCATCGACTCCATTCTGTCCCAGTCGTTCAAGGACCTGGAGATCATCTGCGTCGATGATGCGTCGTCCGATGCGTCCGCCGACATTCTCCAATACTACGTCGACCACGAACCGCGCGTCCACGCCACGGCGTTTGCCCGGCGCCTCGGCACGGTCCTCGCCCGTAAGCTGGCTCTTCTCGACGCGCAGGGCGAATACATCATGTTCGCCGATGCGGACGACATGCTTCTGCCGGGCGCGTGCGAGACCGCCGTGCGTCTGATCCGGGAAAGCAAATGTGACATCGCGCAGTTCACGGTGGATTTCGAGGCGGAACAGAAAGATTCGGAATCCGTAGAGAAATTCGTCCGCATATTCCGGATGCGCGAGATGGAATCGCACGGCGCGAACATCCTTTACGACTGCTTCGTGAACCACAGGCTCATGCACAATCTGTGGAACAAGATCTACCGCGCCGAAGTCTGCAAGAAGGCGGTCGGCGCCATGCCGGATATTCAGCTCCATCACTACACCGACCTGTATCTTTCCTTCTTCATCCTCTACTTCGCGGAGTCGTACCGGAGCGTCATCACGAATCCGTGCTACCGGTACCATTTCGGCGGCGGCGTGTCCACGAAGACGCCGGATGGGAACCAGTTCAAAGAGCTCTGCGAGGTCAGCAAGGTGCTGCCGCTGATGGAAAAGTTCCTGCGCGACCGGAACGCCTACGAGACCAACGTATCCGTGCTGGACGCGATCCGGAGCTCGCTCCGGCTGGACATGGTGAACAAGCTCCTGACCATCCCGAGCCTGACGCGCGAAATCATTTCGACGGCGATCGAATCCTGGGGCGGCGACATCATCTTCGATTTCCTGAGCGAGACCGGCATGTTCAAATACCCGTGCGAAAGCCGTCTGTCGATGATTTCCAACCTGATCGACCAGTACAAGGCGGACCAGAGGACGATCGCGAAGCTTCAGTCCGACCTGGCCGAGGCCCAGGCGAAAATGCGGAAGATGTCCCCGCGCAGCTCGCAGGTGCTTCGTTCTCCTGCGCGCGCGACCTCGCGCCTGGGGCATCCGTCTCCGGTGTCCTCCACGATCAAACAGGAAATCACGTCCACGCCGCAGAAAGTGCAGTTCCGGTTCGTCCAGAAACTGCCGAAAATCTGAAGGCGAAAGTCACATTTTTCTCACGCAAAAAAACCGCTCCGGCCTCAAGTATCGTACCGGAGCAGCCTCAACTATACATGGAATCGCTTTATCCGTTTTCCTGCGGGTCGCCGAATTCAACTATGACATGAAGCGTGTAGGTCTTTGTGATTTCCTTATTCCTTGCCATATCCGCTTTGATGTTGATCCCCGCGTATGGAGTAATACTGGCCGCGAGATCGAAAACCTTTTGCAGTTTTTGTGAAAGGACCATGAAAAAATCATAGGATTTGTGTTCTGTGCCGGCTTCGACAGTGGCGATAACCCTGTTGAGATCCTGATCATTCTGGAGCGAAAACCGTTCCATCAATTTTTTCGCCGCCTGTAAATCGACTTTAGGCACGCAAGATTGTTTGAGGCGCATCAGTTCCTGCATACTACTGTCGCTGGTATATTTTCCGGACACTTTTCCGCCCAGGCCCGCTGCACCTCCCTTGACAGAGCCGCCTGTGGATTCAGATTCATTGACGGTATTGACTTCCGAAACATAGACTTTTGCAACCCCGAGTAACGACAGAACACTGGCATATCGTTTGAAGTACTCGACATGGATGTTCTTACTTGCAGTATCCAGGGGGTAGTAAGTCAAATCCGAAGTATAAAGGTCCTTGACGAGAACATTCTTGTCAACAAGCAAGTTCTGTTTTCCCAAACGCTCGGCAAGTTCACTTTTGAACTCGCCATCGAATGCAATCACCTTGCATCCAGGTTTTTCGTACCCTTTCTTTCGGAAATTGATGGCATCGATTTCATTCATCACAAGAACGATTTGGGGATCGTTGGTGTTATCCATGGTCCGACTCCTGTTTAAGGATTGAAAATAAAAAAAGCTATCGTCAAAACGATCAAAACAACAACAAAAGTGAGGGAAAGGGCGCAGGACGAAATCCTCTGGATAAAGTTTTTTGAAAAACGGTTTGTGATAAAGAATAGGACATTGGAGATGGAATCATCATCCATTTTCAAGGAAAACTTGTCCAACAGCTCAACGATCGATTCGCGAGAAACGACGGTGGACTCTTTTCCCTCTTTTTTCAGGTAAATTCCGAGTATGATCGGACGTCCCAAAAAATCTGAACTCCGGGTCACCGTCTGAAGATACAATTCCCGGGGGCGGTTTCTACGCCACCCTTTGATCCCGTTATCGTTGATACATTTCGAAGATGAGGTCAGTTTGATTTGCGCATCGATAACCGAGTTCGGATTTTGAGGTTCCCCTGCAATCTGATGAACCACCAGTTGATCGTTGTTTTTTTCCGGAGATTGAACAATTCCACAAATGATCATTTCTCAATCTCCTCAACTTTCTTCTCAATAAGATGACTCAACTTGGACGCGGATGCGTAATTCAGCAAGGAACCTTCGACATAACCATAATTCAAACTCACAAGTTCCGCAAGGATGTCTTCACAGTACCCTTTCGCCTTCTCCTTATCATATGCCCTGTCCGTGTGAGTCGCGATAACAAGGACAGGTTTGCTTTTTTCCTTACAGACGCACGCAATATCCCGCAGATCCGCTTTGACTAACTTCCAATACCTTGTCTTTTCATGATCTTTTCCCCTGGTTTCATCTAATTGGGTAATGTCAAAGAAATAAAAAACCCAGTCCGCTTTTTCTATTTTTGGGGGCCAGCTTTTCTTAAACTGCTGCCCGCCTGATGTGTCTATGCATGCTTTGAATCCAAGCACATCATATTCCTTGGAATCCGACATGGTTCCAGGGGTTGAGTTATCCGCTTTCCAATTTTTGTCCTCTTTCGAGACCGCCTGAAAGCCATGAATGGCTGTCGTCTTTCCGGAGCCCATCATTCCAATAAACAAAACACTTTTTCCGGAGAGGCAGGCAATTACTACGCCTCCACCTATCAGCGCTACTGCTACAGCAACTCCTATCCAGACTAATAATGGTATCGGCATTTTTACTCCTTGTGTTTTTTTGAGGAAGATTGAGGGGAAAATCTATTAATTCGTTTTTGATTGAGAATCCGGGCTATTGCCGGATAAAAAATCGCCGGATGCGATCTTTCGAGACTATAAAATAAACCTTATCACTGTCTTTGTCAAGAGTCAAAAGACGAGAAAAACTTTATTTTTTCACTGTTATCCTGTAAAAAAATTAGCCTGACGGAAAAAAAACACATGCTCCCCCCTTTTGCAGCCAAAAGGATCGTTAATCGGCGGGATCGCGGCCGGAACGGAGCGCCTTGATGCGTCCGCGGACGGCTTTTTCCTTCAGACGGCGTTCTTTCGAGGCTTTGGTCGGCTTCGTCGGACGGCGTTTGCGGGGCGTCGGCAGGGCGGCCAGCGCGAGTTCGCGGATGCGTTCGCGGGCGCGTTCGCGGTTCCGGGCGAGACTGCGGCTGGACCGCTCCATGACGACGAGGAGATCGCCAAGCATGTACGGCGCGGCGAGGACGCGCAGGCGATCCTTCTGGGCGTCGGTCAGGACGGCTGTCGCCGCGACGTTCCACTGCAGGCGGACACCGTTTTCGGTCTTGTTCTGGTGCTGACCGCCCGGTCCGCTCGAGGGACGGACGTATTCCTCCTCGAACTCTTCCTCGGGAATGGTGAAAGGTTTAGCTTCGGACATGGTGGCGGATTCCTCGGACGAAAAACATCCTCCAATTGAAACGCGCCGTTTAAATTGGCGTACTTTTTTGATTCAAAAACTCAGGGCTGCGCCGCGGATTTCGGGGCAGTGTCGGCTTGGGTTTCCGGGTTGTCCTGCCGCGGCCGGGCCTGCGTTTCCGGGGCGTCCTGAGGCTGGGCTTCCGGTTTTTTGGAGGCGGCCTTTTCCTTGTTCAGCATGGCGGCGACGGCATCGACGAAAAATCCGGCGTGGACCGGTTCTTCGATGTCCTCGGACGAGTAGGAAATGCGGACCTTGACGAGCTTGCCTTTGTAGAGCGCGAGAAACAGCACGGAATCCATCCGCGTGGAGCCGTTCTGAATCCGGTAGAACATCTCGTATCCGCCTTCGGGGGCCTTCCGGCCGGGCGCTTCAATGTGCTCGACCTTGATCTTCGGGTTCTGCGCGGAGAGGTTCAGGATGCCCTGATCGGTTTCGAGGCAGTGCTTCTCGTATGCGTCCTGCTGAACGGGCTTCGCCGCGGTGTCCAGCGAATAGATGTACACGTCGGCGCAGGATCCCAGTTCGTTTTCATAGCGGACGACCGTGCCGAACACGGGATTCTCGTTTTTGCGGACGCGGACTTTCTGGAAGGTGTCGATCTGGGCTGGAAACACCAGCAGCGTGTCCTTGTCCACGAACGCCTCCATGGCCGGACGCAGAAAGACATCCTGCGCCACCGCGCACAGAACGGCGCAGAGGCAGAGGAATCCGGCGGCCGCGCCGGTGAGAAGTGTCCGGCGGAAACGCGTCATGACGGGATCCGAAGCTCCTTTTTCCAGAACGCGACCTGCGAGGCGACCTGTTTGAAGCCGGTGGCGCCGTAGACGTCGCGCCCCTCGACCGCGTGGGCCGGGGCGAAAAGTTTCAGCATGGAGGCGTCGGCCTCCGGGAACACGCTCTTCATCTCCTTCAGCGTGAGTTCGTTCAGGAGCTTGTTGTGATCGGCGGCGAATTTGACGAGCGCGCCGACCTTGTGGTGGGCAAAACGGAACGGGACGCCCTTGCGGACGAGCGCTTCGGCGAGGTCGGTCGCCATGAGGCCGGGATCGGACGCCGCCTTCAGCATCGCGTCCTTGTTGACCTTCATGGAGTCGATCATGGAGGGATAGACGCTGAGGATGGCGTGAACGGTGTCGATGGCGTCGAAGAGCGGCTCCTTGTCCTCCTGCAGGTCGCGGTTGTAGGTCAGCGGGAGGCCCTTGCAGATGGTGAGGAGCGCGGTCAGGTCGCCGTAGATGCGGCCGGTCTTGCCGCGGGAGAGCTCGGCGATGTCGGGATTCTTCTTCTGCGGCATGAGGCTGGACCCGGTGCAGAAGGCGTCGCCGAACGTGACGAACGAGAATTCCTGCGACATCCAGAGGATCAGGTCCTCGGAGAGGCGGGAAATGTGCATGGCGAAGATGGAGAGCGCGGCGAGCAGTTCGCAGGCGAAATCGCGGTCGGCCACGGCGTCCATGCTGTTCCGCGTCATCTTCGGGAATTTCAGGCGTTTGCGCACGAATTCGCGGTCGATGGGGAGCGTGGTCCCGGCGATGGCGCCCGAACCGAGCGGCATCACGTTGATGCGTCTGCGGGCGTCGGCGAGGCGTTCGGCGTCGCGGGCGAGCATCTCGACGTAGGCGAGCAGGTGGTGCGCCAGCAGGACGGGCTGCGCGTGCTGCATGTGCGTGAAGCCGGGCATGATGGTGCGCTTGTGCTCGTCGGCCTTCTTCACCAGTGCGGTCTGGAGCGTGCGGATTTCCTTCATCAGGTCGTCGATCTCGTCGCGCAGATACAGCCGGATGTCGAGTGCGATCTGGTCGTTGCGGCTGCGGGCGGTGTGAACACGCGCGCCCTCGGGACCGAGCGCCTCGGTCAGCGCCGTTTCGATGTGCATGTGGATGTCTTCCAGCTCGACCTTGAATTCCATTTTGCCTTCGGCGATCCTGCGTTTCAGGACCGCGAGCTTGCGGCAGATGGCGTCGGCGGATTCCTTCGGGATGATTCCGGCCGCGCCGAGCATGGCTGCATGCGCCATGCTGCCGGCGATGTCGTGTTTGTAAAGGCGTTTATCGTAGGAAATGGACTCGGTAAAGTCCTGGACGCTGCGTTGCGTTTGTTCGGCGAATCTGCCGCCCCAAAGAGCCATGCCGCACCTCGTGATGTCGTGCAAAAATTGTTTCGGGTTGAGAGAACGTGTATTCTTAAAAATATAGCACAGGATTTGAAATCCTCAAAGCGTATTTTCATTTTTTCCGCTTTTTTCTCTATTTTTCATGGTGCGGACGCGTTTTCGCGCACGTTTTCCCCTTTACGGGACTTGACAAATCACAGTTTCACGGATATTTTAATCCTGAAACGTTGAAACAGCAACCGCACCGAAAGATTTCACGATGAACACCATTCTGCCGATCCTGCAGTCCGCCGCCGGAGCCCGTGTCTCCGACCTTTTCCTTTCCGCCGGAAAAAAGCCCAACGCGCGCATCCGGGGCGTGGTCGCGCCCCTCGGGGCGTTCGGCCCGGTCTCCGCGGAGTCCATGGACGCGTTCCGGCGGACGGTCATCGGCGAACGCGGCGAGGCGGCTTACGCGGAATCCGGCTCGGTCGACGCATCGTGGCGGCTCCCGGACGGCAGCCGCATCCGCGTGAACTTCTTCCGCGCCCTCGGCGGCCCGTCGGCGGCGATCCGCCCGATCCTGAACGGCGACGACATCCTGACCGCGGAGCTGAACCTGCCGGCGCTGCTTGACAAGCTCGCGGAGGCTCCGCGCGGCCTGATCCTGGTGGCGGGCACCACGGGCTGCGGCAAATCCACCACGCTCGCCGCCATGATCAACCACATCAACCGCACCATGCCCAAGCACATCCTCACGCTGGAGGACCCGGTCGAGTTCGTGTATTCCGACCGGCAGTCCGTGGTCTCCCAGCGGGAGATCGATACCCACCGCGAGGGCGGGTTCTCCTCGGCGCTCCGCAGCGCGCTCCGCGAGAACCCGGACGTGATCGTGATCGGCGAAATGCGCGACCCGGAGACCATCGCGGTCGCCATCAACGCCGCGCTCACCGGTCACCTCGTCATCAGCACGGTCCACACGTCCGGCTCGGTGCAGGCGGTCGAACGCATCATCAACATGTTCCCGGAGGAAGGCCGCGAACAGACCGCGGCCGACCTCGGGGCGGCGCTGAACGGCATCGTCGCGCAGCGGCTGATCCCGTCCATGGGCGGCGGCATGATCCCGGCGGTCGAGATCCTGCTCGGCACCGCGCTCGTCCGCAAGCTCGTCGCCGGGCGCGACTACAGGTCGCTGGACGACGCGCTCCGCAGCAACATCGAACAGGGCATGATCCCGTTCAACCGCTCCATCTTCCGCCTGTACCAGACCGGGAAGATCGCGCTGGACGACGCCCGGCTCGCGGCGGAGAACCGCGACGAATTCGACCTGCTCGTGCGCGGCATGGAAAGCGGCGTCGACGCGTTCCGCAGCTACTACGGCTCGAAGCTCGAGGGCGCGACCGACGACACCGTGGTCGACATGCGGACGCTGTTCCTCGCCTCGCTTCAGGTGAAGGCCAGCGACCTCATCCTGTCCACGGGCGTGCGCCCCACGCTCCGCATCAACGGCGAACTGCGCGAGCTGAACATGCCCGTGCTGGACAACGACGACGTCCGGCGTCTGCTCTTCAGCGTGATCAACCAGCGGCAGCGCGTCGAGCTGGAGGAGAACCGCGAGCTCGACTTCGCGCTGTCCGTCGATTTCGGCAAGGAACTGAACATCCCGAACTCGCGTTTCCGCGTGAACGCGTTTTTCCAGCGCGGCACGCTCGGCATGGTCGCCCGCGTCGTGAATGTGAAGATTCCGACGCCCGCCCAGCTCGGCCTGCCCGAAGTCGTGTCCGGGCTGTGCTCGAAACGCCAGGGCCTCATCCTCATGACCGGCCCGACCGGAAGCGGCAAGTCCACCACGCTCGCCTCGCTCCTCGACGTCATCAACCGCACGCGCAATGCCCACATCATCACGATCGAGGACCCGATCGAATACGTGCACCGGAACATCAATTCGATCATCGAGCAGCGCGAGCTTCACGCCGATACGCACAGTTTCGCCGCCGCCCTCAAATACGCCCTCCGCGAAGCCCCGGACGTCATCATGGTCGGCGAAATGCGCGACACCGAGACCATCTCCGCCGCGCTCACCGCCGCCGAGACCGGACACCTCGTCTTCGCCACCATCCACACGAACAGCGCGCCGCAGACGGTCGACCGCATCGTCGACTCGTTCCCGATGTACCAGCAGAACCAGATCCGGCTTCAGCTCGCGAGCACCCTGCTCGCCGTGATCTCGCAGCGGCTCATCCCGAGCATCGACGGGTCCAGCCGCATCGCCGCGTTCGAGATCATGATCGGCACGCCGCCCGTGCAGGCACTCATCCGCGAGGGCAAGACGCATCAGCTCCAGACCGTGATCGAGACCAGCCTGAAGGACGGCATGTGCACGCTCCAGCGTTCCATGGAGGACCTCTGCGCCGACGGCCTGATCTCGCAGGAGGAGATGAAGCGGTTCGCCGCCGACTACAAGCAGGTCAACGCCCACTGATCCGTTCCGCCCTTTTTTCTGTCTAAAACGCGCGTTTTCCGGAAAAAGATTCCGAAACGGCTTGAAAAACGGGGCAATCCGTAGTAGAGTATGGTCCGGGTGTCGCGGCGCATGTCCCCGACACCGCTGAATCAAACACGCAACCACACCAGATACGGAGACCTGACCATGAGCATCAATATCCTTTCCGAGAGCAATTTCGACAGCATCGTCGGCACGAAACCCGCCCTGATCGACTTCGGCGCGGAATGGTGCGTCTACTGCAAGAAGATCGCTCCGATCATCGAGGAGATCGCCGCGGAGCATCCCGAACTCACGTTCGGCTACATCGACGTCGACCTCCAGCCCATGCTCGCCGCCCGGTTCCGCGTCCACAGCCTTCCGACCGTGCTGCTCCTGAAGGACGGCCAGGTCGTGAAGCAGTTCATCGGCGCGCAGACCAAAGAGACGTTCCTCAAGGGCATCGACGAACTCTGATCCGCCCGGATTCCGCGCAGTCTTTCCTCCCGTTTTCACCATGCCCGCCTCCCTCTTCCCCGCTTCCGCCATCCCGTCCGGCGTCCGTACCGTCTACGCTTCCTTCAGCGGCGGCGCGGACAGCCTGGCGCTGCTCGTGCGTCTTTCCGAGCTCGGGAAGACGGCGCCGTGGGAACTCCGCGCGGTGCATTTCGAACACGGCATCCGGGGCGCGGAGAGCCTTGCCGACGCGGATTTCTGCCGGACCGTCTGCGACAGGCTCGGCGTTCCGCTCCAGGTCATTTCGCTGAATGTGCCGGAGAATCTGGAATCCGGCGAGGGGGTGGAGGCCGCCGCGCGGCGTCTCCGTCTGGACGCGTGGCGGAAGATCGTCGTCCGGACCGAAAAGAAGCCGGCGGCGGTCGCGCTGGGACACAATGCCGACGACCGGATCGAATCGCTGTTCCTGCGCCTCATGCGCGGCTCGAATCTCTCCGGTCTTCATGCGCTCCACGCCGTCCGCAAGTTCGAAGACGTCCTCTGGATCCGGCCGCTGCTGGAGTTCTCCCGCGCCGACATCGAAGCGTATCTCGCCGAACGCGGCATGAAGGACTTCCGCACCGATTCCACCAATCTGCAAAACGACTACGACCGGAACAAGCTCCGCAACGCGGTCCTGCCGGCGCTGTACCGCGGGTTTCCGCGTGCCCGCGCCGGGATCCTGACCGCGCTTCACGCCATCGCGGACGATGCCGCGGCGCTCGACGATGCCGCGGACGAGGCGTTCCGGCAGGCATTCCGGCGCGGCGGCCTGGATTTGAATGAATTGAAAAAAACACCGCCCGCGCTTCTGCCGCGCGTTCTGCGTCTGTGGCTCGACGGACAGATCCCGGACCGGCATTTCATCGAACGCCTCCGCGATCTGCTGGACAATCCTGGATGCTTCGCCGGAGCGGGGCGCATCCCGGCGGAAAACGGCGTCTTCCGCTGGAAAAAAGGTGTTCTGCGGAAATACGACGATGAACCGGCCGAACCGGAGGAACCGGTCCTCTGGGACTACCGGGCGGTCCCGGCCGTGCGCTTCGGGAAGACCGTCCTGCGGTTCCGGGGAGAAGTCTCCGAAATGGACGAAATGCCGTCCGGGACGGATGCCGTTCTCTTTGATGCGGAGTACTTTCCGCACGAACTTATTATTGTGCCGCGGCTCCGCGGCGACGAGATGAAGCCCTTCGGCGCGGAGTATTCCGTTTCGCTCAAAAAACTTTTCACCGACGCCCATGTCTCCGCCGAGGATCAGCCCCTGCATCCCGTGGTGCGCGATGCCGAATGCGCGGAGAACATCCTGTGGATCCCCGGCGTCCGGCGGTCCGCGTCGTATCCGGTCGACCCGTCAAAGCCGTTCCGGGGACTGCTGTTTTCTTCGGAACCCCTTGTGGATGTGACGGCTGCGGTGATCGGCGGCCCGGACGGACGGATCCTGGTATGTTCGCGTCCGGCGGGAACGCACATGGCGGGGAAATGGGAGTTTCCGGGCGGCAAGATCGAACCCGGCGAGACGGCGGAGGCGTGTGTCCGGCGGGAGATCCGCGAGGAACTCGGCATGGAGATCGCCGTCGGCCCGGTCTTTACGGTCATGGAACACGACTACGGCGTCAAATATGTCCGTGTGACATTTTTTCTCGCCGTTTCGGACGACGCCCCGTCGGCGAAGGACCGTCAGGGGTTCCGGTGGGTCGCGCCGGACGACATGGGATCGGTGGATTTTCTGGACGCCGACCGCCCGGTTTCCGAAGAAATCCGAAAAAAATCGAAAAAAATTTCCGATATATACAATAAGATGCGCCAGGAAAGCGTTAATTGGGTATCGAAGCAACCATAATGGAATTTCGAGACATGGAAACAGATAAAACAGATCTGGAGCTTATCCAGGAATTCCAGAATGGATCAAGTCCCGCTTTTGATGCTCTTTACGAACGGTACAGGCGTCCGCTTTACGGGTATGTGAACCGGCAGATGCAGGGCTATACCAGCCAGGCGGACGACGTATTCCAGCAGACATGGATGCGCGCGATCGACAACCTGTCGAGCTACCGCGATCAGGAGAAATTCTCCGCATGGCTCATGAGAATCGCCCATAACCTCATCATTGATTATTACCGCTCCCTGAAACGGAGAGCCGAGGACGAACTGGACGAGACTTTCGGAGACACGACGGCGGATACCTCCGGCGATATGCCCGGCAGAGAGATGGACGAACGCGAGCGCGCCAGGCAGCTTACCGCCGCGCTGAACTCGCTGACGCCCGAACTCCGCGAAGTCTTCCTGCTGCGCCGGGAGAACATCCCGTTCCAGCAGATCGCGAAGATCCAGAACTGCTCCGTGAATACGAGCCTCGCCCGTATGAGATACGCAATCAAACAGCTTACGAACAAACTGAAAGACTGGGAATCTGACAATTCCTGAGGTGAAACCATGAACATTTGTGAATTTATTCAAGAGAAGGTCGCGATCGGCGAGATCAATGACGACGTCTCGGCGCATCTTCGCATTTGTCACGAGTGCAAAGCGTTTGCCGACGATCTCGAGCGTTTCCTCTCCTGTGAACTGCCGGAAGTCGAGCCTCCGAAGCATATCGACGACGCCGTCCGCGCCGCTGCGGCCGAGGCCGCGGATATCAACCGTTTCCTCAGCGCCCTGCCGGAGATCGAGCCCCCGAAGCATGTCGACGACGCCGTCCGCGCCTTCGCGCAGGATGTCGCGGCCGCGAACCGTCTCCACGCTGTCCTTCCGGACCTCGAACCTCCGAAGCATGTCGACGACGCCGTCCGCACGGCCGCCGCTTTCACGGCTTCCGCCAATGCGCGCAGGAACCGTATGAAGAAGGCGTTCCGCGTCCTGATCCCGGTCGCGGCGGCCCTCGCGGTCTGCTTCCTCTTCTATTTCGAGCCGATGAGCAAACCCCAGCCGCTGGCGGTCCCGACGCAGGCGACCGCGACGGCCGACTGGACCGGCGCCGTCATGGACGGCGAGCTGACGAAAGTCTCCATGGAGCTGACGAGTTCGATGACCGATCTCTCTCTCTCCGACACCGATCTTCTGATCGCCCAGCTCGAGGCCGATTTCGCCGCCTACGCGGAAAATTAATCCATATAAATTGAGGCCGTTTCCATCTCAAGCCCCGGAGATACAGCCATGACCGCTACCCGGAAAATCCTGCTTCTTCTGCTTTGCTCAACCGCTTCCGCCGCGCTTGCCGCGCAGGAGGCGAAGGACGACGCGTCCAAATCCGAAGAAAAACCGAAAACGGAGCAGAACAATCCCGCGCAGCCCGGCCGCATCCCGATGATCAGTTTCCCCGGACAGCAGTGGGGACAGAATCCCTGGACGTTCGGCGGCGCGCCCGGCGCCGGCAGCGGCGAGAAAAAGGACGACGGGCAGAACGGCGACACGAAGGACGAGAAGAAAAACGACAATCCGTGGCAGAATGCGCCGTGGGGACAGCCCGGCGGCGGCTTCGGCGGCGGTCCCGGCGGTTTCGGCGGCGGCTTCGGCGGTATGGGCGGCGGCTTCGGCAGCGGTCCCGGCAGTCCCGGCAGTCCCGGTTCCGGCAATCCGTGGGAACAGGGCTTCGGCGGTTTCGGCGGCGGCTTCGGCGGCGGTTTCGGTTCCGGCAATCCGTGGGAACAGGGCTTCGGCGGTTTCGGCGGCTTCGGCGGCGGCCCCGGATTCAATCCGTGGGACGACGGCCCGATGTTCTTCGGCGGGTCCGGCAGTTTCTTCGGCATGGACAGACCGTGGGAAAACCGCGACGGGAATAAAGACAATGACGATGAGAAGAATAAAGACGAATCGTCCCCGTTCGGCGGCAGAAGCCGTCCCGGCGGACTTTTCGGATTCGGCAATCCCTGGATCGATATTCCGGTTTCCCCGTTGACCTTCGGGATCGGCTCCCCCGGTTCCGGTATGGGCGGCGGCTTCGGCGGCGGCCCCGGCGGTTTCGGCGGCGGCTTCGGCGGCGGTTTCGGTTCCGGCAATCCGTG
>JAFXUM010000168.1 GCA_017524965.1 Lentisphaeria bacterium | reverse complement strand
TGGCGCGTGCCGCGGTCCGTGCCTTTGGTCGCCGCGAGCATGCCCTTCTGGATCTCGTAGGCGAGACGCGAGTTGTTGGCGTCGAATTCGTTCGCGGACTGCTTTTCGGTCTTGACCTTGGAGCCCTTCGTCTCGGTGCCGCCGACGGGGACCGCGCGGTAGGTCTCGATCCCGGCGGGGGTCTTGTTCGTGGAGGAATTGCAGTGAATGGAGATGAAGAGGTCGGGCTTGTACTTCTTGCACAGCGCGGCGCGTTCCTGAAGCGTGGGATAGGTGTCTCCGGTGCGCGTCATGATCACGCGGAACCCAAGTTTTTCGAGCTGGGTCTGAAGCCGTTTCGCGATCTGGAGCGTGTAGACTTTCTCCTTGTGCTGGCCGTTCATCGCGCCGGGATCGGAGCCGCCATGTCCCGCGTCGATCATGATGGTCTTCATGCCGAGCTTGACCGGGGTCTTGTAGCGCAGGAGCGGGTCGAGGCAGGTCAGGAAATCGACCTCGGAGATGTACGGCTCGTTGTTCTTCATGAGCATCGGGTAGAGGAAAAAGACCTGGACGCCGTTGACCGTGCCCTCGCGGTAGGTGAGGGAGAGGATCGCCTTGCGCGTCTTGTCGTAGATGACCGCGCCGGAGATCTTGTTGTTCTTCTTGGTGTAGGCGAACGTGAGGCCGTAGTTGACGGCGACGTCGCGCAGATGCACGTAGCGGACCTTGTTCTGCGTGATCCTGCGGAGCTTCATGGTCGCGACGTCCTTGTCCTTCGGCGAGGTCGTCTGCGGCGTCGAGGCGGCCGCGGCGGCTTTCTTCTTCGCGTCGGCGGCCCTCTGCGTCGCGATCGCCTTTTCGATCGCCTTCGCGCGTTCGATCGCCCGCTGTTTCTGCAGCTGGATCTCTTCCGGCGACAGGTTCTTCACCGCGACCGGATCGTCTTTCGCGGGCGGCGGGACGGATCCGGCGGACCCGACGGTCTTTTCCGCGATGGCTTTCTCGATCTTGGCTTTCGCCTCGGCGTCGGCTTTCGCCTTTGCCTCCGCCGCGGCGGCTTCCTGCTGACGCTTGACGAGGTCGGCTTTGTACTGCTCCAGCGCGGCGCGTTCGGCGGCCAGCGCGGCGCGCATGCGTTCGAGACGGGCGCGTTCGGCGGCGATCTCCTCGGCGGTCGGAAGCTTTTTCGCCGCCTCGGATGCGGCGGACTGGGTCGCCTTCGGCGCAGTGGCCTGCGCCGCCGTCTTGATTCTGACGTCGGCGTCGGAAAGCGGGACGTCTGTGACGGTCTGCGCCATAACGGAAACGGATGCGAGGAGAGCGCAGACGGCGAGGAACGGCTGGAGCAGGGATTTCGGCATGGTCATTCTTCCTTTTTTGCGTCGGACGAAGGTGCTGCGGACGAGGTGCGTGTCGTCGGGGACGGGGATGATGCGGACGAGGTGCGCGGGGCGGCGGTCCTCAATATCTTGACGGGCGGCTGCGCCAGAAGCTCCAGCAGCCCGGTTTTCAGCAGAAAGACGCGTCCGTTCGCGGTGCGCTTCTCGTATTCGGCGCGGGCGGCGAGCTGTTTCTTGCGGCGCTCGAACGCGTCGTCGGGCTCGCCGATGAGACGGTGGACGTTTTCGGGGTCGAACGAGACGGTCATGCGTCCGGCGTAGACGTCGGCTTCGGCGTCCTCGGCGACCGCATCGACCTCGACCTTCGCGAATTCCAGCAGATACGCGAAGCCGTCGCCCATGACCGTCTGGAACGAATCGTTGAATTTCAGGCCGGCCGGCGGGTTGTTCACGAGGTCGACGGAGAACGGCGCGGCGAGCGCGGTGTATTTCTGCGAGAACGCCTCCATGTCAAGCTCGCCCTGGGGAACGACCAGCTGGAACTTGTCCTT
>JAFXUM010000167.1 GCA_017524965.1 Lentisphaeria bacterium | reverse complement strand
GAACGAGTTCCGGATGGACGCGCAGGATGTAAATGCAGGAAAGCACGATCAGGAGCGCCACGAGCATCGTCTTCTGGAAAAGATTGCTCCAGGAACGCTGCTCGCGCAGATATTCGCTGTAGCGGATCTGGTACGCCTTGTAGACCTCGGCCTGCTCCTCGGACAGCTTTTCGTTCTTATGGATCAGGATCATGTCCTTCTTGTACTGGATCTCCGGTTCGCGCCGCTCCTTCGGGATCTCCATGAACTCCTCGTCCATACGCTGCCGGGTCAGGTCCGCGTCGTATGTCAGATTCCCGCCCGCGTACAGATGCCGGAAGAAGCGCCGGAGCACATCCTCGTAGGGGACGCGCTGGTCGTAGGACACCGTGGACAGCAGGGAATTCACGGTCAGCTCGGCGGCGATCTCCGGCGTCGGGAGATCGTTGACCTTGAACGGGCCGACCTCGCGCGAATCGGAGTCCAGGATCTTCGCATTCATCTGCGCGTTGACCGCCTGTGCGCCGTCGCCGTCCGAGAGATCCCCGGCGAACGGCTGCGCCTTGTTCCGTTCGTCCGCGGTCACGATGCCGCCGAGCACGATCTCCTCGACCTGGTTGGCGGCTTTGGCCTTCCGCGCGTCGTCAAGCGCGGTCTGCCGGAGGAAAAAATAAAGATGCGCTGGTATCTCCTGCACAAACGTCGTCATTTCGGCCGTTTCCGGCCCGGCGTTCTCCGGGACGGCATAGGCCTTGTGTTCCTCTTCGGCCGCATTCCGGCGGAGGACTTCCTGCATCAGGAGGCCGTACCCCTTTATGATCTTGTCCGAACGTTCCGGGTCGAGCCGGAAATAGCGCGGGAATTCCAGCGCGAATTTCTGGAAGATGCGCGACGCCTCTTTCCTGTTCCGGTAGGAAAAATCGCAGACGACCTCGATATTCTGCGTGGCCTGCGAGCCTTTTTCGATCGACGGCAGGTCGCTCTGGCTCGGGATCCACAGAAGAGCCACGCCCGCGCCGAACACCATCAGGATCATCAGCAGGGACACGATCAGCGAACGCTGCATCCACGCGCCGGTCCGGGCAAAAAACTCTTTCGCCGTTTTCTTTTCCTCACTCATTTTCTCTTTCCTTTCTTCCCTTCCCGTTCATCTCGTAGGCGCGGATGATCTTTTCCACCAGCGGATGCCGCACCACGTCGCGCGTGTCGAACCGGCAGATCCGCACGCCGTCGATGTTCGCCAGGCAGTCCAGCGCGTGCGGCAGCCCGGACTGGCCGTGCGGGATGTCCGCCTGCGAGGGGTCGCCGCAGACCACGCACTTCGAGTGGAATCCGAGGCGGGTCAGGAACATGAACATCTGTTCGTTGGAGGCGTTCTGCGCCTCGTCCAGGATCACGAACGCATGGTTCAGCGTGCGTCCGCGCATGAAAGCCAGCGGCGCGACCTCGATCACGCCGCGCGACATCAGCTCTTCGGCGGCGGCGTAGTCCATCATCTCGTGGAGCGCATCGTGCAGCGGCCGCAGATACGGATTGATCTTCTCCTGAAGCGTGCCGGGCAGGAATCCGAGGTTTTCCCCGGCCTCCACTGCCGGACGCGTCAGGATGATGCGGTTGTATTTCCCCGCGACCAGCAGGGAGACCGCCATCGCCATGGCAAGATAGGTCTTCCCGGTTCCGGCGGGCCCGACGCCGAACACAAGGTCCTGGGTCCGGATCGCGCGCAGATACGCCAGCTGGTTCGGGGAGCGCGCGGAAACGTCCTTCTTGCCGGGGCCGACCGTGACGCGTTCGGCGAAATACGTGCCGAGGTCCTGTTCGCGGCCCTCGCGCCACGCGTCCAGCGCCAGGTCGAATTCGGACTGGTCCAGACAGCGGCCGCGTTCTTTCTGAAGGCGGCGGAGTTCGCGCAGGAATCCGTCGCCGCGTTTGTCGGGGGTATCCTCCACGGACATCGCCCAGGATTCGCGCGAGGCGAACTTCACGCCGAGGCCGTATTCCGCCGCGGCGAGATTTCCGGTCAGGTTTCCGGCGAACGCCGATTCCAGCGCGCCCGGACTGTCGAAATAGACGCGCCCCCCTCCGGTCTTACTGTCGGGGGAAGCGCTGTCGGGATCCTGTTCCGTGGATTGCATGGAGCGTATGATTATCCTTCGAACTCACTTCGAGGAAGCGGGAAGCAGAACCGTTTCCTCTTTCACGGCGGGGATGACAAGCTTCATGCCGGGCTTCAGGAAATTCGGCTTTCCGTTCAGGAGGTCTTTGTTCGCGTTGAAGATGATCTCCCACGCGGTGCCGTCGTGGTAAAGCGCCTTGGCGATCACGGAGAGGGAGTCGCCATCCTTCACGACATACTCGGTGGAGGGTTTTTCGGAATCGACGACTGTCTTTGTGCGATAGCGTTCCAAAGGAAGGACTTCATTGGGCTTGGCGGCGTCCTTCACGTCGGCCTTCTGTTCCTTCGCGGGTTCGTCCTTGATGCCCTTCTGTGCGCGGACTTCGGCGCGGCGCTGCGCCATGATGTCGTCGTTGGTCATCACGTTGAGCTTGGTGATGCCAGCTTCCTTGCAGTAGTCCACGACGGCGTTCAGGTCGGCGACCTTGGAATCCGTGCGGCCGTACACGATCACGGCGATGTCCTTGTTCGCCTTGCCGGCGTCGCTGAGCGCGGTCTTCAGGGCGGCGGTGTTCACGCGTTCG
>JAFXUM010000166.1 GCA_017524965.1 Lentisphaeria bacterium | reverse complement strand
CGACGACATCATCGCCGGCAATCCGGCGCCCGCGCTCCGGTTCCTCAAGTCCGGCGACACGCGCGACGTGCTGGACCTGCTCCGCGACGCCGGGGCGGATTTCGCCACGCCGGAACCCGTCAACGCCGCGATGCGCCTCTTTGAGACCTCGCTGAACCGGCTGGAGTCGATTCTCCTCAAATAAGCTCGCGCCATCAGCTGAAAAAACGGGACCATCGGTTCGTCCGGTGGTCCCGATCCCTTAAATAAAGCCTGCCTTGTTCATCTGCGGCGGGAATGCTGCCGGAAGAACAGGGACAGCTCGTCTTTGAGCATTTTTCCGCTTGCGACCAAAAGGACAACGGCGGTCAGTTCATCGTCACTGGCATTGAAGTCATATCCGTTCATTTCCAAAAAGACGAGGGCGGACATTGTGCCGACCCGCTTGTTTCCGTCCAAAAACGGATGGTTTCCGACAATGTGGAAAAGGTATGCCGCAGCCATATCCGGGATTGTAGGATGCAGATAGTTCCCGTTGAAAGATGACGATGGCATCCCGATTGCCGAGTTCAGCAAATCCAGACTGCGTAATCCATCCGACCCGCCGAAACGTTCAATCTGATACTCATGGATTTCGATGATCTCGGCGAGCGTAAGGAAAACAGGTTCGCGTTTCAATGTGCGAGTTCCTCAAACGTTTTGGTGTAGCGCTTTCCGGTTTTTTCCAGAGCTTTTTGGAATCTTTTGTGGCGCACCCCGTCCCGGATAGGGGTGAGAATAAGAGAATTCCCGTCTGTTGCAACCTCAAATGCTGATTCGGGTGTGGCCCCAAGTAAGCTCAGAATGGGTTTCTCGATCACGAGGGCGGAACTGTTGCCATGTTTCACAAGCGACTTGATCATGGTGAAAAATCCTTTTTTGTTTGGTTATACATTGTATATATAAAGATACACCCAAAAACAAAAAAGTCAAGCGGAAACAAGAAAAACGGATCAAATGAAAAACAAACTGCCCTCAAACTGATGCGAGGGAAGAATCAGTCGAGGCGGATGAGGTTGTAGCTGCGCGTGCCGAGGCCGATCTTTTCGGCGTAGGCGAGCTGTTCCGCGCCCTTGAACTTCTTTCCGGCCTTCGCCGCGGCGTCCCAGCAGGCGGCGTCGATTGCGACCGGGTCGAGCGAGGCGAACACGCCAATGTCGTGGACGCAGGTCATCATGGGGCGCGGTTCGCAGTCGCAGCCTCGCGTGATGTTCACGGCGAACGTGATGTAGAGGTGGTGTTTGCCGTGGTGGGAGGCGTAAGCGTACTCGACGAGTTTTTCGCGGAAGAGACGACCGCCGAAGAGGGCGTGCTTCAGCCCGGCGAACGACAGGATGGAGACGGCGTGGTGCGGACAGATGGAGAAGCACGCGCCGCATCCGATGCATTTGTCGTGGTCGATGAATGAGCGTTCGCCGATGGTGATCGCGCCCTCGTTGCAGCGCGTGAGGCACAGCTTGCAGCGTTTGCATTTCCAGTTGCGGATGCGCGGCTTCACGTTCAGATGCATCGCCATCTTCCCGCCCTTCGCGGCGAAGCCCATGGAGAGCTGTTTGATCGCGCCGCCGAATCCGGCGAGCCCGTGCCCCTTGAAATGCGACAGCACGACCACGCGGTCCGCCTCGGCCAGCGCCTTGGCGATGCTCGCGCTCTGGAAATGCTTCAGGCCGACCGGAACGGACACCGATTCCTCGCCGTGCGCGCCGTCGGCGATGACCGCCGGGATGCGCGTGAAGCCGTGTTTTTCCGCCAGTGCGAGGTGTTTCTCACGGGAGAAGCGTTCGCCGCCGTACAGCACGCTGGTCTCCACGAAATGGCACGTGCGGCCCTGCGCCTGAATGAAGTCGATGATGCCGTCGTACAGTTCGGGTTTGAGGTACGTGCGGTTGCCTTTTTCGCCGAAATGCACCTTCAGCGGCACGTCGGCGGGCAATTCCGCGCCGGAGCGTTCCAGCAGGGTTTTGAGGAGACGGACGGCGGCCTGCGAAAGACCGGTTGTCCCGGCCGCGGGATCGAACGGGATGAAGAAAACGTCGGACATGGATGGAAGGACCGATATGTGGAAAAAGAGGAAAATGAGTTTGTTGCGCTATAAATATACACAAAATGTCAAAAAAAACAAAGAAACTTGAAAGAAAAACGAAAAAAAACTTGTATTTTCCCGAAAGGAAAGTAGATTATGGAAAGAGATTTTGGTTTTAAAATATAAACGCGCGCAAAACGTGTCCGTTCATGCGTTTCCGCAAAATGCGGTCCGGCATGTCCGGGGCGTTCCTTCTTCCCACGGAAAAACACGATTATCAGAACAGGCAGATCATGAGACACTGGCGAAACCTGCTGGCACAATACCTGACCGTATTATTCGTTTTCTTTCTTCCCGCCGTCTTTTCGCAAACGCCGGCCGAGCCCGAAACGCCGAGGCCGTTCCATAACAACGTCAAGACGATCCTGCTTCTGACTTCCTATCCTGTCGCGGACACCGTGACGAGCAATTTCTTCGATTCGTTCCGCAAGGGCATCCGCGAGCTGAATCTTCCGATCGACTGTCATGTGGTGGAGCTGAACGCCACCCACAAGGGGAATGAGGACCGTGTCGAATCCACGTTCGCCCGGCTGGAAAAGTCGCTCAACGACGGCTTGTATTCCATCGTCGTGACGCTGAATCACGAGGCCGCGGATGTGATCATGCGGAATTACGACAGATTTCCCCGTACCCTGCCGGTCCTGTTCGCCGGACTCGGACGCGTCCCGATCGACCTGAAGCGCCAGTATCCGAACGCGACCGCCATCAGCATCGCGGACGACACCGTCGGGACGGTGGAGCTGGGCCTGAAGCTTTTCCCGGAGGTGCAGAACCTGCTCATGGTGGTGGACGAAACGACGATCTCCGAAGAGACGCGCAACAGCATCCTGTCCAACTGCAAACTGCATTTCCCGCAGCTGGACTACATGTGGGTGAATTCCCTGACGTCGAAGCGCGAGATACAGGGCATCCTCGGCAGCTATCCCAGGGAGACCATGGTCCTCTTTTTCCCGACGCACGATTATGCGAACGGACACAACGAGACCATGACGGCCTTCACGCAGAACATCGGGTTCGATGAACGGTTCCCGTGCCTCGCGCTCGACGATACGCTCCTCGGCGGCGGCGCGGTCGTCGGCGGCAACGTGATCGAGACGAACAAGCTCGGCCGGGAAGCGGCGCGCATGGCCGCCCAGATCCTGAACGCCGGCAGCGCGCAGCGTGTGCCGCTGAAGGAAATCGCGCCCCACAGGATGGTCGATTACGCAAAATTCAAAAGCTACGATTATTTCTCCGGCAGGATCCCGCTCGGCACCACGGTGATCAACAAGCCCGACACGATGTGGACCCGGCACTGGGAGACATTCGTGATGCTCATTCTTGCCGGGCTTGTTCTGGCCGCGATTCAGATCGTGTATTTCTCCTGGATGCGCCGCCGTCTCCGCACCAGCCGCAACATGCTGTATTCTCTTCCCGGCCGCGTTCTGGTGCTGAACCGGGCCGAGAACATCCTCTTCGCGTCATGGATCAGGCAGAGCCACCGGGAAAGGGCTCCGAAGAAACTGGAGCAGCTTACCGGGATCGATTATCCGAAACTGTCCCAGACGATCCATGAGGTCTTCCAGTCCGGCAAACAGGTCACGGTCGAGTACAACTACGAGGACTCCCACCGCGCCATTTCGTTCGCCATGCTGGAACGCGACATCTTCGGGCAGGACGCGGTGATCTGCTTCTCGCTGGACAACACCGAGCTTCAGAATGCCCGCCGCCAGGCCGAAAAGTATTCGGCCCAGCTCAAGAAAACGACCCGGATGTGGGACATCCTCATCAACTTCCTGCCCATCCACATCTTCGCAAAGGACATCGACAACGATTTCCGCTACGTCTTCAACAACCGTACCCGCTGCATGTTCTACGGCGTGGGCGAAAACGAGCTGAACGACAAGACCGACTTCGATTTCCTGCCGCGCGAGCTCGCCGAAAAACGCCGCAGGGAGGACGAGGAGTTTGTGAAGAATCCCGACATGGGCCAGCAGGAAAGCAACGTGGACGTTAAGTCCTGGGAGGGCAGGGCCCAGCACCTGCGCACCATCCAGCGCATTTTCACCGACGACGACGGCACGCGCCTGCTGCTCGGCACGTCCGTCAACATCACCGAACTGGAAGAGGCGCGCCTCCAGCTGCAGAAACTGAATTCGCAGCTGCAGGAACTCCTCCAGCAGCACTCCATCCTGCTCGACAACATGCCGTCCTTCGTGATGACGAAAGACGTCGACGACGGGTTCCGCATCATCACCTGCAACGAGGCCTGCCTCAGATTCCTCAACCAGCCTCTTCAGACGATCGTCGGCAAAACCGATCACGAGGTCCTTTTCAGCAGCGAGGACGCCGACGCCATCCGTGCGGACGACCTGCACGCCGTCGAAGTCCTGGAGCGCCGTCCCGAATATCACTCCACGGGGCGTCTCCACGACCGCAACGGACGCATCCGCATCGGCAATTTCTATCGCAAGCTCATCCGCGCCGCGGACAACCGCCGGCTCCTCTTCACGCTGTTCCACGACGTCACGGATATCGAAAACGCGAAACGCGCGGCCGAGGAAAACGCCGACCGCTTCCTCCTCACGCTCCGGTCCATCGGCGACGGCGTCATCACGACGGACGCAAACGGCATCGTCACGCTGATCAACCAGAACGCCGAGACGCTGCTCGGATGCGGACAGGCCGAGATGCTCGGCAAGCCGCACACCGATTCCTTCCGCATCGTCCACGAACGGACCGGCATGCCGGTTCCCTCGCCGCTCACCGACGCTCTGCGGTCCGGCAAGGTCACCGAGGGCGCCGACATGACCGACCTGATCTCCGCGTCCGGGAAACGGTACCACATCGCCTCCAGCGCCGCCCCGATCCATGCGCGCTCCGGCGAGATCACGGGCGCCATCCTGGTGTTCCGCGACGTCACGGACGAACGGAACAAGCGCGAGGAACTCCGCGTGGCCATGGCAAGTCTGGAGAACGCCTCCGAAATGGCACGTCTGGCTTCGTTCCGCTACGACCTCAAAACCCGCAAACGTTCCGGGTCCACTCTCCTCTATTCCCTCTGGCCCTCCGACGAGAACGGGGAACCCCTCGACTTCAAGGACTGGGTCTATCCCGACGACGTTCCGGTATTCGCCCGCGAAACGGAAGCGCTGCAGTCCAGAAAACCGGGCGAGACCGCCACGTTCTCGTTCCGCGTCGGCCAGACGTCCCATCTGCGCTATTACCGCGCGATGGTCGCGCTTGACCGGAGCGCTTCGTCCGGGGGCTCCGAGGTGGTCGGCATTTTGCAGGATGTTACCGAATTCACGCTGAACATGCTGAAACTGAGGGACACGCAGGCGATGTGGGACGCCGCGATCAACGCCATCCCGATCATGTTCACGGTGAAGGACGTCGACCACGACTACCGTTATCTGCTCTGCAACAACGCGTTCGCGAACATCTTCGACCGCACCCCGGGCGATATCATCGGCAGGACCGATTCGGAAGTGTTCGAGAACGCCGCGATCCTGGATTTCTCCAAACGCATGAACAATCCGGCGCAGGAGGTGAACGCCACGGTGGACTTCGAGGAGGAGCTTCCCGTCGCGGGCGGGCATCTCCGCTTCATCAAGACCGTGACGCGCGTGATCCAGGATACCAGCGGACGCAAGCTCCTGCTCGCCGCGTCCAGCGACGTGACCGACATGCAGAAACTGCTCACCATCGAGCGCATCAACACGGAAATGCTGTCCCGTTTCAACCGCGAACAGGTCTTCGACAACGTGCTGGACAACATCGCCGAGATCCTCCGCAAGGAACTCGGATGCTCCCGTTTCGTCATCGCGCACAGGGAGAAGGCCGGGATCGCCGTCTACCGCCAGTGGCAGTACGACGGCCTCGACCCGGTCAGAAACGCCGGAGACGTCCTCGAACGGATCGGCTGGGAAAAGCGCGTCCACCGGTCGCTGCTCGGTTCCATCATCCGGATCGACGGCCTTCAGGAGGTCGCCCGTGCCGGCGGCCTGACGCTCGACGGCGGCGCGGCCACGCCCGAGTTCTCCCTCGTTTCCATTCCGATCTACGAAAACAACAAGCTCACCGGCGGCATCTTCCTGACGTTCCTCCAGGACCGCAGGGATTTCATCGGCCTCGACGAGGCTGTCCTGACCAGCTGCGGCAGCATCGTCGCGCTCGCCAAACAGCGCGAACGCAGCCAGCAGGCGGTCCGCCAGGCCATGCTCGAGAATCAAATGGTCCTCGACAACATCGACATCCCGATCTGGCTGTTCAACACCGACAACGTGCTCATCCGCA
Source organism: Lentisphaeria bacterium (assembly GCA_017524965.1). Classification (GTDB taxonomy): domain Bacteria; phylum Verrucomicrobiota; class Lentisphaeria; order Victivallales; family UBA1829; genus UBA1732. The sequence goes on along the minus strand of JAFXUM010000166.1, from coordinate 1,308 downwards.
CCAACGCCGCGGTCGCCAAGATCGCGGGCCATCCCAACACCACACTCAGTCCCGCCGAAAACAACCTCGTCTTCCGCGAGTTCACGGCCCATATCAGGGAATCCGAGTTCCAGGCGCGGGAGACGGCGCGGTCCGGCTCCTCGCGACGCCAGAACACCTCGTATCACGGCCAGGACTACATCCTCGCGTCCGAGTCCGTCCGCGACAACCAGGGCAATCCGCTGTACAACATGAAGTACGCCGTCGACGTGACCAACCTGAACCACCTCATCCAGAACCAGAAGTTCGTCAACGAGCTCCTTGAGGACATCATCAGCGAGGACGATTTCGACACGTGCATCCGCCAGACGCTCGAAAACGTCTGCAGGCTCCTCGGCGCCAGCCGCGGCTGCCTGCTTCAGCACGAGGAGAACGGCACGAAAGCCCACTGCGTCTCCGAATTCGTCGACCCGAGGCATCCCCACTCGAAATTCAAGATGCTCGGCCGCACGCTCAGCCGCGTCGTCGGCATCCTGGAGAACACCGGCGAGAAGCGCACGTTCGTCTGCAGCGACATCGGGACCATCGACTGGAACATCATCCGGGAAGACTGGCGTCAGGCGGCCCGCGCGATCGACCTGCGCGCGATCTTCCTCTCGAACATCATCTGCAACGGCGCGATCTGGGGTACCGCCGGATTCAACTTCGAGGGCGTCAACCACACATTCACGGAGAACGACATCGCGCTTCTGTGCGCCACGGCGCACATGATCGAGCTGATCCTTGTCAGAAAGCGCGCCAAGGCGCTCATCATGGACGCGCTCGCCCGCGCCCAGGCCGCGGACAAGGCCAAGAGCTTCTTCATCGCCAGCGTCAGCCACGAGATCCGCACGCCGCTGAACTCCGTCATCGGATTCGCCGAACTCCTGCGCGAGGGCGGCGTCTCCCAGAAACAGGAAAAGGAATACCTCGACGCCATTTCCTCCTCGGCGAACGCCCTGCTCATGCTCATCAACGACGTGCTCGACCTCTCCAAGCTCGAGGCGAACCAGATGCATATCATCACCGCGTTCACCGACTTCAACGCCCTCTGCCGCGAGGTCCTGCTCATCTTCACCTTCCGCGCCCAGGAGAACGGCAACAAGCTCGTTTCCGACGTCCCGGAAGACCTGCCCGAACTCGACATCGACAACATCCGCATCCGCCAGATCCTCATCAACCTGCTCGGCAACGCCGTCAAGTTCACGAAAAAGGGCACGATCACGCTCCGCGTTTCCTTCACGCCGGATCCCGGACAGGACACCGGTACGCTCAAATGCTCCGTCACGG
>JAFXUM010000165.1 GCA_017524965.1 Lentisphaeria bacterium | reverse complement strand
GGAGGCGACGTCCTTCGTGGCGGGCGCGGCGGTGCGGCAGAGCTGCATGAGCTCAAGTCCGGCGAGCGCGTCGACCGCGGCGGAACGGTCCTGCTCCAGGCAGAGGAGCGTAACAAGTTTCATGGGTACGATCATGATTCCGGCTCCTGAAGTTTTTTCTTTGCGATCTTGGACCGCGCGACGGCGGCGATGTCGTTGTCGGAGATGGAGATCTGGATGAGGCGGATGTTTTCCTTCGCCTCGGGGATCTTCACCTTTTCGAAGAGGTTGACGCGCTGCGTGGTCACGCGGAGCTCCTGGACGATCAGACGGTTCTGCTCGCGGATGATGTCGCGTTCGATGCGGAGTTCGACGATGGCCTTGACGGCCTCGATCCCGTCGTCGATCCAGGGATCGGCGGAGAAGAGGTCGTAGGGTTCCAGCTCGAAGTCCGTCGAGTGGTAGACCGGGACGTTCACGCCTGCGATGTTCTCGTATTCGCGGTTGACCTTGCGGATACGGAGCTTCGCGGCGATCACTGCGGCCGCGTCGGCGTCGCCGAAGAGCATGGTCCATTCGGCGAGTCTGGCGACTGCCTCCTTTTCCTTGCGTTCATTGGCGGCGATCCGCTCGGCGCAGAGTCTGATCTCGAGCTGGAGCTGCTGTTTTTTGAGCTGGAGCGTGGGGAGGAAGCGCGTGAACTGCTTCAGCTGGTCCCTCTGGCGTTTCAGCTCGGTTTTCGTAAATTTGATCTTTGCCATGGCGAAGGTCAATCCTTTTTGGGCCAGAACTGTTCGAGGAGGGAGGTCTTGATGCCGGTTTCGGCGGCGTCGAAGCAGTCGGCGAGGATCTTCCAGCCGAGGTCGAGGGCGTCTTCGAGCTGGATGTTGAGGGAGAGGTCCATCATGTTCTTCTCGAAGAGCTTGCCGTATTTGAGGAGCTTGTTGTCCCAGTTGGACATCTGGAAGCCCATGGACTGCTTTTCCAGCGTCTCCTTGTAGTCGGCGTAGAAGCGGATCATCGTGTCCATGACCGTGCGGTGGTCCGCGCGGGTCTTGCCGTTGACGTTCTGTTTGAGGCGGGAGAGGGAGCCGAACGGTTCGATGCGGCCGCCGCGGAGGTAGAACTGGCCTTCGGTGATGTATCCGGTGTTGTCGGGGATCGGGTGGGTCACGTCGTCGCCGGGCATGGTGGTGACGGCGAGGATGGTGATGGAGCCCGCGCCGTCGAAGTCGACCGCCTTCTCATAGCGGGAGGCGAGCTGGCTGTAGAGGTCGCCGGGATAGCCGCGGTTGGAGGGGACCTGTTCCATGGTGATGGCGATCTCCTTCATGGCGTCGGCGAAGTTGGTCATGTCGGTGAGGAGGACGAGGACACGCTTGCCTTCGAGTGCGAAGCTCTCGGCGACCGCCAGGGACATGTCCGGCACGAGGAGGCATTCCACGGTCGGGTCGGCGGCGGTGTGGACGAACATCACGGAACGGGAGAGTGCGCCGTGCTCGTCGAGGGTGTTGCGGAAGGTGAGGTAGTCATCGTATTTGAGGCCCATGCCGCCGAGGACGATCACGTCGACTTCGGCCTGCATGGCGATGCGCGCGAGCAGTTCGTTGTAGGGTTCGCCTGCGATGGAGAAGATCGGGAGCTTCTGGGATTCGACGAGCGTGTTGAAGACGTCGATCATCGGGATGCCTGTGCGGATCATCTTGCGGGGGATGATGCGCTTGGCGGGGTTCACGGAGGGGCCGCCGATCTCGATCATGTTGTCGTGGATCTCGGGGCGTCCGTCACGCGGGACGCCGGCGCCGGTGAAGATGCGTCCGAGGAGGGCGTCGGAGGCGGAGACGCGCATCGGGTGGCCGAGGAAGCGGACCTCGTCGCCGGTGTTGATGCCGCGCGTGCCGTTGAAGACCTGGAGAAAGACCTTGTTGTCGAGGAGTCGGATGACCTGAGCGAGGGAGGTGCCGCGGACGCTGGTGACTTCGGCGAGGTCGTTGTTGGCGACGCCGTCGGCCTCGACGGTGATGACGTTGCCCGCGATCTGGATGATTTTATGGTAAACTTTACGCATTTGCGATTCTCTCCTTGATTTTGGCGTCGATGACTTCTTCCTGGTGTTTGAACTTGTCGGAATTGAACGCGATGTAGTTCCAGTCGATGAAGGTGAGCTGGAGTTCCTGGAAGAAGCGGCGCGCCTGGTCCTTGTCGTCGAACTTGAAGTTCGCCTTCAGGACGCCGATGACCTTGGCGAAGACGTATTTCTGGCGCTTGTCGTCGCTGGCGGCGTCGACCGCGTCGAACGTGTTCTGCTGGAGGTAGACGAAGTCGAGGAATTCGCTCTTCAGGTAGGTCACGAAGTCGTCCGTGTTGGTGCCTTCCTCGCCGACGACCTTCATCATCTGGTTGACTTCCTGGCCGCGGCGGAGCGTGGCTCGCGCGAACGCGAGGTCCTCGGCGGGCACGATGCTGTGGTAGTGGCTCCAGCTGTCGAGCGGGTGGATGGAGGGGAAGCGGCGTGCGTCGGAACGTTCGCGGGAGAGGCCGAGGAATGCGCCGACGACTTTCAGCGTCGCCTGGGTCACGGGCTCTTCGAAGTTGCCGCCGGCGGGACTGACGGAGCCGCCGATGGTGACGGAGCCGGTGGTCTTGCCGTCGTTGAGCAGCACGAGGCCGGCGCGCTCGTAGAAACCGGCGATCAGGGATTCGAGGTACGCCGGGAAAGCTTCTTCGCCGGGGATCTCCTCGAGTCGGCCGGACATCTCGCGGAGCGCCTGCGCCCAGCGGGAGGTGGAGTCGGCGAGCAGGAGGACGTTCAATCCCTGCTGGCGGTAGTATTCGGCGATGGTGACGGCGGTGTAGACGGAGGCTTCACGGGCGGCCACCGGCATGGAGCTGGTGTTGCAGATGATGACCGAACGGTCCATGAGCGTCTTGCCCGTGCGCGGGTCTTCCAGCGTGGGATACTCGCGGAGAATTTCCACGACTTCGCCGGCGCGTTCGCCGCAGGCCGCGATCACGACGACGTCGGTCTCGGCGTAGCGGCTGATGGAGTGCTGGAGCACGGTCTTGCCCGCGCCGAAGGGACCGGGTGTGCAGAACGTGCCGCCGGTCGCGACGGGGAAGAAGGTGTCGATGGTGCGCTGCTGGGTGATGAGCGTCTTGGTGGGGAGCAGTTTTTCCTTGTAGCAGGAGATGGGGAGCTTGACGGGCCAGTACTGGACCATGGTCACGTCGCGTTCCTCGCCGTCGGCGCTGCGGACGTGTGCGACGGCGTCGGTGATCTTGCGCTGTCCGGCGGGGGCCACGGAAACGACTTCCCAGGTCCCGGCGAAGCGGAAGGGCAGCATGATGTAGTGTTTGAAGATGCCTTCGGGGACGCTGCCGATGTAATCGCCCGCGACGAGCTTGTCGCCGGGCTTGGCGATCGGGGTGAAGTCCCAGACGGATTCCATGTCGAGGGCGTCGAGGTAGAGCCCGCGTTTGAGGAAGAATCCGGCCTTTTCGGCGAGTAGGTTCAGGGGGTTCTGGAGTCCGTCGTAGACCTTGGTGAGGAGGCCGGGTCCGAGTGCGACGCTCAGCATCTCGCCGGTGAATTTGACGGTGTCGTCGATCTTGAGTCCGGCGGTGCTTTCGTAGATCTGGAGGTCGGCGCGGTTGCCGCGCACGCGGATGACCTCGCCTTTGAGTTTCTGGTCGCCGATTTCGACGTAGGCGACTTCATTCTGCATGACCGCGGTGTCGAATTCCACCGTGACCAGGTTTCCGTTTACGCCTTTGATGCGTCCTGTCTGATTTTCAGGCATGTGAGTTCACGCTCCTGCGTTCGTATGGTTGATATTTGTTTGTGTGAATCAGTTCTGTGCGCCGGGATCGGAGGCGAGCACGGACAGGACGGTCCGGTCAAGCCCTTCGGCGGAGTTTCCGGCGGATCTGGCGGCCCATTTCTCCGCGATCTGGATGCGGATGCTGTAGGCGCAGACGGTGTCGAAATTGAAACGGGTGCGGTTCTTCACCTCGAGTTCGTCGAGCTTGTCCCAGCGGGCGGCGTCGAGGATGCGTTCGCGTTCGACCGGGTTCGGGGCGGCGAAGGCCGCGCGGACCGTGCGGTCGGCTTCGGGATCGAAGAAGGTGTATCCGGGCTTCGGAGCGGCGAAGGCTGCGCCGAGCCTGGCGGCGCGGAGCTTCATGGCGCTGTGGCGGAGCGCGGATTCAAAGAGGAGGTATTCCCGCGCCAGCGAGCCTTCCGGGAATTCCTCGATGAACGCCTCGAGCGCGCCGGGATCGTCCGGCGCGGCGTCCTGCGGCTTCTCACCCGGGCGGAGACCCGGCACGAGCGAGAAGCGGCGGAGCAGGCCGAGGTGCTTTGCGTCGATCATGCCCTCGCAGTCCGACATGAATTTCCCGTAGCTCACGAGCGGCGCTTCCGTCATGCGGAGGAGCGGCAGGGAGGAAACGAGCGAGATATAAAGATTCATCCGGTGAATCCTTTACGGTGCTGAATGTGGGGTGGGGGAGTTGCCGGGGAGGGTCAGGCCTTGATGACGGCGGCGAGTTTCGGGCCGACGAATTCGCAGATGATGTCGGTAAGCGCTTCGTCGCTGAAATCGAAAAAGACTTCGGAGTCTTTGAAGCCGACCTTGAACCCGGCCGCGAAACCGCGTCCGAGCCGGACGGAAGTATTCTTCTTCAGGACGTCGGGGAGGCAGCCGATGAGCTTCTGCGCGGCCTCTTCGCGTTCGCGGACGGAGAGGATGACCTCGGCGCCGGAGGCGGCGTTCTGCGCGAACTGTTCCGCGATCTTCGCGATGAGTCCGGCCATCGCTTCCGGGGTCATGGCCTGTGCGGCGGCCTCGCGGACGACGGCGCGAAGTTTTTCCTGGAGATCGTCTTTCAGGGAGATGATGACGTCGCGGGCGGCCTGCCTGACGGCGGCGTCGGCTTTCTTCCGGGAGGCTTCGGCGTCTGCTTCGGCGTCCTTGCGGATCTTGTCGGCCTGGGCCTTCGCCTCGGCGACGATTGCATCGGCCTGGGCTTTCGCCTCGGCGACGAGCCGTGCGCGTTCGTTTTCGGCCTTTTCCAGACCTTCGGCCTGGATCTTGTTCAAAAGTCCCTGGAGTTCTTCGGACATGTGCGGGTTCTCCTGTGTTTTGGTGTATTTGAATTGACGTTGAAAAACTGGTTCGTGCGCCGGGTCTTCAGCGGAATTCAAGCCCGCTCGGCCCGGCGTCTCCGGATTACTTTTTCCAGAATTCCCACCACTTTTTGGCGGGGGCCGGGGCGGCGGATACGCCGGACGAGATCGTGCGGCGACGTCCGGAGGATGCGCCGCTGTTCTGCGCGAGTTCCTTCTGAATGGCGCTCTGGTCGACGTGGACGCCGGATGCCGCCTGCTGGTTCTGAACGGCGGCGAGCTTCTCGCTGTTTTCCTCGGCTCCGGCTTTGAACCGGGCGAGCTTCACGGTGTTCGTGGAGGGACGGGACGCGGGTTTCTGCGCGCCTTTGAGCGGGATGTGGACGGAGCTGGTCTCGTTGGACGCGGCTTCCTCTTTGGCGCGCATGGCGCGGGCTTTCAGCTCGCGTCCGGCGGGGCCGGGCGGGGGTTCCATGGCGAACTTCGCCCCGCAGCCGGGGCACTGGGCTTTCTTTTCGAGAAGCAGGATCGGAACGTTGAATGTGTCGCCGCAGCGTGGGCAGGCGACCTGGAAGGTATCTTCGTCAGGCATTGTAAAAATCTCCGGATTTAAGACGCTAATCAAATAAATAATATACTGCGCAAAAGCGGTTTTGACAAGTAAAAAGTCCGAAAAAGCAGAAAAAAAGAAAAAATACGGCAAATGATGTTTGGATTTTCTGGAAAATGTGTTATTTTATAGGAATATTTGTTTTTCCGCATTTTTTTTCACGGCGTTTGCACCCGGCAACAGGAGTACGGCTGACCATGAACTTTCTTACTCGCAAGACCTGCACGAAATTTTTCCTTTCCCTGATCGCGGCGGCCGCTGTCTTCTGTCCGCATGTCCCCGCCCTGACCGCGCAGGATGCGGCGAAGGACGCGGCGGCCGATCCGAGTCCGGTTTCCCTGAAGAACCCGGACCGGAAGATGGGGCTGATCGCGTCGCTGGTGGTCCAGCTTCTTGCGAAGGAGCATTACACGCGTCGCCAGATGGACGCCGCTTTTTCCGGCGAGGTCTTCGACGAGTATCTGCGTTTCCTCGACCCGACGCACATTTTCTTCCTGCAGGAAGATATCGACATGTTCGCGAAGTCCAAGGACGAACTCGCGCGCAAGGCAGCCGCGGGCGACGTCCAGATCGCGTTCGACATCTTCAATCTGCGTTCGCTCCGCCTCGCCGAATACCGCGATTTCGCGCGTGACTTCCTCTCGAAGCCGGTCAAGTACGACCCGGACGAGACGTATCACATCGACCGCGAGGACGCCCCTTGGCCGAAGAACGTCGAGGAGCAGCACGCGCTTTGGACCAAACGCATCAAGAACGAGCTGATCGTGGCGCGCATGAGCGACAAGGCCGCCGAGGAAGAGGCGAAGGAAGCCGCCGAGGAAAAGGAAAAAGCGAAAGCCGCCGAGGCGAAGGACGGTGAAGCGAAGGACGGCGAAACGAAGGACGGCAAGGCGGAGAAAGAGGAGGAAACGCCCGCTCCCGCGGCGTCCCTGCTTCCGCCCGACGAACGCGTGAAAAAACGCGTCGACCAGCTCTGCACCACGGTCGCCGGGATGGACCCGATCGACGTGCTGGAGGGCTACCTGACCGCGTTCGCGAATGTCTGCGATCCGCATTCCACCTACATGTCGCCCGCCACGGGCGAGGATTTCGATATTCACATCTCCCTCAATCTCTCCGGCATCGGCGCCGTGCTGTCCTCCGAGGACGGCTATACGAAGGTCGTCGAGGTCGTCCAGAACGGCCCCGCGGACAAGGAGGGCACGCTCCGCGAGAACGACCGGATCATCGCCGTGGCGCAGGAGGGCGGCGAGCCCGTCGACGTGATGGACATGCCGCTGTCGAAGGTCGTCACGCTGATCCGCGGCAAGGAAGGCTCGCGCGTTACCCTTACGATTCTTCCCGCACGCAAGGGCGCGCAGGCCGCCCCCGAGAAGGTCACGATCACGCGCGGAAACGTCCCCATGAACGAATCCCACGCGCAGAGCCGCATCATCGAGGCGAAAGACGCAGACGGCCAGACCAGGAAGATCGGCGTGATCGACCTGCCGTCGTTCTACATCGACTTCGCCGCCGTCCGCCGCGGCGACGAGGATTACAACAGCTCCGGGCACGACGTGCTCAGGATCCTCAACGAGTTCGCGGACAAGAAGATCGACGGCCTGATCGTCGACCTTCGCTCGAACGGCGGCGGCAGCCTCACCGAGGCAGTCGACCTCTCCGGTTTCTTCATCCCGGACGGCCCGATCGTCCAGGTGAAGGACAAGGCGTCCACCTCGGTCCTGCGCGACAACGACCGCGGCCAGATCGCCTACAGCGGGCCGATGCTCGTGCTGGTGAACCGGTACAGCGCGTCCGCTACGGAGATCTTCTCCGCCGCGCTGAAGGACTATCACCGCGCCGTCGTGGTCGGCGATCCGCACACGCACGGCAAAGGCTCCGTGCAGGTCGTGACCGACCTCAACAACTACATGCTCTACATCGCGTCCGAACGGTTCGACGCCGGTCAGCTCAAACTCACCAACGCGAAATTCTACCGCATCAACGGCGAATCCACCCAGATCAAGGGCGTCGAGGCCGACATCCCGCTGCCCGGATTCTCCGAGACCGAGGAGACCGGCGAACGCGCGCTCCGTCACGCGCTCCCGTACGACACGATCCGCCCCGCGCGCTATTCCGTGTACGACGGCAAATACGCCGTGACGCCGGGGCTGATCTCCGAGCTCAAAGCGAAGTCGGAAGCCCGCGTCGCCGAGGACCCGATCTTCAAGGCCCTGATGGCCGACGTCGCGCTCTACGAGGAGATCAGAAAGAACAAGGACGTCGCGCTCGATTTCGACAAGCGCTGGGCGGAATACGAACGGGAAAAGGCCATTCAGAAGGAACAGGACAAGATCTACAAGGCCGACCGCAATTCCTCCTCGTCCAAGAAGAATAAGAAGGACGACGGCCCGGATCCCTACCTCGACGAATCCGTCAACATCATGCTCGACATGATCCATGCGTTTGACAAGTGAACTGAAATGAGCTCAGCTTCAGCTCAGATGGCCGGGCGGCGCGAAAACGTCTCCCGGCCTTCTTTTCTGACGGAATCCGCGCCGGAAAAGACGGGAAAAAAGGCCGGTTTGAGGTCTTCGAGGCAAAAACGAGGCGAAAAACCGGAAGTTTTTTCAATTTATTTCTCGTTCATTATGAATGAGAAACAACTTTTTCTCAAAAAAATCTCAAAAAAAGGCTTGCATTTTTTGAAAACATGAGGTATAATATAACCAGTTTTTGAAGCATACCGGGATTCATCCCGCCGGTTCGGCCAGTACGATCGGAATCGGAAAGGATATCACGTTTTTGCTTTTCGTCCCCAAACGACACCAAAAACAAAACAAAAAACCTACATAAGGAATTACAACTATGGCAGACAAAAAAGAAATCTTCGCAGACGGCATCGGTCAGATCCACTTCGCCGGCAACATGGTCCGTTTTGACTTCGTCACCCTTCAGCCCGCCGGTGAAGGCGAAGCTCCGACCCCGGTCGCGAACATCCGCGTGATCATGCCTCCGCAGGGCTTCCTCGGCGCCATGAACTCCATGCAGCAGCTCATCGACAAGATGGTCGAAGCTGGCGTTCTCCAGAAGAACGAAAACAAGTAATTCGATCCAAAGGCAAAGGCCAATCCTGTGAACTCGGAACTCAAATTCAGATTTTCTGACTGCGCACGCGAGTACGCATTCTCCTTCCGCGGCATCATCCCGCAGAGGGACGGCGGCTTCATGTGCAGACTTCCGGGTTCGCAGCATTCCCTCGGAACCTGTTTCGGTTTCCCGGTCAGACTGGAGGCGGGGACGCTCGCCTTCTCTCTGCCGATGCCGGAATATTCCTTTGGTTTTGTTCATTCGGTCGGCGCCAGCCTGCGTGCGGGCGCCTACCGGCTTATCGAAGCGGCAAGTGATTTCTACTGCACGGTGTCGAACCTCGTCAAAACGGGGACGAAGCGGGTGAAACATCAGTGCATCCGGGTGATGAAAGACATCCCGAAAGCATTTGCGCACGTGAGCCGAACAGTTTTAGGATGGCGACTATGACTCAGAGAAATGAAAACGATTGAACTCAGTTCTGCAGCAGGATGGCTCCGGTTCGGAACTGAGTTTTTTTGTGCCCTGTTTCCGGGCAGGGGGGATGTTCTATGCCGCGGAAGCGCCCGGTTCCGCCCGGACACGACGGGGAACAGGGAAGACCGGTCAAATGTGGAGTCTGCCTCCGAGAAATATGTGTTGCCGCCATCTGCGCCCGTGACAGACAGTCCCAGCTTTTTTGTGTCAGGAGAAACAATACGGGACGGAACGCGATGGAAGACGTGTTCGATCCGCCCGGTCCCGGTCCTGGGCGCGCTGCAGCGTCTGGATTTATTTGTACTGGGGCGGAACAAATGGAAAAAAGAATAAAAAGCATGGTTTCCCGTTTGATATGAATGTCTTGGGATGAGATTGAAGACAAAAAGGCGATATTGTTTCATAGCTGAATATTTTTATTTTTAACTTTTTTTTGGCACAGGGCTTTTTTTTTGGCGTTTGCGGTGTATATTATAGTCTTGTATGCACGCGTATTCAATCAGAACTT
>JAFXUM010000019.1 GCA_017524965.1 Lentisphaeria bacterium | reverse complement strand
TGGTGGTCGCTGGGAGACTCGAACTCTCGACCTCATCCGTGTGAAGGATGCGTTCTAACCAACTGAACTAAGCGACCATCGAAACCATGGTAACGTTTACTATACATCCGTTTCCGAAAAAAGTCAAGCACCATTCCGGATATTTCACGAAAAACGTGCGAAAAAAGGGCGGCCTCCAGGCCCGAGGCGCTGCTTCCATCGCTGCAGGCGTCTTATGGCGATGTCGCAGATCATGCAAAAGGCCGCAAAAAAGCGGATTCGTCTTGTGTTTTGTCCAGAACGGGAGTTTCTCTTCAGCCGTTTCCTGTTCCATGTTCATTCGGCCGTCTCCTCAATCAAAGTACCGCATGAGGTGATTCCAAGTTGCTATTTGCTCTCTATTTTATCGCTTTTGGCTGAAAAAAGCAAGGGAACAAAGCCATTTTCCGAAAAAAAGAAAAGGCATAAACAGTACATGATCCCGGCCGCGCCATCCCCTCCCGGATCAGGCTGTTTCCGGCGCCCCTGCGATCCCTTCGGGACGCGGACCCCGGCCCTCCTGTCAGCCCGATGCCAATGGCGCGGACGATCATCCTGTACGGCGGCGTTTGACTGCCGCCGGCGGAGGGAAGTCCCCTCGTTTACGAACTTCCGTCCGCCATGCTTATGCCCCGGGGCAGAACCAGAATCCTGTCCCTGAAATCAATATACCACGCCGCCCCGGCCGCGTCAATGCGGGAAACCGCCCGGAACAGCATTTTTTCCGGCGGAAACGCGTTTTTTCCCGACATGGTCAAATTTGCTGTACAAGTTTCGTCCGCGAAACCGAGCTTTTGTACGGGAAAAAGCATTAAGGCGAAACAACGCTCCAAACGGCGGGGCGCGAAAACGAAAAAAGTATTAAGGCGTAACAACGCCCCAAACGGCGGACGAGAAAACGGAAAAGAGTATTAACGCGGAACAACGCCCCAAACGGCGGGACACCAGGACATCATCCCCCCCTGCCCCGTTTTATGCGCCGCAAACGGGGCAAAAAAAGGACCCGGAACCGAAAGCCGGTCCCGGGTCGGGGATTTCGCACAAACGCGATCAGATCGCGGGGACACCGCGTCCGCTCTGGTCTTCGCGGAACGGGGATCCGTCGGGTTTGATCAGGCGGCTGGTGAGGAAGATCAGGAGGTTGGTCTTCTTGGCGCCTTTGCCCTTGCCCTGGAAGAAGCGTCCGATCAGCGGGAGGTCGCCGAGGATCGGGTACTGGTCTTCGATCATGGACAGCTCGTCGCGGATCACGCCGCCGAGAACGACGGTCTCGCCGTCGTAGCTCATGACGTTGGTGTTCAGGTAACGGGCTTCGATGATCGGCATCTTGAGGGTGTTGGGATAGAGCTCGCCGTTGTCTCCCAGCGGGATGGAGTAGGAGTAGTCGGTCCAGCCGATGAACTCCTGGATGACCGGGGTCATTTCGAGGAAGATCGTGTAGTTGTCCTCTTCCACGCGCGGACGGACCTGGAGCGCGATACCTTCTTCGGTGGCGCCGCCGAACTGCGGGATGGACGGCGTGAAGACCGGCACGTTGGAACCGTTGGTGGAGATGGTTTCGAGTTCGGCCTCTTCCCAGTCGGTCGGGTAGTACTTTTCCGTGATCATGCGGATGACGGCGTTCTGGTTGTTCATGGTCGTCAGGCGCGGCGCGGAAAGGATTTCCGTGGAGTCGGCGTTGTCGAGGGCGTGGATGCCGCCGCCGAACTGGTAGCCGTCCGCGTTGTAGGTGGACCAGTTGAAGATCGTGTCGTTCTGGATCGAGGTCGTGGCGCCGTAAATGCCGGCGCTGGTCTGGGCGTTGCGGTTGAAGTGGCTGTTCGGGCCCCACGTGATGTGGTGGCCGTAGTTCTTCGCCGCTTCGTTCTGGAGGACGCCTTCAAAGTAGCCTTCGCCCGGTTCCAGGTTGTCGGGGACGTAGTAGGTGTCGCCGGCCGCAACGTTCATGGACTGCATCTCCTTCACATTCAGCGAGGTGATGGCTTCTGTTCTCCAGGCGTTCGCGAGGGTCGAGTTGCGGCTTTCCGAACTGTTCTGGTAGTACATGATGAAGGAATGGTCGGCGACCATGCCTTCGTTGCCGGTCGGATCGAGCGGATTGATGCCGCTGGCCTTGACTTCGTCCCAGATCGGAGCGACGCGGGAGAACGTGTAGTCGAAGGAGAGCTCCTGCAGGTCGTTCATTTCGATTTCCACGAACTTGACTTGGATCAGCACCTGCGGATCGGAGACGTCCATCTGGTCGATGAGGTCTTCCACGCGGTCGAGTGCTTCCGAGGTGTTGAAGACGGTCAGGCGGCTGCTCATCTCGTCGTAACGGACGGAAGCGCCGGTCGGGAACGGGATGCCGCGGTCGATCAGGTACTGCTTGACGTTGTCATTGGTCAGGTCGCCCATGATGCTGCTGGCGAGGATTTCCTTGTCGATCGGGAAGGTCTTGCGGATGAACTCGTCGAGCGGGACGTCCTTGGCGGCGATCACGACCGCGTAGTTTTCAACGCGGAAGTGGAGATTGGCGGACTTGCAGATGAACCGGATGGCGTCGATGAGGGAAACGTTGTCGACGGCCAGGGTGACCGTGGTGTTCTCGGCGGTCTGCACGGGACCGGCCTGTCCGTCGGGACCGCCGGGGATGCCGTCGTCGTAGGAATAGAAATCGCCTTCGTCGGCCGATTCGCCGGTCTCGTCTTCGGACCCGGTGTCCTCGTCCTCGCCGAAATCGTCTTCCTCGCCGAATTCGTCGTCCTCGCCGCCCGCGGGAGTGGAGGGCTTGGCGTCGTCCGTGTTGAAACGGAGAACGAAGTTGACGCCGACGCGGTCGGGGTCCTTGTCCTTGCTGGTGTGCTTGAGGAACTGGACGACCTGGGCGATGGAGACTTCCTCGAAGTCGATGTGGTCGATGAGGATGTCGTTGAGTTTCTTCTGGGTGGTTCCGGCGTTGTCTTCCTTGACCTTGATCTCTTCGCTGACGACGTCGTCGGAGGTCTCGGAACCGGTCGGGATCGGGGCGATCATTTCCCACATGGCCTCGGCGGCGCGCTCCAGGACCACGGCGCCGCGGCGGCGCTGTCCGACTTCGGACTCGTGGATGTAGATGCGGCGGAGGTAGTCGATGGCCGTGATGTTGTACGGGTCGAGGATGATGACCTGGTTGAACTTTTCCTGAGCGCGGTTCCACTGCTTGGTGTTGTAAAGCGTCTGGCCCTGACGGATCAGGACGGAAATGCGTTTTTCACGGTTTTTCGCTTCCGGGACGAGCTCCTCTTCGGAGGTGTCCTTGTGGTACTGCGCGGAGGCTTTCATGATCGTGTACTCGTCGATGGTCTTGCGCATGATCGGCTCGGAAAGCGGATAGACCTTGATGGCCTCTTCGCATTTTTCGATGGCTTCGTCATAAAGGCCGATCTGGGCGGTCTTTTCCGCCTCGGCGAAGATCTTCTGAGCCCAGAAGTAGTAGGACTGGGAGATCATGTTCTTGACTTCAGCGATCTTCCGCTTGTTGGTCTCGGGGACTTCGCCGTCGACGACTTCCCCTTCAAGCAGTTTGAGGACGTCGACGTAGGTGTCGACCGCGACGTCGTATTCCTCGTGCTGGAACGCGGAATTGGCTTTCTTCTGGAGTTCGTCCGCATTGCGCTGAAGCGCCTGACGCGCGATCAGTTCCTCGATCGAGGCGGCCGTCTGCTCGCGGAGCGCTTCTTTTTCGGCGTCGGTGAGTTCGGCTTCGGCTTCGGCGTTTTCTTCGGCGCCGGCCGTTTCTTCGGCGTCGGCTTCTACCGTCTCGGCGGCGTCGGCGGACTCGCCGGCTTCGACCGTCTCGACGACGGGCGTTTCTTCCTCAATGGCGATGTCTTCCACTTCCTGTGCAAAAGCGGCAGGAAGCGAGAACGCAAGCGCCAGAAGGATGGCGGAATAGCGGGGGAAAGCGTGCATGGGAGCCTCCATGAGATATGTCATATTATATTTTTTCTTCATTTCAGCTGCTCCTTACCGTCTGAAGTCCGGGAGACCGTTCTGCGTGTTGGTTCGGACAGGAATGCCGTCACCGCTGATGAGACGCGTCGAAACGGAGATGATCAGGTTGTCCTTGTGCGCCTCGGTGGCGGACTCGGTGAACAGGCGTCCGATGAGCGGGATGTCGGCGAAGATGGGCCATCTGTCGCTGAGAGCGCCGTGGGTGTCGCTGAGGATACCGCCGATGACCACGGTCTGACCGTCGTAGACCTTGATCGTCGTCTGGACTTCGCGGTTGGAAATCTCCGGCATTTTGAGCGTCATGGGATACTCTTCGCCGGACGAGAACTCGCCGATCACGTAGTTGTAGCTGTAGTCGGACCAGCCTGTGAGGTCGGTGACCGAGGGATTCAGCTCCAGGCGGATCGTGTAGTTGTTGGGCTGGAGAGTCGGGGTGACGGTCAGGCTGGTGCCGATGTCACGCGCGGGGCCGAACTCGGGATAGGACGGCTCGAACGTGACGCTCGAACCGCAGCTGGTGGAGATCTCGGGCTCCGTCCAGCGTTCCGGGAAGTACATCTGACGGACCATCTGCACCTGCGCCTGACGGCCGGAAACGGTCACGACTTTCGGCGTGGAGAGGATTTCCGAACGGTCGGTGCGGTCGATCGCGTTGATCGTCAGGAAGAGGCTCCAGCTGCCGCCCGGTCCGAAGTTCGGGATCAGGTTCAGGTTGTTCACGAGCGTGTTGTCGGACCAGCCGGAACCGATGGACGGGGAGGTGAACGTGAAGGCGAAGTGTTCTTCTTCGGTGACGTTGTGGGACAGGGTCCAGTCGAAGCCGAGTTCCTCCAGGTCGTTCATCTTGATCTCGACCATCTTGGATTCGATCAGGATCAGCGGATCCTGCATGTCCATGTCGCGGATGGCGAATTCGAGCTGGCGGATGTTTTCGGGCGTGTTCACGACCGTGAGCTTGTTGGCGCGGGCGTCGTACGCGATGGAGGAGCCTTCCTCGAACGGGATGCCGCTCTCGGTGAAATACGCGCGGAGGGTTTCCGGCGCGATGGAGGTGACGCGCATGCTGTCCGGATCGGCGTCGTTGCCGCCGCTGACGCTGACGTTCGCGAATCCGGCATCAACAGCACCGAGCGTATCTTCCTGCGTGATGCCGTCGCCGATGCCTTCGGCGCGCATGTTGCCGACGATGCGCAGGACGGTGGCCTGGCGGATCGGGATGTAGCGCGTGGTCATGTCGCTGACGTCGGAACCGGAACCGATCGTGATGATCTTATCGGTCTCGTCGATGCGGAAGTTCAGGCCGGTGATCTTGCAGATGTAGCGGATGACTTCATACAGCGGGATCTGGTCGAGGTTGAGCGTGACAATCTTGTTGGCGTATTTTTCGGCCTGCGGGATGATGATGTTGAACCCTTCTCCCAGCGGGTCCTTGTCCTTGCTGACGGCGCGGAGCTGCAGGATCACGGAGGAGAGGTCGGCCTCGTTGAATTCGATGTGGTCGATCATCAGGTCGTTGAGGCGGTTGTACAGTTCGTTGCCGGCGGATTCGTAGGTCTCGGCGCCGCCGGTGATCACGATGTTGCGGACGTCGGGAATGCTCTCCACCCAGCTCCAGTCGGACTGGGCCTGTTCGCGGAGAAATTCATTGTAGGAGCGGACGTCGGCGATGGCGTAAAGTCTGCGGTAGATCTTTTCCAGAAGCGTGATGGCGTCTTCGTTGTAGGGATCCTTCACGAGGATCTGCTCCATCTTGTCGCGGGCTTCGTCCCACTGGTCTCTCTGATAGAGGAACTGACCGGCGCGGAACAGAAGATTGATCTCGCGCTGACGCTCGTTGTAGCGCGGATCGACCGCGTCGAGACTGGTCTCGTTCCAGTAGTTCTGGCTGTCGATGCGTTCCTGCGTCGCCTTGCGCATGGATTCCACGTTGGCGGCAAACTGGATCTTCTTGTCCTTGATGGGATCGTTCGCGATGGCGACCTGAAGATCGCCGCTGTCGTACGTGGGAACGATGTAGTTGCCGGTCTCGGGATCGATCTGCGGAGGGATGCCGAGGTAGTAGACGACGTTGGCGCAGATCAGGTCGTTGAGGAGCTTCGGACCGATCACGAGGGTTTCGTCGGTGTGCTTGGCATCGGTGAGGAGAAGCAGCTTGTTGAAATCCTTCTCGCATTCTTCGAGGATCTGGTTGCCGTACAGGATCTGGGCTTTCCGGCGTTCATCGGCCAGACGCTTCAGGAAGGCGGCCTTCGCGGGGGAGACCTCGCATTTTTCGATCACGGCCTTTGCCTCGTCGAAAAGCTCGAACGCCTTGTTGAATTCCTTCTCGGCCGTGCGTGTCTGGGCCTGCGAAAGATATTCCTCGAAAAGCTTTTCGTTTTCGATCAGGTCGGCTTCGGCTTCTGCCGTGAGTTCCTGTTCTTCGCCGGAAAGCACGGGTTCCTCTTCGGCGGCTTCCTCCTCGGCGGCGCCGTCGGCTTCGGCGGCTTCCTCCTCGGCGGCGCCGTCGGCTTCGGCGGCTTCCGTTTCGGCAGCGGGCTCTTCGGAAGCGTCCGCCTCCTCGGCGGCTTCCGTTACGACCTCATCCGCGTCCAGCGCCGCATCGTCGTCCTGAGCGGAAAGCATCAGGGACGTCACGCCGAACGCAAGAGCAAAGACGGCGGCGGGCCGGAGGATCGGGCGAAGAAAACAATGGGGTCTCTTCTTCATTGTCTCATCCTTGGTTGTTTTATTTTGAAATATTGATTATGTATCAACGGGTTGAACGGGTTATCTCTGTCTCTGGAGGAAGGGCGAATCGTCTTTCCGGGTCGGAGTCGTCGGCGGAGCGCCGGGGATCGCGCTGCTGCCGGTATTCGTATCGGCGGATTCCTTCGGAGCGGGCTGAAGCTTGAAGGTTTCGGGCGTTTCGGCCTTGGATTCCACAACGACTTCCTTCGAGGTGGGATCGGCGGAAACGACGCGGTACACCTCCTTGCCGGTCTTGTCCGTACCGAGAGTGAACTCGGCGCCGACGGAGGTCGTGATCGTGCGGCTGTAGAGGTTGTTGAGGAGACGGACGCGCGGAGCGGGATCGTAGACCGGCTGCTTGACGCGGCAGACGATGCGCTCGTCGGCCTTGCCGACACGCTGGATATAGACGATGGGTTCCTGAGTCTTCTCGTCCATCTCGATATCAATGACGCTGAAACTGACGTTGTTGCTGGAGAACGTGCTGCCGCCGATCTGGACGAACGCGGATCTCTTGTTGCCGTTGCGGACGACGTTGAACGTGGCCTGCCAGTCCTTCTTGTCCGGCTTGGTCCTGTCGACGGAAACCAGCTCAAGGCCGTTGAAGCGCGTGCGGCTGACGGCGGAGACATTCACCTGCGTGATGTATTTCGGGTGGCTGAGCGGATCGGTCGGGTTGGTCTTGGCCTTGAATTCCTGAATCAGGGAGAATCCGTCGGAATCCTCGTCCGATTCGGCGCTCACATAGTTGGCGTCGACGTTCATTTCCTTTTCCCAGTCGTCCGGGATGCCGTTGGCGTTCACGTCGGACTTGCCGGCGAGATCGTCTTCGACCTTGATGCGGGGCGCGAGGGCCTTGCCGCAGGCGCGGCATTTACCGTTCTTCGTCTCGCCGATGGCCGGATAGGAGCTGGCGGGGATGAGAGCGTGGCAGTAAACGCATTCGGCCATGGGATACGGGGTCATCAGCTGGGTTTTCGTCGCGGACGCCTCCGTGGGCTCGACCTCGTTCCATTCGGAGAAGATCGTTTCCATCTTGTATTTCTTGTCGGCCGCGAAATCGACGGGTTCGTAGTCGGACGGCTTCTCGGTGGGATTGACCGTCACCTTGACCTTCTGGTTCTGGGCCCGCTGGATGAACATCAGCTGGTAGTAAAGCATCGCCGTGAAAACGATGAGCAGGACAGCCAGAATTATTTTTTCGTAGTGAGCGAGAAGAAACTTTTTCATGTCAGTGCTGCTCCATCATTGCGGGGTGATGTTATCTGCACGGTAGAACAGATAGTTCACCACGAGCGTGCATTTGATCTCGTCCTGCATTTCGCCGATCAGGGGTCTGCCGTAATCGGGATGATGCGGATCGGTAAGTTCATAAGTGCTGGTCACGACGGCGGCCGCGGTCTGCTGCTGAGCGGGCTGGATCGCGTTGGGATCCGCGGGCGGCGCGCCGGGGATGGCCGACTGGTTGGCGGCCGCGCCGGTACGGCGGTTGGCCGTCGCAGAGGCGTTGGGACGTTCGATGTGTTCCGCGACGATCGCGTTGGCGGCGATCAGGTCCTCGAACGGAGCGGAGAACTTGATATCCTTGATCACATACACGCGGTCGGTCTTGTAGGCGGAATGCAGGGAGTTGATGAGGTTGTCGATCGCACTCATGGAAGCCGTCATTTCCAGCGTGTAAGTGAAGGAGAGGATCGGGCCTTCGGCGTCGTTGTCGAGGGTGGAGCCGTAGAAAACGCCGGCGGTCATAGTGAGCAGGCGGCTGATCCCGGCGTCCTTCATCCTGCGGAAGAGGTCTTCCTTGATCTGGAAGTTGCGGAGGATCGGGATCACCATTTCGGGCACGGGGAGCGCCTGACGGTTGAGGTTCTTGCCGTAGATGAAATCCTGGACGAGGCGTTCCTTTTCGAGCGGGTCATCCTCGGGGAGGCCGGGGATGACGTCGGAAGCGAGGTATTTCTCGTAGAGGAAGTCGATGTAGTTCTTGCAGTCGCGCTGACGCATCAGGCGCGGGAGTCCGAGGGCGTCGAGGAAGAGTTCGCGCGCGACTCTGTTCGTGACGTCTTCCAGGGTAAGCGCCTGGACGTCTTCACGGAAGATGGCGAACGCCTGCGCGAATTTCGCGGCGGCGGCTTTGCGGAAATCCTCGGCGCGGGCGGGATCGACCGCTTCCGGCGCGTCGATCATCCGGTCGAAGAGCGTCTCGAAAAGCCGGGCGCGTTCGGACTGGATCGTATCGGGGATGACGAACGTGTCGTCGGAGGAATCCTGATGGACTTCGCCGTAGATCTCGGCGAGCATGGCACGGAGGGAGTCTTCGTCGAAGGAGAGGACCACGAGGTTGGAGGCGGGATTGAACACCGCTTTTTCCTCGTCGGTCGGGGCAGCGGGTTCCGCGGGCTTGGTCTCCGCGACCTCTTCTTCTTCGTCCTCGTCATCCTCGTCGTCTTCGGGCTCCTCGGGTTTCGGTTTCGGCTTCGCGACGAGCGTCGGGTCGACGGCCAGTTCGGTCTCCAGTTTGGCCGGGGACGCGATGTTCTTGATGAATTTGAGGAGGGCAGGACGATAGGGCTTGCCGAAGTGACGGTAGATCTGGATATTCTTCTTGTCCAGGGTCTCGGTATCGGCTTTGATCTTCGTTTCGCTTTCCGCCACGCTGTTGGGCTTGCGCGCGGCGTTGATGGATTGGACCTTCTCGGCGTTTTCCTCAATGGTCGCCATGGACTCGGCGATCGCCCGTCTCTTGCCCTCGCAGAAGAACATAAGGACAATGCTGCCGATGAGCGTAAGGACCAGAATAACCGCGAGGACGATATTCTTTAAGATAAACTGTTTCATTCTTCTTCCTCCTCCACTTCTTCATCGTCGGAGGCGACGGGGGAGAATTTCTTTGCGAGCAGCTGCTCGAATTCGGGCGAATCGACGGGTTCCTTCAGTTCGACGGCGAGCAGGAATTTGCAGATGGTGAGGTTGTCGCAGATGTCGCGGCCCTCATCGTACACGATCTTGATATCGGCGTCGCCGGCCTTGAAAATGCTCTTGTAGTCGCTGTTCATCTTCGAGGTGATGTTGTTGATGGCGGCGCTTCTGTCGTTGAGGCGGGTATCGCTCTTGTCGCAGATCACATACGCGACCATGTTGATCCAGGTCAGCGCGTTGGACGCGCCTTCCGCGTTCTGCTGCGTCGGGTCGGGATTCTCCTCTCCGGGCATATCCATGGTCAGCTGACCGCCGGCATTGTTCTGGGCCGTTTCAGGGTTGTCGGCGGCATTGGCTACGGCGGTGGCGGACTTGATCTGACTGCTGGGAGCGTTCGAGATCGAGAAATCGGTAAGCCAGACGTTGTCCGGGATACAGGTCTTGATGAGGGAGTAGAACGCGATGAGATTGTTGCGTTTCTTCAGGAGGTCGACGGCGTCGCCGAACGCGCTGTTGGCGATGGCGAGCTTGCTGTTGGCGTCCTTCACGCGTTTCTGGATCGCCTCGCGCTGCATGACGTAGGAGCTGAACTTGTCGTTCTCGGCGGCGATGTTGTCCGCCTGCTGCGACATGGTCCAGAGCGTGATGCCGAAGAAGAGCAACACGACGGCCGCCGACGCAAAGAAGAACGGGCGCTTCGAGCGGAATTCGTTCTGCTTGCGGACGTAGTCGGGGATCAGGGAGATCTCGATGGGGGACGTGCCGATGCGGCGGAGCGCCAGACCGATCGTCTCGGCGAACAGGTGCGCGACCTCGGAAAGGACCTGCTGGTCGACCGCCGGACCGATGCCGACGACCTGGAACGGGTTCAGGTATTCCACCGGGATGCGAAGTTTTTCGGAGAAGAACCGCGGGGCGTACGGGAGAATGGAGGTGCCGCCGGCGAGGAAGAGTTTTTCCGGCTTGCGGCCCTTCTGGGTGGCGCGGTAGACGTTGATGGAACGGTTGATCTCGCCGTGCAGACGCGTCATGACGTTGCGGACGATCTTGGAGACGGCGGAGGCGACTTCGGAATCGGATTCCTCGTAGGCGCCACCGAGGGAGACATAACCGTGCTTGCGCTTCATTTCCTCCGCGTCCGCGTAGGAAATATTGAATTCCTTGGCGATCTGCTGGGTGATGGTGTCGCCCGCGATCGGAATGGTGCGGACGAAGAAACGGGAGCCGTCGATGAAGATGAGGGTGGAGCAGCGGCCGCCGATGTCGAGGATCATCTGGCATTCGTTGGCGCCGACATTGTTCGCGCGTGCGCTGTTGTAGCAGGAAGTGCCGGCGACTTCGATCAGGGCGATGCGCTTGCCGAGCTTTTCCACGAGTTCGGAGATGCGGGAGACTTCCTGCTTCTTCACGATGACGATCATGGCGTCGATCTCGCTGCCGTCGGCGTCCGCCGTGGGCTGGAGAAGCTGGGAATCCCAGACGACCTCGTCCGAGGAGAACGGGATGGCCTGCTGCGCCTCGTAGGAGATGATCTCCTGGATCTTGTCCTTGTCCGTGGTCATCGCCGGGATCTTCACGAACCGGACGAAGGCGTTCTTGCCGGAAATGGAGACATAGACGTCGCGGGCGGAGAAGCCGTTCGTCTTGATGACGTCGGCGAGAGTCTTGAGGATCACGTCCTCGGGCGGTTCGTCGGAAGAGAACTCATATTCCGTGTAGGCGAAACGCTCCAGGTTCAGGCTCTGCCCGGGAACATACGAGAATTCAGCGGCTTTGATGCTGTCGCCGCCGATGTCGATGCAGAGGATTAAGTTTTGCTGTGCCATCGGTTATTTCCCCGCGGATTCTTTGATAGGTTCAAACCGGTCGAAGAGGACCCATGCGAACGGGGTTTTCGAAACGGGCAGCAATTCATCCGGCATATATTTGAAAGTCTGAGGGTTGAACTTGTTCTGGTTGATGTAGGTAAAGAGTTTGGCCGTGGACGCGGCGGTGGGAGCGCCGCTGTCGCCGTCGCTCTTGAGAAGCGTATAGAAGAGCTTCGAGCGGGTATTGCTCTGATTCTTTTCCAGGCGGGAGAAGACCTCTTTTCCGCAGATCTGGGTCGTGGAGACGGGACGTCCGCCGTAGGTGATCGTGGCCGCGATGGGAAGATCGTTCGCGTATTTTTTCAGGTCGTTCGTGATCTTGTTGTAGTCCTTCGAAAGATCGCCGGACGCGCCGTCGAACGCGAAATAGCGGTAAATGACCTCGGGCGGGATCATCATGCGGACGAAATGGCGCTTGTCGTCGGCCTGAAGCGAGGCAAACGTCTGCTTGCCGCCGATCACGGTCCAGCTGATGTTTCCGCGGTCATCGGCGGTAGGCACGAACACGTTGATCTCGATTTCGGCGTTGTCGAGCCACTTCGGCCACTGCGAGGCGGATTTGGGCTTGTTCGTGATAAACGCGACGTCGACCGCAAGCCAGTGCTTGGCGCTGTTCATGTCGCGCTCGTTGAGGCGCATGTCAATGACGCGCTCCTCATTTTCGATCTTGAAGAACGGGGTAAAGGTCTGGGAGACGTTGATCGCTTTCCCGTCTTTGGGGAACTCGATCGCCCAGCTGCCGGAGCGGGCGGTCTGAGCGGAAACGGCAACGGCTGCGGCCGCGAAAAGTGCAGTGAGAAGTTTTTTCATGGTTCCAGACCTCATCGTGGGTTGTTTCTAGAGAAGAATACACACGTCCATGAATAGAAAATACTCTTGTTTTCCCGTTCTTTCAAGTGCGTTTCTCCAAAAAATCTGATTATTTTTTTTAGTTTCGGAACTTTTTCAAACCGCCGGACGGTCAGTTCTGCGTCTCCGAGGCGGGTTTCTCTTCCGGAACAGCGGCATTTTCCGCGGCGGCTTCCACGGTTTTCGCGGCATCGGCGGCCGCTTCCGCGGCAGGCTGTTCCGCCTCGGAACCGAGCAGAGCTATCGAAGAATCCTCCTCGACCACGCTGGTGTCCGCCGACTGCATGTGGCCGGCGACGATGGCGGAGGCGAGCGTGAGGACAAAGAAGATGGAAATGCACCAGACGGTGAGCTTGGAAAGATGGCTCATGGCCTGAGCGCCGAACACGCTTTCGCCGAGGCCGCCGAACGCGGAACCGAAGCCGCCGCCGCTTTTGGACGGCTGAACCAGGATCAGGGCGATGAGAAGGACCGCCAGAATCACGACAAGTGTGTTGAGGATCGTCGCAAGAGTCGACATGTTTCTATACCTTTATCATTTTTGAGTTAAAAGTCAATGATGGACGCCCCGTCTGTATGCAAGGCTACATCGGTAATTCTAAAACATAGCACTCATTTTCCCGTTTTCAAGCGCGAAACATCACTTTTTGAGAAAAAAGGTCGTGTTTTTCATTGGTTTTTTTCGTTTTTAAAGCATTTTTTCACAAAAATGTTTCAAAAGCGGTTATTATTCAAAAAAGGGCCGCGTTTTGAACGATGACGTTTTTGATGCCGAAAATAGAGTCATAATCATATTAAAATGACATCATTTTCAAAGCAAGGAAAACGTCAGGGAAAAAGGTCCGTATCATCCGGTCTCCGGACAGCGGACAAACGGCATCCGGGGGCCCGGACGCCCGAAGACGATGACCCGGCGGCGCATGGTCACAGCAAAGAGAACGCAGCGACGGAGCAAGGACGCCGAGGATGCCGGGAAACGCCGGGATCAGACCGCGTCTTCCGGGAAGAGCGCCCGATGGAAGACGCCGAGGTCGGCGCAGCAGTAGTCCGCGCGGGTGTCGGACGTGCCACCGCCGACGCCCGTGGAGATACGCAGGGTACGCGCTCCGGCGCGAATGCCGGACTCGATGTCGGTATGTTCGCGGTCGCCCGCCATGAGGAGTTCGGCGGGACGCAGGCCGAGGCGTTTCATCATCACCCGGAGCATGTCGGGGTTGGGCTTGCCGAAGACGCGCTGACACGAAACGCCGGTGGCGGTCTCCAGACACGCCGTGATCGCGCCGCAGTCCACGAGCCAGGTGCGTTCCGTGGTGGGACAGAACACGTCGGGATGCGTGGCGAACCACGGGACGCCTTTCCGAATCCACCAGGCGGCGCGGCAGAGGCGGCCGTAGTTCAGCGACTTGTCGAAAGCGGTGATGACGGCGTCGGGGCGGTCGTCCGGCGAATCGGCGGTCTCCTCGAAACCGAAGGAGCGCATTTCGCGGCGGAAGTCCTCCGTGCCGAGCAGGAAGAGCCGTTTCCAGGCGGGAAACTCCGTGCGGAGGGCGTCGACGACGCTCAGGACCGGGGTCACGATCT
>JAFXUM010000164.1 GCA_017524965.1 Lentisphaeria bacterium | reverse complement strand
GGCGCGCACGGCATCGAGGAACGCGGCGTGTACCGCATCCACCAGTTCGAGAAACAGGAAATGATCGTGATCTGCAAGCCCGAGGACAGCATGATGTGGTTCGACCGCCTCTGGCACAACACCGTCGATTTCTTCCGCTCCATGGACATCCCCGTCCGCACGCTCGAATGCTGCTCCGGCGACCTCGCCGACCTGAAGGTCAAGTCCCTCGACGTCGAAGCCTGGTCCCCGCGCCAGAAGAAGTATTTCGAGGTCGGCTCCTGCTCCACGCTCGGCGACGCCCAGGCGCGCCGCCTCCGCATCCGCGTGAACGGCAAGGACGGCAAGAAGTATTTCGCGCACACGCTGAACAACACCGTGGTCGCGCCGCCGCGCATGCTCATCGCGTTCCTGGAGAACCGTCTCCAGGCCGACGGCTCCGTCACGATCCCGGATGTCCTGAAGCCCTACTGCGGCTTCGACAAGCTCGTGCCGAACAGCAAAAAGTAAGCGGACCGGCGGAAATGCCGGAAGCAAGCTGAAAACAATCGGCGGAAACGCCGTAAAAGAATCGGGCGTCCCCGGCTCATACCAAGCCCCGGACGCCCGAATCGTGTCCGCCCCCTGCCCCCGGAAAAAACAAAACCACCGGCCGGGCCGGTGGTTTTGATCGGGTATTGCGTGTTCTCAGTGCCGTTGCGCAGCCGCACGCTGCATCGGCACCGCTTGCGGTGTTATCTGTTTCGGGGCGGCAGCGTGATGATGGAGCCGGTGACGGGCTGTCCGTCGCGGAGCTTGCCGGCGTTCTCGCGGGCGATCTCCTGCGCGCGGGAACGGTCCCCGAGCTGGGATTCGGCGATGTCCTCCAGTGTCTCGTTGGCGCGCACCTGGTACATGCGGTTGACGTCCGGGGCCGCGCCGCCGCCCATGATGACGACCGGCGGGTCGTCGATCACCGGGTTCTTCGGCGGATAACGCCGTTCGGGTTCCTTCGGGGTGACCTTGGAGCCCTTCGTGGTCACGGTGGCGACGTCGACCATCTCGTCGCGGGTGGCGAGGCGGAACATCAGGGTCTCGCTCTTTTCCTCGGGACGTCCGAAGTCGGTCGCGATCTCGGCGTAGAGGGTCACGGGGCCGATCATCTTCTGCGCGGTCTGCCCGTAGT
This sequence comes from Lentisphaeria bacterium, assembly GCA_017524965.1. Classification (GTDB taxonomy): domain Bacteria; phylum Verrucomicrobiota; class Lentisphaeria; order Victivallales; family UBA1829; genus UBA1732. Next base: position 5,583 of record JAFXUM010000164.1, on the reverse strand, counting down.
AGTGCGTCCTGATCCGGTAGTCGCCGTTCAGCGCGTTGCGGACCATGAACTCCTCGGGACCGTATCCCTGTGTGATGTCGAACGAGTTGCGGCCGCCGTTCGTGGTCAGGCGGTGCTGGTAGAAGCACTCCTCGCCAGTCGGGTCGATCGTGTGCAGGTCCATGTCGGACATGTCGGTGTCCCAGCCGATCGTCACGCGGAGGTCCAGTTCGAGCGGATGCACGAGGCGGCTGTCGACGTCCTTCACCTCGATCCCGGCGCGCTTCGCCTTCACGATGATGTCGTTCAGCTCGGTGATGGCGATCAGCTCCACGTCGCGGAACCGTCCGTCGGGCTTCTTCACGATGGCGTTCATCATCATGTCGGCGGCATCCTGCCAGCGTCCGGCGGCGGCGAGCACCAGCGCGAGGTCGCGGTAGGACTGCGGCTCCTCGGGCGCGAGTTCCAGCACCTTGCGGAACACCGTTTCGGCGGCATCGAGTTCGCCGAGATATTTCAGGTTGTAGCCGAGCACGCGCAGGAGCATGCGGTTTTCGAGCTGCATTTCGGCGAGGTTGGAGACCACGCGGACCGCGAATTCCTTCTGGCCGCTGCGGGCGAAGTAGTCCGCGCAGTCAACGAAAAATCCGAGGTTGCCGGCGTTCTTCGCGCGAAGTTCCAGGTAGCGTTCCTGCGCCTTGTCCTTCGCACCTTCGATCTCCTTCAGGTAATCCGCGCCGGAGGTCCACGGGTTCAGCTTGATCGACTTGGAAGCATTGGCGGAGCCGGGCTTCTTCGCGGAGGGAGCGCCGGCATCGGCCGCTTCGGCGAAATCGGCTTCCATCGCCATTTCCATCACGGGCGCGGCGTCCATGACCATGCCGTCTTCCGCTTCGACGGAACGCGAGAGTCCGGGGGCGCTGTTGCGCATGGCAGCGCCGCCGCCGAAACCGCCGCCGAATCCGCCCATGCCGCCCGCCGTGGCCGCGCCCATCGGACGCATGCCGCCACCGCCGAAACCGCCCTTGAAGACGGGCTCCGGCCGTTTCTTGCCGTCGTACCAGTCGATGATCTCGCTCTGGTAGCGTTTCGCGAGCGCGTCGATGCGCTTCTCCTTTTCGGTCGCGGCGTCGGCTTTTTCCTTCGCCTTGTCCTTGGCGGTCTGCGCCTGGCGTTCGTCGTACTTGGCGCGCCATTCGGGCAGCGTCTCGGGGGGACGGATGCTGTATTCGAGGTACTGGTCGAGACTTTCGAGCACGAGCATGGAGGTGCCGGGCGTCACGAGTCCGTACGTCTGGCCGAGCGTGAGGAATTCGGACGGCGTGGTCTTCGGGTTGCGTTTCGCCGCTTCGAGCTTCAGCATACCGTAGAGCGTGCGGATCATCCTGCCGTCGACCGCGGCGGCGGAGTCCAGGTCGAACGCCATCGCGGGCTGTCCGGCGACCTTCACCTCAAGTTTGTGCTTGCCGTCGGGGAACGTCCCGGCGACGCGGACCGTGCCGCCCGCGCGGAACGCCTTGGCATTGGCGACATAACCGGACGCATCGGCGCCGTCGATCTTCACGGATTCGAGTGCGGCGGGCGCTGCGGCCAGCAGGTCGGCGACCGCGGCGGCGGGCGTCATGCGCGCCAGGTTCAGGTACAGGGCGTTCGCGCCGGACGCTTCGGCGAGGTATTCGAGATAGGACGTCTCGGAGGTCGTGGAGACGGAGACGAACGCGGTGCGGCCCTTCGCGGCGGGGATGCTCTGCGCGCCCTTGCCGAAGGTCTGGATGCCGTCGGTGAAGACGAACGCACAGGCGTCGGCGGGGACCGCGGCGAGGAATTGTTCAAGTCCGAGGAAATCGGTGCCGCCGTCGTACGCGGTCTTCTTCAGGAAGTCGAGCAGAGCGGACGCGTCGCCGTTCTTCACGGCGAACGTCTTCGCGGGCTCCAGCGTGTTGCGGAGCACGGACACGGAGACGTCGACCGTCGCGTCCTTCATCTTGTCCGAAGCGAAGAACTGTTTCAGCAGTTCCAGCTCGGGCGCGTGGTCGTTCGAGGCGCGGGATCCGGAGGCGTCCCACAGGACGGAGACGGATTTCGGGGCCTTGAAATCGGCGGCGTTCGCGGCGGCGGGGAGCGTCGCGGAAACGAGGAAGAAGGTTTCGCCGCCGAAACGCTCGGTCTGCACGGGCGCGGGCTTGTCCGCCACGGTGATGCGGAGGTCTTCCGGCAGGGCGATGTCTTCCAGCGTGCGTTCGCCGAGCAGGGCGTTTTCCCAGCGGGAGAAATTCAGGTTCGCGAACGGGGCGGACTCGACCTGCGGCGCGGCGGCGGGGTCCATGACCTCCACGCGGATAGACGCTTTTTCAAGCTTGTTCTCGAAGCGCATCGGCAGCGTGAAGATCGGCGCGCCGTCCACGCGGTCCACCTCGGAGATGAACGTGATGCGGATGCGGCGGCCGCCGTGCGCCGGGATCGGATAGATGCGCGTGCGGTAGCTGTTGCCGCCGACGGATTCGATCAGCGCGGGATCCGCGCCCTTGCGTTCGATGGCCTCGAAGACCTCCTGGGCGCGCTTCTTCTCGACGATGGCGGCGTCAATCATTTTACCGTTAATATCCAGCGCCGCTCCGGTCACGGTGGCTCCGGCGGGCAGAGGCAGCGTGAATTCGCCTTCCAGCACGACCGGGTTCGGATTCGTCACAACGGCCTCGAACTCGGTGCTGGCGATCTCGCCGCGGATGCGGACTTTCGCGGAGACCTCGGACACGACGACCGGGACCAGTTTCGGATCGGCCGGACGCGGCGGAGGCAGGATGCGGATCGGGGGCAGGATCACGCGCGGTTCGACGAACGGGCGCGGACGGGGACGAAGATACAGGTCCTGAGTCTCATTCATGGTTCTTGCTCCTTTTGTTTCACCGGCGGCCGCCAGAGTCCGGACGGCGGCGGTTTTCATCATCTGCGTCGCGGATTCTTCCGTGGCAACCGCTTCGGCCCCGCCTGCGGCGCTGTCTTCCGACTGCGCCTTTCTGGCAAGCACGGCGGAGGCACGGACAGTATTTTCAGCGGTGTCGGCCGCGACGGCGTTCTTCTGCGCGGCAAAGGAATCGGCGTTCATCTGGCGTGCCATGCGTCCGCTCCTGGGGGGGCTGGACGCTCGCGGGGGCCGCGCCGCCGAAACCGCCCATGCCGCCGCCGAAGCCGCCCATGCCGCCCGCGGGAGCCGCACCGTATCCGGCGCCGTTCGCGCCACCCACGTCAAACGCAAACGAGGACACGGACATCGGGGCGCTTTCGCGTTCCGTCGCGGCATCGTCGGACCGGGCTTCGGCCAGCGCGGCGCGGAGCATCGGCCCGGAGAATCCGCCCATGGGGATCTCGTCCGCTTCGGGATCGTTTTCCTCCGTATAGGCGGCAGCGAGAAGCATTTCTTCTTCCGCGCCGTCCGCCGAAAGCATTTCCGGGGCGGCCGCGTATCCGGCGGGGGCGGCCGCGTATCCGGCGGGGGCGGCCGCGACCGTATCAACGCCCTGAACGCCGTAACCGTCGGCGCGGGCGGCGGACGAATCGTCCCGCAGCGAGGTCAGCACGAGCTGGAACGCGAAAAGGCAGACGGCGATTCCCGCCGCCGCCTTCCAGATCATGGGGAAATGCGGGCGTTCCTGCGCCTTCGCCGCCGCAAAGAAACGGCGTCTGAATTCGTCTTCCGGCGTGTAGATGCCGGTCTGTTCGCGGGCGTCCTGACGCTCTTTGAGTTTCAGGAGCAGCGCGTCCAGATCGCGCGCGCCGCCGTTGTTTTCGTTATGCTTCTTCATAAGAGACCTCCCGGATGGATTGGGCCAGTAATTGTTTCGCTTTGTGGATGCGCTGATAGAGGGTGTTGCGCGAACAGCCCAGCATCGCGGCGGCCTCGTCCGGCGAATATCCGGAGAGGACCCCGAGCGAAAGCGATTCCCGGTAGAGCTTGGGGAGACGGGCCACGGCCTGTTCCAGCCGGTCCATCAGACGCGCTTCCCCGGCGTCTCCGCCGGACACCACGCCCGATTCCCCGTAATCCGCCAGGACATCGCATTCCCGGGCACGATCACGCACCATATCGTAGCACACGTTGATCAGGATCCTGGTCACCCAGGTCGCGAACTCCGACTGCCCGCGGAAAGCGTCGTATTTCTTCCACGCGGTCATCAGAGCCTCCTGAACAGCGTCGTCAACGTCCGCCGGGCTGCCGAGAATCCGCATCGCGGTCCCCCGGAGCACCCCGAGCTTCGCTTTGATCAGCTGTTCAAAGACCTGTTCTCTGGTTTCCATAAGTCCTCATTCAACATGTTTCGTACGATTAGACCCGTCTGCCCGGGCAAATCTTAGCATGTTTCCGGAAAAATCTCTTGTTATGCGAAAAAAAGTGCGAAAAAAGTGAAAACGGTTGAAAAATCATTCCCCGACGTGGTAGTACACTTCCAGGATCAGAAGGAACACCGAGATCAGGTTGAATCCCATGTGGATCAGCGTCGACGGGATGATCGACTTGCTCTTCTCATACTGCCGCTGCAGGAACAGCGCCAGCAGGAACAGCGGGATCACCGGGACCACGAAGATCTCCCACGGGAACGGCTTCTCCGACAGGCGCGTGAGCTGCAGATGGAACAGCGCGAAGATCAGCGAGACCACCACGGAGGCTTCTTTTCTGTAGAGGAACACGCGGACGAACCGGTACAGGATATGCCGGAACGCGAGTTCCTCGGCGATGGGCGCGGCGATCACGGTGATCAGCGCGAAACCGAAGAACGCCAGAGGTTTCAGCGTGCGGAAAAACTCCACCAGGGCCTGTTCCTTCGGCTCGCGTCCGAACACCTTCAGCAGCGCCGACAATCCGATCTGCGCGCCGAGCGTGACCGCGACGGCAAGCACGAAAACCGGGAAAAGGAACCGCAGGGAGTATTCGGGGGCCATGGTCAGCCCCAGCTTCTCCTTCAGAGGATGCTTCTTCTGTTCCGTACACAGCGCGGCGATCAGCACGGACGCCACGACCAGGCCGTCCTGGATCAGCAGCATCACAGCCGTCAGCAAATTCTTCCCCATGTGCGGCGACAGCGCTTTCATGATCTGCGGCGAAAGCACGGCATACGCCGCCCAGGTCAGCAGGATCAGCACGAACGCCGTGCAGACGAACGCGCTGCGGCGTCCGGTAAAGGTATCGTAGTTCAGTCTCATTTTGCTTCTCCAAGATGTTTTTCACGCAGATAGCGCAGGAACGGCGCGGGGTCCGGGACCGCGCTCCCGGTCAGGCGGCGCAGGAAATCGGACGGGGCGTATTTCGCGCCGAACCGGTACACGCGGTCGCGCAGGACGGCGAGCGCGTCGTGCGGCGTTTCCGGCAGGCCGCCGGCGAAGAACTGTTCCTTCAGCATCGCGCCGATCAGGTTGCCCAGCATGTACGTCGGGAAATACCCCACGCCGCCGCTGTACCAGTGAACGTCCTGAAGCACGCCTTCGCGGTCGTTCGCGGGACGGATCCCGAAATACCGCTCGAACGTGTCGTTCCAGACCGCCGGAAGGTCGTCCACGGAGATTTTATCCTCGATGAGCGCCTGTTCCAGCTCCACGCGCAGGATGATG
>JAFXUM010000018.1 GCA_017524965.1 Lentisphaeria bacterium | reverse complement strand
GTTCTGTTCCTTGAAACGTTCTTCGAGTTTATCCCAGAAGGGATCGGGCGATTCTTTGCTCAGTTCCCGCAGCGCTTCGAGGTAGAGCGAGGTGTCGATCACCTTGTCGAAATCGATTTTGCCCTCGGCGTAGTTGATGTCCGTCATGTGCTTCCACATCTCCTCCACGCCCTTGCGGTTCGGGTCGACCGAGAGCAGGATATGCGGCTCCAGCACCAGGTCGCGGGCGAGCTTCTCGCTGAATTTCTGCTGGTTGATGTCGGCGCGGACGCCCGATTCCGGGTCCTCGGCGAACTTCTTTTCCGCCAGAAGTTCCGCTTTCAGGAATCTGACCAGCTCGGGACGGTGGTTCTTCACGGCGTCTTCGGTCGCGACGATCCGGCAGCACGGATGGTTCGGCCACAGGTCGTTGCTCCACAGCGGGATCGCGAGCCCCGCCTGGCGGGTCTGCCCGATGATGTTTGTCGCACCGACGCCGATGTCGGTCTTTCCGCTCTTGACGGCTTCCAGCACGTCGACGGGGCGTTTGAACTCGATGATCTCGAGGTCTTTCTGAGGGTCGATCCCCGCCTTGGAAAGCGCGCCGCGGAAGACCACGTCGGAGGTGAACACGCGCGGCGTGGCGACCGTCTTGCCCCTGAAATCCTCGATGGACTTGATCTGATCCGCGATCTCCGGCTTCACGAGGATCGGATGCCCGCCGGAGAGATTGCCGCCGATCACGACGAATTTGGAGCCCTTGGAGATGAACGTGAGCGGGCCGCCGGTTCCGAAGGAGACGCCGACGTCCAGCTTGCCCGCGTTCAGCGCGTTCAGGCCGTCGCTGGAGTTGGTGAACAGGACGAAATCGGTCTTGACGCCGGTCTTGTCGTAAAACTTTTCCTCCAGCGCGATCATCGGGAGCGTCGAGCTGCCGCCCTGCTGATAGCCGACGCGCAGCGCGTAGCCGTCGCCGTTCTCCTTGTTGCAGGCGTTCAGCAGAAATACGGAAAGAATGCCCAGGGCAGTGCCCGCGGTGAATTGAATGATCTTGTTCATGGTGGTTCTCCTTTCGTCAGATGCCGTTCCCGGAGTGGAACGTTTGTCTCAAGTTCAGTTTTTCGTTCATGTCGGAGCGGTAGATGTCCATGATCCTCCGCTGAAGCGAGATGACGGATTCGTTTTCGAAGAGTTTTTCCCTGGGGATCTGCCGGGAAACGGGGTTCTGTTCCAGCGCGATCACGCGTCCGGGCGAACTGCCGAGCACGGCGATCTCCGTGCCGAGGTAGAGCGCCTCGTCCACGTCGTGCGTGACGAACACCACGGTCCGGGCGCCGCGCGAATCCCGGTGAAGCTCGCGGACCAGGTCCTGAAGCATCGCCCGGTTCACGGGGTCGAGTGCGCCGAACGGTTCGTCCATGAGCAGGACCTTGCTCGGCGTGGCGATGGCGCGTGCGATGGCGGCGCGCTGGCGCATACCGCCGGAGAGCGCAGCCGGGTACTGGTTGAACACGCCGCCCAGCCCGACCATTTCCAGGTAGGATTCGGCGAGGTTGCGGATTTCCGTCCTGCTTTTCTCCGGAAACGACGTCGCGAGCGCGAGCATCAGGTTCTTCCCCGTGGTCATCCACGGGAAAAGCGAGTAGTCCTGAAACACCACGGAGCACGCCGCTTCCGGTCCGTCGACCGCCCTGCCGTTCACGAGGACTTCCCCGGAAGTCGGCTTCAGCAACCCGGCGAACGTCCGCAGGAGCGTGGATTTGCCGCAGCCGGACTGCCCGAGCAGGCAGAGGAACGCGCCGTCGGGTACATTGAGGCTGATCCGGTCAAGGATGGTCCTGTTCTGAAACGCTACGGTCAGATTTCTGCATTCGATCATTGTCCGGCCTCCTTGTAGCGCAGCAGATAGCGTTCGATCCGCTTGAAGACCGCTGTGATCGCGGTGATGACGAGCCCGATGAAGATGATCCCGACGATCACCTTGCCGTAGTCGGCGAAATCCGAGAAGTTCTTGACGTACCAGCCGAGCCCTTCGGTCGCGCCGATGAGCTCGGCGGCGGTCAGGAGCAGGAAGCTGAAGATCAGCCCCAGCGACGCCCCGGTCAGGATCGACGGCATCGCGCCCGGCAGAAGCACGCGGAACACGAACGTGCGGCGTTTCAGGTGGAGCATCCGGGCGGAATCCAGCATCGTCTCCGGGATGTTCACCACGCCGGAGATCGTGCTGACGAAGACCGGCCAGAATGCGCCGGACCAGATGATGAAGACGGACGCCGCGCTGAAGCTCGGCAGCAGGGCGATCGCGTACGGGATGTAGACGATCGGCGGGATCGCGCTCAGCACCTTGCTGAACGGCTCGAACGCGTTGCGGAGGCGTTCGGAGCCGCCGACCAGCAGTCCGCCGGGGACGGCGGTCGCGAGCGCCAGCGCATACGCCGTGCCGAGCAGGTAGAGCGAGGAAAACATGCCGCTCACCATCTCCTTCAGTTCGCTGAAGAAGAGCCGGATGACCTCGTCCGGCGTCGGGAAGAGTACCGGGTCGAGGAGGCGGAAGTTGGATGCCGCGGCCTGCCAGACGAGCAGGAAGACCGTCAGAACGGCAGTCACGTCCAGGATGGCGGTGCGCCGTCCCTTGCTCCAGACGAACAGGAGCCGGACCAGCCCGGCGGCGGGGATCAGCGCCCCGGCCGCGGCGGCGTACCAGTCATGCCGGTACAGTGCCGCGGCTTCGAGGAGCAGGATCGTGATGGCGAGCAGTGTTTTCAAGGTTCCGCCTGCGGAATTCGAACGGGGAAGTGTGTTGATGCTGAAAGTTCGTTCCTCAGTTGTTCGCCTTGAAGAAGGCGTCCATTTCCTTGAAGACCGGGTCGTCCGGATAGCGTTTCAGGACTTCATCGAGCGCTTCGCGGTAGATGGTCGTGTCGATGTGCTTGTTGATGTCCTCGTCCGTCTTCGGGAGGTAGTCGATCTCCTTCATCGTGTTCCAGAAATCGAGCGTGCCCTTCTTCAGCGGGTCCGGGTTGGACTCGAAGGTCTTGTTCGTGTAGGTGTCCGCCTTGATCAGGTCCTCGTCCAGCTTCAGCGCCTTCGCGAAGATCTTCACTGTCTCCTCCGGGTTTTCGCGGTAGAACTTGTACGCGCGGATCTCGGCGATGAGGTAACGGCGGTAGACGTCGCGTTTCTGCTTCACGTCGGGCGTGTTGGCGATCAGGCGGCAGCAGGTGTAGCCCGGCTGGAAATCCGCGATGTAGTTGGAGACGACCAGGCCGTATTTCTGGTTTGCGAGGGAGAAATGCGGACTGAAGACGATGCCGGCGTCGACCGCGCCCTTGCGGACGGCTTCCACCACGGCGCTCTGTCCGCCGAACTCGACGATCTCCAGGTCCTTGTACGGGTCGATGCCCGCTTTCTTCAGGGCGCCGCGGAAGATCACGTCGCCGGTGGAGAGCTTGCCGAGTCCGACCTTCTTTCCCTTGAAATTGGAAAGGTCTTTGAACTTGTCGGCGTTTTCCGGCTTGACGATGATCGCCTGTCCGCCGATCATCATGCCGCCGAAGATCGTGAAGTCGGTCCCCTGCGCGATGAAGAGCAGCGGAGCGGCGGTGCCGAACGTGCCGACGTCGAGTTTCTTCGCCTTCACGGCGGAGCAGCCCTCGGCGGTCGTGGCGAACTGGAACATGCTCGCGTCGATGCCTTCCTCGGCGAAGAAGCCTTTTTCCTTCGCGATGAAGTGCAGGCCGTGCGCGGGTTCGGCGAGGTAGCCCACGCGGACTTTATCCGCGCCGGACGCGATGGCGCATCCGGCGGCGAGTATGGAAAAGAGAAGGTGTTTGATGGTCATGGTTCGGGTTCCTTTCTTTGCTGTTTTGAGCGTGAAAAATCAATCGTTTCCGGTGTTTCCGGCATTTTCCGCCTTGCCGGTCGTGTCGCCTTCGAACTCGTCGTCGCTGTCAAGAAGCAGCTGCTGGAATCCGAGGTTGGTGACCGGGCTTTCCGCGGCCGCCGAAACCTTGTCGACGACCTGGGAGATGTCGTTGCGGACGGCTTCCGGCGCGGCGTCGAACGGACCGGAGAGCTCGGCGCGGGCGATCAGGACGAGCTCGGACGTGCGCGTCGTCTCCGTTTCGGAGGAGAACGCCCAGCCGAGGACCGGGATGTCCTTCAGGAACGGGATGCCGGAGACGCTGCGGATCACGTTGGTGCGTTTGATGCCGCCGATCACGAAGTCCTTTCCCTCGTTTCCGACCTGGATCTCGGTCTCGAACGCCGACTTGTTCAGGCGCGGGGTGCCGTCGCTGTTCCAGCCGAGCAGGCTTGTGCCGGAGACTTTGATCGGCAGGATGGAGGCTTTCCCGGTGACGACGGGCGTCACGTCCAGATCGAACCGGAATCCGTTGGCGGCCTCCGTGGTCTGGGTGTTGCCGTGGTGAACGGCGAGATTCGCCTCGCCGGGCAGTTTGTCGTGCGCGCCGGGGATCTTGTCGTTGAGCGTGGTGTCCTTGACGGGCGTCTGCTTCTCGTAGAAGAGCCCGGTCCCGACCGACACGGTCGACTGGCGGCGATTCTTCGCCACGATCACGCCCTGCGTCACGACCTTCGCGCGTCCGGTGGAGGTCAGGAAATCGAAGTATTCCGAGTTCCATTTCGGGTTGAAGTTGAAGAAGTCGGTGCGGCTGGAGTGGGAGCCGTCGATGCCGCCCGCGAACGTGCTTGCCCAGTTGTTGCGGTAGCGGCCGCCGGCGGAGAAGAAGTCCACGCCGTCGTTGTTCTTCCAGCTCTGGAAGTCCAGGCCGAGCCTGTCGTCGTTTTCCGTGCTGAGTTCGATCAGCTGGTACTCGAGGCGGATTTCGGGCATCGGACGGTCGTACTGCTCCAGCTGTTCCCGGATGCTGGCGATGCTCCAGTTCGGAGCCGCGATGAACAGCGCGTTCAGGCCGCCGTCCACCGTGAGCGCGTCCGTGCCGCCGGTGAACGACACCGTGTCGCCGCGTGCGGCTGCGCCGACGTTCAGCACCATTTCCTTCAGGTTCGCCGCGGCGTTCACTTTCGGGAAGTAGATGAATTTCGGGCGGCCGCTGGAATACCCGATGCCGGGCTGATCCAGGCGTTCGATGATCTCGTCGATGCTTTCGCCGTTGCCGGTCTTCTCGAATCGGTAGTCCTCGGCGGATACCAGCAGGACGCCGCGCCCGTCGTTGAATTCCACCGCGTCGACCTGGACCGGGTTGCCGCCGACTTTCGTGCCCTGCACCACGCTCAGCAGATAGCCGCGGAGCGCGTACGGTTCGGCGTGTTTGAGTTCATAGAGCTTCGTGATGACGAGCGGGTCGGTGTTGGACCGGACGAACCGGATCGCCTGTTCGGATTCCTTCACGTCCACGCGCAGCTGCGTCTGGACCGTGGTGCTGCCGTACCCGGCGCTCGGGATGTTCGCGTCGGCCTTGACGCTGCCGGGGATCGGATGCGGGATGAGGTCGATATCTTCGGCGAACGCGGGGACGGACGCCGCCGCGAGGATCGCAATAAGGGTCTTGATGTTGTTCATGGCTCGTGTTCCTTTCTTGGCTTAGAGGCTGGACGCCACTTCGCGGCTGACCGGGACGGGCGCTTCGCCGTTCGGATGAACCAGGTTCGCTTCGCCGGTCACGATGATGTAAGTCTTTTCCTTGATGGTGGTCGTGGTGCCGAAGAGGTATTTCAGCACGGGGATCCGCACGAGGAACGGGATGCCGACGGTCTGCTCGACGTCCTGTTCGCGGACGTAGGTGGCGAGCAGTTTTTCGGTCTTGAATCCGAGCGTGAGTTCGCCGGAAACGCTGCTGGTGTTGCCGAGTTCGTCGCCGCGGTTGCTGCGCTCGGTCACGGTCTCGGAAAGCAGGTTGTAGGCGAAGACCACGCCGCCGTTGTCCGCCGCGTAGAACTCCTCGGTCGACGGGATCTGGCCGTTCGCGGCGACGTCCTCCTGCGACGCGCCGAAGCAGATCACCGGGTTGATGACCGAAAGCGTCAGTTTGCTGTCCGCGCCCTTCACGATGTGCGTGCGGTCGTCGGAATCCTTCTGGATGTTCTCATAGCCGGGCGTGAGCGTGGCGGTGTAGACCTTCGGCAGATGCGCGTTCAGCGCGGTCGTGTCGTAGACCGGCGTGTTCACGAACGTGAGGTCGGCGTGCGCCGCGAGTTTCGCGTTGCCGGACTGCTGAAGCACGCGGACGAAGCTCAGATCGAACTGCGGAGCGGTGAAGAACGCCCCGTAGCCCCACGAGGTGGAGAAGTGCTTGGTGAGGTCGGCGAATTTCGCCGCACCGCTGATCAGCTTCAGCACGGACTCGCTGGAGAACACCTTTCCGGCGTTGTATCCGGCGGAGAAGAGGTCCAGTCCGGGGCCGTTTTTCCAGGCGAGGTAGTCCAGTCCGACGTCGCGCAGATCGCTTTCGCGGATCTCGTAGTAGTTGAGGCGCAGATTGACCTGCGGCACGGGACGGTCGAGGTACTTGACCCACGCGAGGATCGCCTGCGCGGCCTGCTCGTCGTCCTTCCAGTAGATCGTGTTCGTGTCCTTGTTCAGGTAGGCGCGGCCTTCCAGCGTCTTGATCGTGCCTTCGTTCACGAGGCGCACGATGTCGTCCGCGGCGCGGTAGTTCGGCGTGTACGTGATCTTCGTGACGCCGGTTCCCTTGATGATGGAGCCGTTTTCCTCCTTGCCCGGCTTGTCGAGCCCGGCGACCAGTTCGTCCACGTACGGGATGAAGTCCTCGCCGGTCGAAACGAGGATCATCTGCCTTTTTTCCTTCGAGTAGTTCACCCGGTCGACTTTGGACGCGGCGCTGTAGCGCTTGACCGCCGCCTCGATGAACGGACGGATGTCGGTCGCCTTGAGGTGTTTGAGCTCGTAGACCTTGCTGACGATGTTGACCTGGCCGTCGTCCTGCAGGAGACGGATGGTGCGGATTTCCTGATCTTCCGGCGTCTGGCCGTGCAGAAGCGGCGCACTTGCGATGCCTGCCGTTAGGAGGGCGGCGAGAATATGTTTTCTGTTGTTCATGGTTGGTTTCCTTTGTGATGCTGGATGAAAAATGCGTTTGGGGTGGATGGTGCGTTATTCCGCGGCAAAACACGTACAACATCGCATTCGGAAGACCATGGATTCCTGGAACACGGGGGGACGGGTTCTTTCGGGGAAGACGGGGGTGGTGCTTGCGTCTTTGATGACTTCTCCTTGATGAAATCGGTTGGAGGGTTAGGGGTTGTTTTTTTTGATTATACACTACCGATATAGTAATGTATCATTCAAACAAAAAACGGAACGGATTTCCGTTCGCGGTGAGATTAATATACACCCGGAAACGAGGTTTGTCAAGTAAAAACACAACAAAAACAGTAGGTTTTTTGCGAAAAATATTTTTCGTCTTCAAAACGGCGGCTTTTCCGCGGAAACAGAAGCCGGGATGATCCGGGGCCGGGTTAACACCGCCATGATCAAGCCGTATCCCATACCTTCCCCGGTGAAAACCTGCTGACGGGCGTGGAAACGGATCGTTTTCGAGGTTATCCGGAAAAAAACAGGCGAAAAATACGAAAACTTAGTCGAAACTAATTTGACATCTTCAAAAAACGTGGTATAGTATTTACATGACAGCAAGAGTCCCGGGACCATTCCGCGGCGTTCCAGTGCGGATACGCCGTTGCTCCAAAGGGAG
>JAFXUM010000163.1 GCA_017524965.1 Lentisphaeria bacterium | reverse complement strand
GAAGTCTTCCAGCGGATGAAGATGCGTAATTCTCCCCCCGACATCAATCCCTTGCATGGATTTCGATCCCTCCGCGATATCGCCGCCGGTATGCTCTTCCAGATATCCTTCTCTCAGTTGGTCGATCGTCGAGATCTGGTACGGATATTTCAGCGGAAGACGGTACCAATCCCGGCAACCCGTGTACGTGTAGAACGGGTCTTTCGGCGGCGGCTTCGGCGAACTGCCGCCGCTCAGTTTCTTTTTGACGCGTCCGCAACCCGCGAGCAGCACGACCAGACACAGAAGGACAAAGAGCAGCGACTTTTTCATGGTTTCACCTCGGGGGGTCATGACGTTTGCATATATCTGTTTTTTTTATCTTTAGTTATTTGGAATAATATATCACGCATCTTCCGATATTGCAAACGTTTTCCGAAAGAATCCGCCAAAAAGACCTCCTGTTGCGGCTTTGACTGCAACCATGTCCGCAATTCTATTGTCCGGCTTCCGGGATCAGTTCGGGCGGCAGTTTCATTTTCTTGCGTTTCGGGTCGATGTTTTTGAGCGGATCGCCGGAATGTTCGATGATTAATCTGTCGCCCTGAATATACCATTTGATCCGACCCGATCCATAATCAGACTTGTACCGTTCCTCAAGAAAATTATTCTCGAATTTCACGTCGTCCAGATCTTTCGGCAATTCTCCGGTTTCCTGCAGTTTTTCCGCGACAATCCCGAGCATTTGTTCCAACTGATAGTTGAGGGTTTGTTCCCTGGGTACAACGTCACCGAGAAGATACGCGCCGAAATAATCCGCAACCAAACTCAGAAAAATGATCCCGATGAGGATAAAAAACACCAGGTACACCGGGCTGATCCTGTGTTCTTTCTTCATCGGAAAACTCCTCGGAAGAGAAAGCCGTGCTCAAATGAGGGCGACTTTCTTTCCGCAAGCGCGGGCATAGCGCGCGAGCGTGGAGAACGTGATGTTCTTTTTGCCGTGTTCGACCGCGGCGATATAGGTCTGGCTTGTTCCCATCCGCCGCGCCAGTTCCTTTTGGGTCAGTTTGGCTTCCCGGCGAGCTTTGTACAACTCTTCTCTGAGGCGGAAACGTTCGAACATGGCGTTGACCTCTTCCGCATTTGCCGGGTCGGTGAAGTACGCGTCACGGGCAACTTCGTCTTCGTCCGGGATTCCGGCGGCATCCCTCGCCGCAATCGCCGCAATATCGGCGGCGATTTCCTCTTCCGTCCAGTCTTCCTGACGTTTCTTTTTCATACTTGGCCTCCTTGAATCAGCAGTTTCAGCATTTTTCGTGCTTGTTTCAGTTCGTTTTCGGGTATTTGTTCGGTCTTTTTCACGTAACCGTGAATACCGTAAATCCTATCATTCAGTCCGTAAACGTAAAAAATTCGAATGTTTCCGGTTTGAATCACGCGAATGGCAAACATTTCGTCTTCGACTTTTTCGGCGTTCGGGTAATTCAGATAGCCGTCTCTTTCAAGCTGAAAGATCAAACCGTTCAGCTCCTGTTTGACTTCGCCGGGCTGGTCGCGCAGGAAGTCTTTTACCCTGCCGAGCATTCTAAAGTGTTTTTTCTTTTCAATCGGGCGGCGCATGATTTTCCTCATTTGTTCCGAGACCTAAATAATATATCCGCCGGGATAACTTTTTTCAAGCCGTTTTTCGTTTTTTTCCGAAAAAAAAGATGACAGGGCATTTTACCATGAAACCGTTTTTTCAGTTCTCTTTCCCGCTCAGAAGATCACGTCGTCGGCGAGGATCAGGAAGACGATCATTGAGGCGAATTCGGCGGTCTCGCAGACGGCTCCGGCGAACTCGGGCGGCGGGCTGACACGCAGCTTCTTCGACGCCTCGGTGTTCCAGTACAGCACGGACAGGAACCCGCCCGCCAGGAACGTGACGGCGTCCTGGATGCCGAGGCTGACGATCGCGACGAACGGGGAAACGCCCGTGGCGTCGCCGCCGCGTCCGCGGAATCCGGACATCGTGAGCTTCATCGAGCGGAACGAGAAGAAATCGCCGCCGTAGGTGCGGATCATGCCCAGCGCGAACGCCAGCAGGCACATCGCCAGCAGGACCCAGAACAGGCGGACCGCCTCGTAGACCTCGGGGCGTTCCCGGCCGTTCCCGGACGGATAGGCGAACAGCATCGCGACGCGACCGAAGAACGGCACGGCGACGAGCGTGAGGGCGAGCATCATGTTGTCGCCGAAGAGCGCGGTCCGCATGAAGATCAGGTACATCACGAGCAGTTTCAGCCCGACCAGGAGGGCGGTGCACGGCGAACCGCCCGGCTGCGCGGCGCGTCCGAGGCGTTCCTCCGGGGAGATGTTTTTGCCCGCGAGCATCCGGCAGGCGGCGTCGAACGCGTGGAGATTGTCGAACCGCGTGAGCCATTCCAGCAGGAAGACGTAGATGCCCGAGGCGAGCAGGATCAGCCCCTGCAGGCCGCGGAAGTTCGCGCTGACGAACAGCGTGGGGACCGCGGCGATCACCCCGACCAGAAGTCCGGCGAACGGCTGAAGCGTCAGGGCGCGGGAATACAGCGCGGGCTCGGAGGGCTTCACGGGACCGCGGAACCGCGTGCCGAAGCTGAGCGCGGCGAGGAGGACTTGCAGGAAACGGGGCATGATGAAAGCGTGTTTTTTGAGGTAAAAAACGGACCGCCGGACGTGTTTTTTTGCAGGCCGCGTCCGGCGGAGGGATTGCGTGATCAGCGGATCACTTCATCAGGTCGAGCTGGACCACGTCGCCGGGACGGGTCTGGACGTCCGCCCAGATCTTGCGGCCGGGATAGATGGCAGTGTGGATGCCGGTGTGGACGTTCTCGCCGATGATGGAGCCGAATTTGCGGCGGCCGGTGTCGATAAGGCAGCCCTGGACCATGGACCGGTGGTTCTTGCCGTCGTGGCGGAAATTCGAGGTGATGGTGCCCGCGCCGAAGTTGACGTTCTGGCAGACGATGGAGTCGCCGATGTAGGAGAGGTGCCCGGCGGCGACGTGCGTCATGAGGATGGAGTTCTTGATCTCGACGGCCTGGCCGATGTGGCATTTGTCGGAGATGAAGTTGTAGCCGCGCAGATAGCAGTTCGGGCCGATCTTGCAGTTCTTGCCGATCACGGCGACACCCTCGATGTAGACGCCGGGGAGCAGCACGGATCCTTCGCCCAGGATCACCACGCCGTCGAGCGTGACGCGTTCGCGCACGGTGCCGTTGATGACGTTTTCGGTGTAGCCCGCGAGGTATTCCTCGTTAATCTTCAGCAGATCCCACGGATAGCGGATGCGGAAGGACGCCTCGTCGGCCGGGATGGCGACGGTGTTCGAGCCGCAGCCGGTGCATTCAGCGGCAATGCCGTCGGCGTCGGTCACGGAGAAGGACTTGCCGTCCGCGATCGCGGTGGACGCCTTTTCGAGCAGCGCCTTGGAGGGCCAGAAGTCGGACGCAAGGCGGAGATGCGCGCCGGGCGCGGCGTTCTGAATGGCGGACCAGCGGGCCAGCAGGGTGGATTCCAGCGTGCCGGCGGCGAGTTCCAGCTCGAGCGCGGGCTTTTTGCAGGTCAGGGGTTCCAGCAGGGCGGGGTTGCCGTGCTCGACGATTTCGAATGCGAATGCAGCCATTAAGAGATTACCTCCAGTTCGCGGGCCGCGACGCCCGCTATTTTGTCATGCCAGAGCCGAGCGGCGGATTCCGTTTTGGCTTCGGCGAGAATACGAAGTTTGTTTTCGGTGCCGGAATAGCGCACGATCACGCGTCCGGCGTCCCCGAGGTCCTGCTTGGCCTCGCGGATGCACCTGGAAAGCTCCGGCAGGTCGTCGAACGGGACGCGTTCGGCGATGCGGAGCGAGCTCTGGATCTGCGGATACTCCTGCATGAATCCGGCGAGCTCGGCGATGGATTTTCCGGTTTCCTTCATGATGCGCATCACGTGCAGGGCGGAGATGAGGCCGTCGCCGGTCGGGGAATGCTCCAGGAAGATCAGGTGCCCGGTCTGCTCGCCGCCGAGGTTCAGCCCTTTCTCGCGCATGCGTTCGATCACGTAGCGGTCGCCGACGTTGGTGACCTCGACGCCGATGCCCGCCTGACGCATGGCGTCGTGCAATCCGAGGTTGCTGATGGACGTGACGGCGATCGTGTCGTTGCAGAGCTGGCCGCGCGACTTGTAGTCCAGCGCGCACAGCCCGATGATGCGGTCGCAGTTGATGATGGCGCCGGTGTGGTCGCAGAACTGCACGCGGTCGGCGTCGCCGTCGAACGACACGCCGATGTCCGCGCCGTGCTCCTTCACCAGACGGCACATGTTCTCCGGATGAAGCGCGCCGCAGCCGTCGTTGATGTTGAGGCCGTCCGGCTTCACGCCCGACGTGATGACCTCGGCTCCGAGCTCGCGCAGCACGATCGGCGCCACGTAGTAGGACGCCCCGTTCGCGCAGTCCAGCACCACCTTCATCCCCTTCAGCGAGGTGTAGCCGATGGAGCGTTTCGCCTGGTGGATGTAGCGGCCGCGGGCGTCGTTCACGCGGAACGCCTTTCCGATGTCGGGCGTGCCGTCGGCGTGGTGTTCCATCATCGCGAAGATAGCGCGTTCGATGTCGTCCTCGACCTCGTCCGGGAGCTTGAATCCCTCGGAATTGAACAGCTTGATGCCGTTGTCCGAAGCGGGATTGTGGGAGGCGGTGATCATGACGCCGCAGTCGGCGCACATGGATTTCGTGAGGCTGGCGACCGCGGGCGTCGGCATCGGGCCGATCTCGTAGGCGTCCATGCCCATGCTCACCATGCCGCTGATCAGCGCCGTTTCGAGCATGTAGCCGGAGATGCGCGTGTCCTTGCCGACGATGGCGCGCGGATTGCCGCGCTGCCCGAAGGCGTCGTTCCGGGACGTGTTCCGGCAGAAATGCCGCGCGACGGCTTTCCCCACAAGCAGGGCGAGCTCCGGCGTGATTGGATATTCATTTGCCTTGCCTCGAATGCCGTCTGTCCCGAACAACCGCCCCATACGCGTCTCCTTCCGGTCCGGACACCCTCATTCCGGCGTGTCCGGACGATATGTTTTCGTCTTTTTGATCGTCAGATTGACTATGATTCCGCTCGGGATTTCCTTCCATGAACAAAACCATACTGTTAATATACGTTTTTCCGGTCCATTTTTCAACAAATATCAACCGTTTTTTTCAAAAAAACAGGCGGACGGAAACCAAAAATAACATCGCATTGTGCCGGGCCCGAAAGACGGAACCGGAGAAAAACGCGTTTTTTCCCGGAAAAAAAGAGAATCCCGCTAAGATTTCCGGCGGCCCGGACGACTAATCATACGGAAAAACGATTTGCGACCGATACAATCACTCATCATCAAGGAGTTTTCAGTATGAAAAAAACACTGTTCCACGCCGCCCTGTGCGCCATGAGCCTCGCACTACCCGCGTTCGCCGACGAAGCCGCCGACCAGAAGGCCGTCGCATTCGAACTGAACCGCCAGGGCTTCAAGCTGTTCGATACCGTCTGCAAGGCGGACGCAAAGAAAAACATGTTCATCTCGCCGTTCAGCATCGACGGCGCGTTCGGCATGGTCTACTGCGGCGCGAAGGGCACGACCGCCGATCAGATCCGCAAGACGCTCGGCCTGCCCGCCGATCCCGCTGCCTGCGGCGCGTTCTTCGACGCCCTCACGAAGCAGTACGCCGAGGCGGAAAAGACCGAGGTCCTGGTCTCCAACTCCGTCTGGACCGACACGGACCAGAACGTGCTGCCCGCGTTCACCGAAATGATCAAGAAGTATTACGGCGGCGCGTTCTACAAGGAGGATTTCGGCCAGTCCGCCAAGGTCGCGGCGAAGATCAACGCCTACGTCGAAGCCCGCACGAAGAACATGATCAAGGATCTCCTTTCGTCCGATTTCTTCAGCAAGGACACCGCCATGGTCCTGCTGAACACGCTCTACTTCGAGGCGAAATGGGCGAACCCCTTCCCGAAGGACAACACCAAGCCGATGACGTTCACGCAGTTCGGCGGCGCGGAAAAGGAAGTCCAGATGATGTATCAGAAGAGCACCGGCATCGCATACTACGCCAACTACCAGGACAATGTCCACGCGATCGTCCTGCCCTATGAAAACCGCCGCTTCGAGCTGGTCGCGCTCATGCCGATCCGCGGAGAGGCCGATCAGGGCGAAGCCGACCTGAACAAAATGGCCGCATCCATCGGCGACAAGCTCGATTCCTGGCTCGGACGCCGCATGCGCGGCGAAACCCGCGTCTGGCTCCCGAAGACCGATCTTACCTGCAAGCTCGACCTCGGCAAGACCCTGCAGGGACTCGGCATGACCACCCCGTTCTCCAATCAGGCCGATTTCTCCGGCATCGACACCGAAGAAGCCCTCAAGATCGAAAACGTCGTCCACAAGACCGCGCTGAAGATGGACGAGGTCTCCACGAAGGCCGCGGCCGCGACCGCCATCGGCATGGCCAGGATCACCTCCATCGGCATGCCCGATCCCGTCAACGAATTCCGCGCCGACCGTCCGTTCATCGTGCTCATTCGCGACAACCAGACCGGACTCGTCCTCTTCGCCGGCCGCATCAACGATCCCACCGCGAAGTAAGCTGAGCTTTCATCCGGCTTTTTTCTCCCGCCGCGGGTACTAGTCCGGCGCTGACCGTCAACACAGGACGGCAGTCCGGTACAGCACCCGCGGCGTTACTGTATTGTCACGGTAACCTGAATCCGGTCAGGCTGGAAGCTTTGAGACGCGTAAAGAGTTTTCCACTTCACATGCCCCGTGCCGTGAACAGAATAGCGCCCGGCGTCATTTGACGGCGCGCCGAAGTGCGGTTGAATGTTTTTCCTGCATCGGATTTGATTTTTCACGGCTTTGTGTTATATTAAGAGATTAGCCCAATACCGTGCACCCGTAGCTCATTTGGATAGAGCGACTGCCTCCGGAGCAGTAGGTGGTGGGTTCGAGCCCCGCCGGGTGCACCACTTTTTTTGCCCTGATCCAAGGAAAAATCATAAATCGGCGGTTTTCCGCTTTCCGTGGGTTTCCGCCTGTTTTTACAGACGTTTCCCGAAAAACGGTAAAAAGCGATTGTCATACGACAAAACGCTTCCTCGGGCGCGGCTGGCGAAATTGGCAAACGCACTGGGTTTAGGTCCCAGCACCGAAAGGTTTGTGGGTTCAAGTCCCGCGCCGCGCACCATCTTTTCAACAGTCACCTGATTCGTTCAAACACTCGCAGGCATTGTAACCCGTATGCAGTCCCGCGATGACATAAAACTTGATTGTAAACAAATTCTATAAAATAATTTAGAAAACTAATTGTCTGAAAAAAGATTAGATATATTTTTTAAAATCACATCAAAAGATCAAAATCAATGAAAAAGAAATAATCAGGATAAAGATTACAGATTAGGATTATTACTGACTACAAAATATAAACCATAATACGATATTTTCAAATAATATAAATGGTTTTATATCACCAAAGAGCAAAGTATATGATTTGAATGATTATCAATGAATAGCAGAAATATCCGTTGTTTCTGACGACTTTTTCGTTAAATATTTGATTTTCAAGATAAATAAAATGACGGTCAAATCGTCGGATTCAACCGTCATTTCGTCATTTCATTGATTTTCAATTATTTTCATTATGTGACGGAATATCGGTCAAACCGTCATCCGTCACAAGCTTGATCTCGTCAAAAGCTTTCTGGATCGCCGCGTCCATATCGGGTATTTTTGATTCCTCGAACTCCACAAAATGAAGCTTGGCATGAATGACAGGAGAAGGCGGTGCAAAGACGGTGCAGCTGTCCGCCATAGGTTCGATGGAAACGTCAAATGTTCCGATGTCCTCCGCACGGGCTATCGTTTCCAGTTTGTCCATGCCGCAGAGGGGACGCACGATCAGATCCGGCACGGCTCGGTCGATCACGGACATGTTCACGACCGTCTGGCTGGCGACCTGGCCGATCGCTTCGCCGGTCACGATCCCGTACAGATTGTGTTTTCTGCAAAGTTTTGATGCAATGCGCATCATCATGCGCCGGTACAGGACAGTACGGAATTTCGGATCGCAGTTGTCGCGGATCAATTTCTGAATTTCGGAAAGATTGCAGGCATACAGCACGCCGTGCGGCTGAAACCTGTTGATGATCTTCGCGATACGCCAGACTTTCGTGACGGATTCGATCGGCGTATAAGGATAACTGTGGAACGTGAGGAAATCCATCCGGCAGCCGCGTTTCATTGCCATCGCGCACGCCACCGGCGAATCGATCCCGCCGGAAAGCATGCCGAGCAGCGGAGAATTGGAGCCGACCGGAAGACCGCCGCGCGCCTTGACCGTTTCGAGGAAGATCGTGGAATTCTTTTCCCGTATCTCGACGCCGATGGAAATATCCGGGTTCATCAGGTCGACCTGGATCTTATCCTCCCCGAACATTTCTTCGATCATGGAAGCCGTTTCGATTTCGATCTCTTTGGAGCGCAACGGAAAACTCTTGTCGGACCGACGCGCGCGCGTCCGGAATTTCACCGGACGGCCGAGTGTCTCAAGTTTCTGCTCGAACAACGGCTTTACAGCGTTCTTAATATGATCCAGAACGGCTTCGATGGTGCGTTCTCCCTCAATGCAAAAGGAAAACGAATCCAGGCCGAAACAGTCCGTCAGACGTTCTTTCAGATAGTCCTGTTCCTCATCTGTGAAAATCTCAAATTCGTTTTTATGGATGAAAATACGGCCGCGCATTTTCACATAATTCAGACCCGGAACACGGTCCTTCGTCATGCGTTTCATATTGCGGATCAGCGCATTTTCAAACATGCTCCGGTTGTTTCCCTTTGTCGCGATCTCGTTGTAACGGCAGATGATGGAATTGTAGGATGCCATAGTAAGAACTCCTGTAGTATTCAAACAGCGCGTCCGGCTGTAATATGTACGATTTGTGAATTTTGCGTAAGAGGATTGTCCGGAATTTCCGTGAAGGAACAGAATACCTGTTTTGCCTCCGAGATTTTATTGTAAAAAGCTTCCTGTGTTTTTTTATCGAGATCTCCGGTGGCATCATCCACGATGACGACGGTATTATCCTTTGACATGGAATGATTTTTGACGATATCGAATTCCGCTTCCTTTAGCGCGAAAGAAGTCGCGCGGCACTGTCCGCGGGAACCGTAAAGTTTCAATGATTTTCCATCCGCGATAAAATCGAAATCGTCAAGATGCGGTCCGGTTGTCGTATATCCGTTCAGTCTGTCTTTTTCCAGATTTCTTTCAAGTTTTTCTTCAAAGATTTTCGGATTGGAAAGTTCGTGAACCGTCCGCAATTTCAATTGCAGATCGGCAAGCTCCGGCTTCAAATCCGCCAGAATATTTCTCATAAAATCAGATAATACTCTGAGATGAATTTCACGCGCCTGAACGATCTCCGCGCCGTATTTCGCAAGCGCCGGATGATACGACCGGATCACATCGTTGCTCGCATCCTTCATCCGCAACAGACAATTCCTGTTTTTTACCCCGTTATAGTATGCCTGCAGCGCGGTAAAATATCCGTGATCCAGCATGGAAATGAACATGTCCAGAAATTTCCGTCTGACCTGGGAACGCCCGGTGATGATCTCCGGATCGTCCGGCAGAAACGTGACCGTATTGAAGGAACCGGCGAATTCGCTGGCCCGCGCGACATGTTTACCGTCCACGACCAGTTTCCGCGTCTCGCCAAGCTCGACCGCGAGCTGACGCGACCAGTCGCGGAACGAAACGGAGGCTCCTACTACCGCGGACGGTGCGTGAAGCCGTATCATTTCCGAGGTGCGCGACGTACGGAACGACCTCAGATTCGCAAGATAAAACAGCGCTTCGAGCAGACTGGTCTTTCCCTGACCGTTCGATCCGCAGAGAAACACCGTCGGCGCTTCAAAACGCAGGGACACCGATTCGAACAACCGGAAATTCTGCAGGAACAGTGAATTGACCATAGTCTTCCGCGGAAAGATTACTGAAAATGAAGAGATTGAACGCGGAAATCCCGCCGCATGCACGGTTTGAGCTTACGGCAGGACTTCCGGCACGGATTTTCAGCACAAACAGTTTCCTGAATGTACCGTTTGCGCCGCATGACTTGCTGTTCTTATTTGTTCCTCATCGGCATGATGACGTACAGGAAGCCGTCGCCGCTTTCGATCGCGATCGGGCTCATGACGTCGTTCACCTTGATGAACACGTTGTCAACCTGGATGTGCTTGAAGGGATCCAGGAAGAAGTTCGAGTTGAACGAAGCGGACATTTCCTCGCCGTCGTACTGGATGGGCACACTCTCGCGGCCTTCGCCGATGTTGCTGTTCGTTTCGAAGAGCATGCTGTCCGACTTGAAAGTGAGGGACACTTTCGGCGAACCGCTTTCCGCGAGGGTCACGCAGATGAGTTCGAGCGCATAGATCACGCTTTCGCAGGAGACGGTGACGGTCTGCTTGAAGGAAGCCGGGATGACCTGGCGGTAGTTCGGGTAGTTGCCTTCGATGAGCTTGGAGGTGATCACGGAAGCGCCGACCTCGAACACGACCTGGTTTTCGGCGATGTTGATCGTGACTTCGCCTTCCTTTTCGAGGAGACGTTTGAGTTCGTTCGCGGCCTTCTGCGTGATGATGATGTCGCCCTCGGATCCCTCAGGAAGTTCCTCAAAGACTTTTTCGCAGAGAGCGAGGCGCTTGCCGTCGGTGGCGACCGCGGTGAACTTGCCGTCGCGGACGGAGAACAGGATGCCCTGCAGGACCTTGCGGGAGTCTTCGAGACTGGCGGCGTATGCGATGCGTTCGATGATGACGGCCATGTCGGGCTGCTTCATGGAGAAGGAACGGATGAATTTGACCTCGTCCTTCTTCGGATAATCGGCGGGATTGAGTCCGAGGAGCATGATGGATGCGGTGCCGCACTTGATCGTGGAGTGGAAATTGTCGCCGCTTTCGATCTCGATGAAGTCGCCGCGGAACTTGGAGACGAGGGTGAGCATCTTCTTGGCGGGGAGCGTGGTCTCGCCGGCCTCGATGACCTCGGCGTCGACGACGGTCTCCATGCGGATCTCAAGGTCGGTCCCGGTCAGTTTGAGCTTGCCGTCGGCCGCCTCGAACAGGATATTGGAAAGCACGGGCAGGGTATTGCGCGTATTGACGATATTGCCGACCTTCTGCAGTGCCTTGAGCATGGTCTCTCTGGAAATCTTGATTTTCATGGTGTGTTTGCCTCCGATCTTCCGGCGGGTTCATTGTGCCGCCCGGAAAAAGTTATTGAGATTGGTTTCTGATATGAATTTAACCTGAAATGAGCAAATGTAATAAGAGTAGGGGTGTCAACAATGTCAACAACCCTTCGTTCCCGCTTCAAACACTTTTTTCGGAAGATGTTCACAAAATGGTTTGACTTTGTTCGGAAACGGTGTTCTATTAACAGTGTGGATTTTTATTTAACCCTGTTGGCAGGTGACGAACATGGATATGAACAACAATGTCAAGAAGCACATGGATGATCTTCTGGCCCGGTATCCCGATCTCCGGGACACCGCGGAAAAAATCCATACATTATATTTTAACCTTGAAAACGTTTTTTTCAAGGACAAAACGCTATTTATCTGCGGAAATGGCGGAAGTTGTTCAGACGCAGAGCATTTTATTGCCGAGCTTGGGAAGGGTTTTTTGAGCCGCCGGCATATCCCGTCCGAACTCGGCGAGGCTTTGGAAGCCGCCTATCCCGGCGAAAAGTATCCGGAACGGCTTCAGAGAGGGTTCCGCGCCATTTCCCTGAACGGCCATCCGGCGCTTGCTTCGGCGTATACCAACGACGTCGATCCGCTCATGACATACGCCCAGCAGCTGTATATCTTCGGTAAGAAAGGCGACGCCGTGCTCGGGATCACGACCTCCGGCAACGCGAAAAATATATTGAATCTCTTCAAAGTCGCGCGTGTGCTCGGGATCTCCACCTATCTTCTGACCGGGAACAATGAGGAGGGCGTGTGCAGAAAATATGCCGACTTTATTTTGGATGTTCCGGCACGGGATGCCTACCGTGTGCAGGAATACCATCTGCCCATCTACCACGCCTTGGCGATGATGCTGGAGGAAAGGTTCTATGGCGCAGGCGAATGAACTCAGACATGTAGCTGTCATCCTGGACGGCAACGGACGCTGGGCAACGCAGCACGGAGTCGAACGCAAGGAAGGTCACCTGGCGGGCGCAAACCGCGTCGTTGATTTCATGAACTACATCTCGCGCTACGAATCCATCCGCTATGTCACGCTGTACGCGTTCAGCACGGAAAACTGGAAACGCTCGAAAGAGGAAGTCGACGCCCTGATGAATATTCTGGCGCGGTTTCTCGACGACAACCTCGAAGTCCTGCTGAAGGAAAAAGTCCGCCTTCTTACGGCGGGCGACATTTCCGCGCTGCCGGAACCGTGCCGCGTCCGCCTCGACAAGGTCAAACGCGAAACCGCGAAAGATTTTACGCGTACGTTCATCCTCGCGCTCAATTACGGTTCGCGCATGGAGATCACGGATGCCGTGAAAGCGATTGCGAATGAGGTGAAAAACGGTACGCTCTCGCCTGAAGACATCACGGAACAGACGGTCGCCGATCATCTGTATCTCCCCGAAGTGCCGGATCCCGACCTGCTGATCCGTACCAGTGGCGAGGAGCGCGTGAGCAATTTCCTGCTGTGGCAGATATCCTACAGCGAGTTCTATTTTACGAAGACTTTATGGCCGGATTTCGACATCAACGAGTTCGACAAGGCGGTCCAGGCATATTATGGTCGCAAACGCAGATTCGGAGGCAGATAACCCATGTCCACGCTTGCCAAACGCACGTTCAGTTCCGTCATCCTTCTTGCACTTCTGGCGGGGGCGGTCTTTTTCGATTTCGATATAAGAAAATGGTTTTTCACGGTCCTGTGCGCATTCCTCGGCTTCGGCGCCTCATGGGAATGCCTCGGGATGCTCAACGGTCCGAAACAGTTCAAGGGGCTGAAATGTTTTATCTCCTCCGCGCTCGTGATGGTCGTGATCTTCACGGTCACTCAGATCAACAGATTTCTTGAGGGGCCCGCGGTTCTGCCGTATTGGTGGGGCATCTCGGATTTCGTTTTCTTCGCGTTCGTTTTCTGGATGATCGTGCTCTCGACGAACAAGAACAAGGAAGCGTTGCAGGCCGCGATCAACGGTTTCGCCGTATTCTTCCTGTTCTCCATGGCGCTGAAGCTCATTTGCGGCATTTATTATACCTACAATTTCCTCGGAAACATCCCGGCGACGTTCCTGCTGTTCATTCTTGGAACGAAGAGCGGCGACATCGGCGCATACCTCATCGGCTCGTTGTGCAATACGATCTCCCACGGAAAGAACCATAAACTCGTGCCGTCCATCAGCCCGGCGAAATCGTGGGAGGGCCTTATTGGCGGGCTAATTTTCTCCGTGGCGGTCACGCTCGCGATTTACACGATCTGCTCCAACCAGCGCAACGGCTACGAATGGTGGGACGGCTACGGCTACTTTAAGATGACGGTTATCGGCATTCTGCTGTTCTTCGGCGGCATGGTGGGCGATCTGGCGGAATCCAGCCTGAAACGCACCTGCAATGTGAAGGATTCCGGTCATTTTCTGCCAGGCATCGGCGGACTTTTCGACCTTGTCGACAGCCTGATCGTCAATTCCTTCGTCTTCTACTTCATCCTGTTCTTTCTGAACGCCAGGTGATCATCCGCTTTCCAGGAGGACGTTTCCCATGAAAAAACTTCCCGATACGCAGGAAAACGCGGTCATGCACGAAATACTCGAGGGGTCCTGCCGCAATCCGCACGAATTCCTCGGCATGCACCAGGTGTCCGGCGGCGTCATGGTCCGCGTGTACGATCCCGAGGCGGAATCCGTCACGATCATCGCCGGAAACAAACGGTATCCGATGACGAGGGAAAATGAGCAGGGGATCTTCACCTGCTTCTTCGGGAGAAGAAAGAATCTGTTCGCGTATCAGGTCGAGAAAAAGTACCCGGACAGCACGTTCACTTCGGCGGATCCGTACTGCTTCCTGCCCACGCTCGGCGAGATGGATATTTACCTTTTCAACCAGGGCGAACACCAGCGTGTTTACGACGTGATGGGGGCGCATGTCCGAAACCTCGGCGGAGTCGAGGGTGTTTCGTTCGCGGTCTGGGCGCCGAATGCACAACGCGTTTCCGTGGTCGGCGACTTCAACTGCTGGGACGGACGGCGGCATCCGATGCGCATGCTCGGGCTTTCCGGCATCTGGGAGCTTTTCATCCCCGGCCTCAAACCGGGCGACGTGTACAAATTCGAGG
>JAFXUM010000162.1 GCA_017524965.1 Lentisphaeria bacterium | reverse complement strand
GTCCGACGGCAAGTTCCAGGAATTCATCCGCAGCGAAGGCCGCTACAAAGCCCTGCTGAAGACCAACCCGGCCCACGCCGAGGAGCTCTTCGCCCAGGCCGAAAGCGACGCCGCCAAGCGCATGGAATTCTACCAGAACGTCGGCAAGCTCATGAAGTGAGCACACGTTCCCGATCGGAACACGCGTTTTACGCGACATCCGGCCCGTCCGAACTTTCCCCGTTCGGACGGGCCTTTTGCATGGTGCGGGGCAGGGGACGCGTTGCCCTGTCTGGACGGCCCTTTTGCGTCCGGTCGTTCCGTTTTTCCGCAGACCGCTTTTTTCGCGAAAACGATTTGCTTTTTGTCCGATCCGGGATTATATTTAGTCGTAAAAAAACAATGCCGGACAGGCGAAAAACGCGACACTGTCCCGCTCAAACCCGCAGGAAAGGAATGATCCCCATGACATCCGCACGCATCTTCCGCAAGTGCCTCGTTTATTCTCTTGCATTTTTCCTGACCGCCGCCGGATCCGCCGGTATGGCGGCTCAGCCGCTTGTCAAGGCGGACAAGACCATCGCGCTTCCGTGGAACGTGAAGTTGGAACTGGTGAAGGTGGAGGCGGGCTCGTTCGAGATGAGCGCGGCGGACGGGGAGAACGAATCCGACGAGGTGCCGCACCGTGCGACGCTGACGAAGGACTTCTATCTGGCGCAGACGGAGGTGACGCAGGCGCAGTGGAAAGCCGTGATGGGGGCGAATCCGTCGGAATTCAAGGGGGACGATTTGCCTGTGGAGCATGTATCCTGGAACGACGCGATGTCCTTCTGCGAGAAGCTGAATTCAAGCGGCAAGGCACCGAACGGGTGGAAGTTCACGCTGCCGACGGAAACGCAGTGGGAATACGCGGCACGCGGCGGAAAAAAGAGCAAAGGCTGCAAGTACAGCGGGAGCAATACGCTTGACGAAGTGGCGTGGTATGAAGAAAACTCCGACGTTTCCGACGGCGACCGCGCTACCTCGGCAAGTTCGACAACCATTTCTCCACCATCGGACTCGTCGGTAGGGGGCAAGACTCACCCTGTCGGTCGGAAGAAGGCGAACGAGTTGGGATTGTACGACATGAGCGGGAACGTTTATGAATGGTGTCTGGACGACTGGCAGGCGAAGAGCGGCAAGCTGACGGCGGAGTTCACGCGGGGCAACGACAGTGCAGGCTCGGATCGGACAGTCCGGGGCGGCAGCTTTTTCAGCAGCGCCAGTTTCTGCCGCGCCGCGCGCCGGGGCAGCCGCGCCCCCGGCGTCCGGCACGGCAACGTCGGGTTCCGCCCCGCGCTCGTCCCGGAATCCTACTGACCGTGGAGGCGGCTTTTGCGGACCTCCGCAGCCTCGCATCCGACTCTTCACCGTGCAAAAATAAGTCGTATCGGTCCTATAAGACTGTGCCGTGCTCCGTTCAGGAGGGCAGGCCCTCCACGCGGGCCGTGCCGTTCTCCGCGACGGCACACACGGAAGAGATCGGGCGGATGGCGCATCCTCTTTTTCGTTTTGCCGGTGCGGCGCATATTTTCAAAAAAGGGAGTTGGTGCGGCGAAAAAAAAGGGATTCGAGGCCTTTTTATATTGAAGAATCGCAGAACGGTGCTATATTAATATCTTGCATTAAAATATACTGGTTTCACAATACTAAATCCAAGGGAACAAAATATGAGCGGAATTCTTGAATTTGTCAAAGAGCTGTTCTCCCAGTTTGCCTCCGGCTCGGGCAGTTTCATCGACATCGCGAACGCGCAGCGCGGCTGGGCGATCGGCTGGTTCTTCCTCATCCTCATCTGGCTGCTGTCCGGATTCGCCTCGTTCGAGTTCGCCAACTCGACCGGGATGCATGGCAAAAAGCATTTCTGGATCGGCCTGCTCCTGCCGGTCGTCTATCCGCTCGTCCTGCTCGTCCGCAAGCTCGTGATCCGCGCGAAAGCGGTTTCCGAGGCGAAACGCGAGACCGAACGCATCACGGCGGAACGCGACCGGATCGAGGCCGAACGCCGCCGCATCGACGCCACGCCGAACAAGGACAATTTCACGAAGCTCAAAGGCTCGTCCGACGCGAACAGCATCAAGGCGCAGTTCCGCCTGGAGCTCGCCGACGGCTCCGCGCTCATGATTGCGAAGATTCTCGAGGCGCAGGACGCGCTGGCCGTGTTCGAGCTGGAATCCAGCGAGGGCGAGACCCCGCGCGTGCTCCGCATGCCGTACACGAAGATGGCGCGCATCGAACGCGTCTGATCCGCCTCATTTCCCCTGATTTTATCATTCACTTTCCCATACACGAGGTTTTGAATCATGTTCAAAGCAGTTTCGGGGAGCACCGAGTTCCCCTCCATCGAAGAAGCCAATCTTGCATTCTGGGAGCAGAACGGCACGTTTCAGAAGTCGCTTCAGAACCGGAAAGGCAATCCTGAGTTCCTGTTCTATGACGGGCCTCCGTTCGCCACCGGCCTGCCGCACTACGGCCACATCCTCGCC
>JAFXUM010000161.1 GCA_017524965.1 Lentisphaeria bacterium | reverse complement strand
GCAGGAGCGCGACAATGATCCAGCGGTAGTACGGCACGGAGAAGCACTGCCGGAAATAGTCGATGAACGCGCCGAACACGCGCTGGAATTTACTCTTGTCCGCCGGTATCTCCTCGGGCAGAGGATACTTGCCTTCCTTCACGAAGAAGCACATGGAGTACAGGCCCGCGGCGTACAGCGCGCCGAGCACGAGGAAGATCCATTTGAACCAGTCGAGCGCGTGTTCGAAGAGGTAGTAGTTGTACAGGATGCCCGCCAGCAGGCTGATGATGCGGAAGAGGCTGAAGAAACGACCGATGATGCGCTGCGGCACCACGTCGTTCACGAGGGCGTTGAAGATCGCCGACGCCAGCGTGTTGCCGAAGTCGAACAGCACCCAGAAGACGCAGAACGCCACCAGCGCCGCCGTGCGCGCGTTCATCGACGTGATCTTTTCGATCACGCCGCCGATCTCCGCGTTCAGACCGATGCCGAGCAGGCCGACCACGATGAACGGCGTAGTGAACAGCAGGAACGGGATGCGGCGTCCCAGACGGCCGCGGTGCCGGTCGGAAAGATAGCTCACGATCGGCATCAGGAAGATATTCGTGAAGTTCGGGAACGAAATGATCAGGATGGAATACAGCGTGTCGTTCAGCTCGAACCGTTCCTTCGCCAGCTTCACGGTCATCGGGAAGACCACGCGGTCCTTCATCGACCATGCGAAATCGCCCCACAGCAGCAGGGCGAACAGCACGGCGAGTCCGGCGGCGGTATAGGTCAGCGTCCCGACGCTCCATTTGCTTTTCGGTTGGGTCAGGTCCGGCAGCGGTTTGTCGCTCATTTGTATTTCTCCTTTCGAGACTGTTTGGTGCATGAATTTTTTACTAAATGTAATGCATTTTTTATCAAATTCAAGCCGTTGTCCTGAATTTCTTCTTGATTTCAGGCGGAAACGGTGTATTTTTTATGCCGTTCGTGACACGGTGTCACAATAAAATCACCTTGTCAAATTCGTCCGAAATACAGCATCTTCCCCCCTTAAACACGCGATTTATTATGCCAAGATACACGCAGAAAATGCGCGAAATGATGACCGAATCCATCCGGCACGACGTATGCTCCGCCGGGATCGCACTCCTCTGCGAGGGCGGCTGGGAAGCCTTCACTACGGAGAACATCGCGAAGCGCCTCAATGTGTCGCGCGGCGTCCTTTATAATTATTTCAAGGACAAGAACGACATCCTGTACGCCATCGCCCGCGCCTCCATCGCCGCGCTCTGCGACAAGCTCGAAGAGATCGCCGCGAACGGCAAGCCGGCGTCCGAACGCCTCTCCGAAATGGCGCTCTTCATCATCCGCACGTTCCGCGAGAAGCGCAAGTACCACCGCGCGATCATGGAGAACGTGCCTCCGCCCAAGGATTCCTCGCATCCGGTCATCGTCGGCGCCATGCGCCGCCAGACCATCATCGAAGGCGTCATCCGCGACGGCGTCGCGTCCGGCGAATTCTTCGGCGTCGACCTCGCCTCGGCCGTGATCCTCTTCAACGGCGCCATCCACAACATCTGCATGCTCAGCGATTTCCGGGACGAGGACATCGATCCCGTTCCCGTCGTTCAACTTTTCCTCCGGAGTATCCAAACCAACCATGAATAAGAAACTTCTCCTCCTCGCGATCCCGGTCGCCCTCGTTTTCGGCGGCTGCCAGAGCTACACCAAGCCCCCCATGGCCGTCAAGCACTCCACCTACACCGACATCCCGGACGAAGAGAAAGTCCTCTTCCCCGAGGAAATGAAGACGCTCACGCTCGAAAAGGCGCGGGAGATCGCGCTCGCGAACAACCCGGATTTCCTCCGCGTCAAGTTCTCGATCGACTCCGCGCGCGCCAGATACTACCAGAGCTTCTCCTCGTACGCGCCGACCCTGAACGCCGGGCTGTCCTTCAGCCAGAGCTTCTCCAAGGTCACGTCGTCCAGCTCCGGCGAAAAACCGTGGACATACGGCACGAGCGTCGGACCGTCCCTCAGCGGCTCCTGGCTCATCTTCGACAGCCTCGGACGCGAGATGAACATCCTCGCGCAGAAATACAACCTCAACCAGGCGAAGGACGCGCAGGAAGACGCGAAACGCCTCCTGCTCCGCTCCGTGGCGTACGCCTACAACGACGTCCAGCAGGCGATCTCGCAGAAAGCCATCGCGGAAGCGTCGATCGACTACAGCAAGAAGATGCTGAAGGAGACCCAGGACAAGTACGACGCCGGGACCGCGCTCTATTCCGACGTCCTCAACTTCCAGATCACGCTCAAAAACGGCGAACTTGAGCTGATCCGCACCGAGTACAACATCCGCGCCGCCAAGTACGTCCTTGCCGGCACACTCGGCATCACCGACGGCACCATCCCCGACACCGTCGCGTTCGAGGACGCCGTCATGCCCGAAAAGGAGGTCCTCGCGGACGTGACCGTCTACCTCGACTCCGCGCTCGCGAACCGTCCCGACCTCCAGCAGTACCGCGACCGCCTCGAAACCGCCAAGTACAGCTTCTGGAACTCCCTCACGGCGTTCGGGCCGAAGGTCAACGCGAACTACAACCTCGGCTACACCTGGAGCCGCAACCAGACGCGCCTGGCGCGCACGACCACGAGCTGGTCCGGGTCCTGGGGCTTCAACTACGGCATCAGCGCGAACTGGAACATCTTCAACGGATTCTCCGACTACTTCGCCGCGCTCCAGTCCTACGCCAGCCTCGCCGAGTCCGACTACTCCCTCGCGCAGACCTGGATCACCGTCGTCACCGACGTCCGCACTGCCTACGACAACTACGTCACCAACATCGAAAAGGCGCACATCGCGCGCGACATCTACAAGCTCACGAAGGAAACGCGCGACCTCGTCGAGAACGAATACAAGGCGGGCAGCGCCCTGGTGACCCGCCTCAACGAGGCCGAACGCTCCGTCGTCAACGCCCAGCACGAACTTCTCTCCGCCGTCATCAATGCCTCCAACGCCAAGGCGCAGCTCGAAGCCGCCGTCTACGCGTTCAGCGACCGCGACACGGATCAGGAGGAAGGCAAGGGCGAAGACGTCGACAAGGAGCTGGAAGACGACAGCGCCTCCGCTCCGGCGAACAACTCCAGCCAGCCCGCCGCGGTCCCCGCCGACCAACAGACGGGCATCTGACAGTTCAGTTCAAAACAGAATCAAATATAAACATAACATAAAGGCCGTTTTCACATGAAACACTTCCTGAAAAACCTCATCGTCCTCATCATCATATTCGGCGTGATCGCCGTCGGCTGGGTCGTTTTCCGCAGCTATTCCCGGAGCAAAGCCGGCGTGAAGGTCGTCTTCAAGACCGAAGAGATCGTCCGCGGCGACGTGATCCGCTCCATCTCCGCCACCGGCACCGTCGAGCCCGAAGAACTCGTGAACGTCGGCGCGCAGGTCAACGGCAAGATCATGAGCTTCGGCAAGGACGTCGACGGCAATCCGGTCGACTTCAGCTCCCGCGTGAAGACCGGCATGGTGCTGGCGCAGATCGACGACGTGCCGTACAAGGCGGACCTCCAGGACGCCGAAGCCACGCACGAACGCGCCAAGGCGGGCATCATCCAGGCGGAAGCGGGCATCGAAAGCGCCGAGGCAAGCCTGAAGCAGAGCGAGACGCGTCTCGCCCTCGCCAAGGCAAACTGGGACCGCGCGCAGACCCTGTACCAGTCCAAGACCATGACCAAGAGCGACTACGACAGCTACCAGTCCGACTACAACACCGCCCAGGCCGAGATCGCCGTGAAGAAGGCGTCCCTTGCCGAGGCGAAGGCGTCCCTCTCCAGCGCGAAGGGCACCCTCTCCAGCGCCGAAGCCTCCCTGCTCCGCGCGAAACGCAACCTCGACTACTGCACCATCACCGCCCCGATGGACGGCGTCGTGATCGACCGCCGCGTCAGCATCGGCCAGACCGTCGTCTCCAACCAGGCGGCGTCCAGCATCTTCCTCGTCGCGAAGGATTTCGCGAAGATGCAGGTGTGGGTCTCCGTAAACGAGGCCGACATCGGCAGCATCACGCCCGGCATGGACGTCACGTTCTCCTGCGACGCTTTCCCCGGCGTCACTTTCCACGGCAAAGTCTTCCGCATCCGCCTCAACGCCACGTTGTCCTCCAACGTCGTCACCTACATCGTCGAGGTCAACACCGACAACGACAGCGGCATGCTGAAGCCCTACCTCACCGCCAACGTCAAATTCATCCGCGAGGCGAAGCGCGGCGTCCTCACCGTCCCCGCCTCCGCGCTCCGCTACACCCCGAACGTGGAGAACATCGACCCCGCCGCCCTCGCGAACCCCATTCAGGCCGGACAGGATGAAGCCCTCCTCTGGATCGAAAAGACCGAGGGCCGCCTCTCCCCCGTCAAGGTCAAAGTCGGCCTCAACAACGGCACGCTCGCCGAGATCGTCACCGACGACCTGAAGGAAGGCGACGTCATCATCACCGGCATCGACACCGCCGCAGCCATGCGCGGACCCGAAGGCCCCGAATCCGGCATGCAGAACAACCCCTTCATGCCCAGAATGCCCAGGTTCTCCGGACGCGGCAGCGCGGGCGCACGCGAACGCGCCAGCCAGCGCGAAGCCGCCGCGGGCGCTTCCGGCGCGGTCACCGCTCCCGGCGCGGGCGGCCGCGCGAGCGGCATGGGCGGACGTCCCGGAGCCCCGAGAAACTGATCGCGAGGTCCCCTCCATGTCACAAGAACTCATCAAACTCGTCAACATCGGCAAGACGTATTTCCTCGGGGAGATCTCCGTGCCCGTCCTGAAGGGCATCTCGCTCGAGATCGGCAAAGGCGAATACGTCGCCCTCATGGGCGCGTCCGGGTCCGGGAAAAGCACCCTCATGAACATCCTCGGCTGTCTGGACCGCCAGACCGAAGGCGATTATTTCTTCGACGGCGAGGAAGTCGGGCGCATCTCCGGCGACCGCCGCGCGAAGATCCGCAACAAGAAGATCGGATTCGTGTTCCAAAGCTTCAACCTGCTCCC
This sequence comes from Lentisphaeria bacterium, assembly GCA_017524965.1. Taxonomy (GTDB): domain Bacteria; phylum Verrucomicrobiota; class Lentisphaeria; order Victivallales; family UBA1829; genus UBA1732. The sequence goes on along the minus strand of JAFXUM010000161.1, from coordinate 11,643 downwards.
GCGCACCAGCGCGCTCGACAACGTCATCATGCCGCTGAACTACACGGCGCAGGGCCTCTCCTCCTCCGAAGCGCGCCGACGCGGCATCGAGGCGCTGAAGCAGGTCGGACTCGGCGAACGCATCGACCACTTCCCGTCCCAGCTCTCCGGCGGCCAGCAGCAGCGCGTCGCCATCGCGCGCGCCCTCATCAACCGCCCGCCGGTCCTCTTCGCCGACGAACCCACCGGCAACCTCGACTCGAAGACCAGCGTCGAGGTGATGAACATGTTCTCCGAGCTCAACGCCTCCGGCATCACGGTCATCCTCGTGACGCACTCCACCGAGATCGCGGACTGCGCCAAGCGCACGATCATGCTGAAGGACGGGCGCATCGTGGACGACCCGAAACGCCACGCGGCGGAATCGAAGGAGGCCTGACCATGCGTATTGTTTCCACCGTTCTCACCTCCCTTAAATCCCTGCGCCGCAACCCCACGCGCACGCTCCTCACCACCCTCGGCATCATCATCGGCATCGCCGCCGTCATCACCATGATGGAGATCGGCAACGGCTCCAAGAGCGCCATCCAGACCTCCCTCGAAAACATGGGCGCGAACTCGATCATGGTCATGCCTGGCAGCATGATGGGCCCCGGCGGAGCGCGTCAGGGCGCCGGCGCCGCCGTCTCGCTCGTCCCCGCCGACGCCGATGCCATCGGCGAATACTGCCCCAGCGTCGCCCTGTACTCGCCCGTCGTCCGCGGCGGCAACGTCCAGGTCATCTTCGGCAACGTGAACTGGGTGCCCAGCAACATGTTCGGCGTCGCCCCCGCCTACTTCGAGATCCGCAACTGGGACATCGAGGAAGGCCGCCTCTTCACCAACGAGGAAGTCGACACCAACGCCCGCGTCTGCGTCGTCGGCACCACCATCGTGAAGGAAGTCTTCAACGGCATGTCGCCCCTCGACTGCGAACTCCGCATCGGCGACGTCACCTTCACCGTCGTCGGCGTCCTGAAGACCAAGGGCGCGAACATGATGGGCTCGGACGAGGACGACGTGGTCCTCACTCCGTGGACCACCATGCGCATGCGCGTCACCGGCCTCAAGACCGGGACCGCGTCCAACACGTCCAGCACCGTCTCGGATTCCCCCGGTGAACGCTTCGCCGTCAGCGGACGCGCGCTCTATCCCGACCAGGACAACAGCATCACGAAGGACAAGCTGTTCTACAGCCGCTTCACCCAGCTGGACCAGATCATCGTCACCGCCTCGTCCATCGAGAAAAACGAACAGGCGGTGCAGGAAGTCTCCGATCTCCTCCGCAAGCGCCACAACCTCGGCATCGAACAGGACGACGACTTCACCGTCCGCAACTCCGCCGAATTCATGTCCATGCTGAACCAGACCTCCACGCTCATGACCAACCTGCTCCTCGGCGTTGCCCTCATCTCCCTCGTCGTCGGCGGCGTCGGCATCATGAACATCATGCTCGTGTCCGTCACGGAACGCACCCGCGAGATCGGACTCCGCATGGCGGTCGGCGCGCGCTCCCGCGACATCCTCCGCCAGTTCCTCATCGAATCCGTCGTGCTCTGCATCTCCGGCGGCATCATGGGGATCCTGCTCGGACACGGCATGTCCCTCATGATCGCGACCGTCCTCGGCTGGCCCATCGAAGCCAGTCCGCAGGCGATCGTCGCGGCGGTCATCGTCTCCGCCACGGTCGGCATCCTCTTCGGGTTCTACCCCGCCTGGAAAGCCTCCCGGCTCGACCCGATCGAAGCTCTCCGCTACGAATGATCCTTCCCGGCTTGAAGCCGGAATATGAAGCGCCCGCGAAAGCCGAAAGCTTCCGCGGGCGTTTTTTGTATACCTTCAGACAAAAGAACCGGGTCCGGATTCGATCCCGGGCCCGGCCTGCTGTTCGCTTGAAGAAAGATTGCACCTGCTTCCACCTGCGGCTGCCGACGGAAATGGTCAGGCGGCGGACGGATCCCGCTCCTGTTTCTGATTCCGGGGAGCCGATGCTTTTTTGAGCTCCTGCTCCGCACGGCTCTTGAATTCCTGGAAGGTCTGGTCCTGAGGGAAGAGGATCAGATAGTGATTGGCCTTGTCAAGCGCACGCTGGAACTGACCGTTTGCCAGATCCTCCCGGACGCAATGAAGCATGATGTCCGTCCAGAGGGTCCTGAACGTATCCGGCAGTTCGGTTTTGCGATACGGGACCTTAAGGACTTTTTCCGCATCCTGATAAAGACCGTTTGCCGCAAGCACTTTCGCATAGACGAACTGACCGATCCCGTCGTCCTGATTCGTTTCCCACACCTGTTTCGCATAGGAAAGCGCCTCCGCCTTCATTCCTTTCGCCAGATAGACCTCGGCGATATTGGCAAGGATCAACCGCTTGTCCGGGTATTTGTCGACCAGTGCGAGATAACTTGAAAGCGCCTGATCCAGCCGGTCGTATTTTGAGAACACGTTCGCCGCGCGGAGCGCGAAATCCGGACGTTCCGTTTTGGCCGTTTCAAGCATGGACAGCGCTTCCTCCTTCTTCCCCTGCAGGAGCAGTTCCTCCGCCCGGAAGAACGGAGCCAGCGCCTTCAGGTCCGGCACATTCGAAGCATCCAGGCGCGCCGCCATCTTCAGCAGCTCCGTCCTGCGTTCGTGGTCGATGCAGAAGATGAAATAGCGGTAGAGGATTTCCCGGTCCATTTCATTGTTCTCGACCAGGGCGGTGTATTCCTTCGTCGCTTCGTCGATCTTTCCCAAAAGCTCCAGCGCGAGCATATGCAGGAGATCGAACGTGGTGGAACGCTCTTTTTTCTCCTTTGCATAAAACCGTTCGACGTATTCGAGGCACTTTCCGGGATCGCCGTTGAAGAGCTCGAATTCGGCGCCCACCTGCAGAAGATACGGATCGTCCGGGAATGCGTCCAGGTATTCCTGAAGGCTCTGCCGGGTCAGCACATTCCTCTTGCGTAAGTCGGAAATTGTGATGCGCAACAATAAAGGATCCGTTTTTCCGGTTCCGGAAACAAGCTGGGCGAGCTTGACCATTCGCGGATCATCGGCAAGATCCGGGTTCTCCTCGATCTTGCTCCACAGATAATGCTGAACCGCGGAACCGGCCCTGTCCTGCAGGTCGTAGAACGGCGGACTCGTCATGATCGTTTCGAGGGTGCTGACGATTTTCTCCTCGTTGTCGTTGTTGAGCGCGATCTGGAGATTCATCAGATTGGCGAGGTCCGTCTGCGCGGCGCCGCCGACTTCCTGCATGTGTTTTGCGAGGTCGTCGTTGTTGTCCTGCGTGAAATCGTACAGCGCCTCGAAATAGGATGCCTGCACCCTGTATTCCCATCCGAGGGAACGGAACTTTTCGGCAAGCGGGATCAGTTTCTCGGAATGCCCGCTGCAAACGCAGCTCTCGGCATACAGAACGGACAGCAGAAGGTCCTCAATGTCCGCCAGATATGGCTCGGCGATCTCGATCACGGAACTGAATCTCATCCGGGAAAAGTAGAAGTTCGCAAGAAGGGGAGTCGCGGCGAACCGGTTCAATGCGACCGCCTCTTTCAGCATCTCCTCCTTCTTTTTCAGGACGGAGTCCACGTCCTCCTCATCGGAAGGTCTGAGACCGGCGAGATAAAAAACTATGGATTCCAGCCGGACGGCGGGATCCTCCGACTTCAGACTCTGTTCGATAAACTTCGCGTGTTCTTCCGGGGTACGTTTCCTGTAGGTAACAAGAAACTCCGCAAAACGGCCGAGGTCATCCCGCCGGAACGCCTCGGGATCCGCTTTCAGCACGGTCTCATAGAATTTTTCCGCTTCTTTGACGCGGTTCGTGATGACAGAAGAAACAACGTACAGCACCTTGTCCTTCGGCGCCAATTCCTCGTTCAAAACGAGTTTGCGGCTCAAAGCGGAGTAAAGATGCGGAAAGTCGCGGGCATTCAGGGCGCATTCGGTGTAAGTATCCCAGTACTCCGGCTTGAGCGGATTCAGCGTACAGGCCTTGTACCAGCAGTGCATCTCCTCGCCCGTGTTGCCGAAATGCCTGTAGACCTGTGCAAGACGGACAAAGTCCTCCTCGCTGTCGTGATCCTGCTTGACATATTCGTTCAACAGCTTTTCCGCCTTCTTCCAGTCCTCCGCGGCGAAAGCCTTTCTGGCAGCCGCCCGCAGCTGGCTCCGGCGCATCGTCTTGACCCCGAAATATCCCAGACAACCGAGACACGCGAGCAGAATGACCGACACCAGAACTGTAATCAGAATAAGCTTGGTCTTTTTCATTTTTCCGAGGTCACATCGCGAAGCGGTCTTCCCGATGAGTGTGATTAAGGGGTCCAGAAAATAAAAAAACCCCGGTCAGTTTCCCAACCGGGGCGCATTTCATCAGGTTTTCAAAAAGACGTTCACCGTGACAAGGTCAGGCAACGGTGGCTTTTCTGCGGCGGACGAAATAGAATCCGAGTCCGAAAAGACCGGCGATCAGAGCGATCTGAAGTCCGCCGGGGAGCGGAGAACCGACAGCCGTTGCAGCGCCGCTGGCCTGGAATCCGAAAAACACACGGCTTCCGCCCGCGGGAGTCAGAGAGGCAAGAGGCATGGCTTTTCTGCCGGCTTCAGAGTTCCCGCCGTTTTGATACTGCGCCAGCTGATCGGTAGCGTCCGTTACGCCTTCACCATATCCGCCGGTATACAGAGTGGAGGTCGACCAGACGCCGTTGCCATCTTCTTCCCGGCTCATGTAAATCTCAATGACATCGCCTTCAGAAAACGTTCCTAGATAATAATGGTTGCGAACAACATTGTATTTGTAATCTGTATTATATCTGTCAGGGTTCGACTCATCGAAAATAGCCGGCTGATAATTGTTTTCCTTGTCCTGGGAAAAAAGATATGTTTCAGTCGTGCTGGAATCGACTTTTAAGTTATTGATGACTTCCGTGCCTTTTTTGGATGAATCGTTTGATTCCAGATAGCGATAGCCGATCTGTTTGATTCCTTTTGTGGTCAGGGCATTGTCGTCATAATTAGAACCAATGCTGTCGATGTAATCGGTAAGGTAAAAGTCGACTTTCTCTCCGGTGATCTGAACTCTGTAGGTCGTATCGTGACCGAAGCCCTGATCCGGAAGATTCGTCCTGATCACGCTGTAATTCTCATAGTTGTCAACCTTGGTTTGAATATTGATGTTGTGATTGTAAGGGGCATAAAAGACATTGCCGGATTCATCCGCCTTGAGGATGTAATCGGAGTAATAATCAATTGCGGACGAGGTCATGGCCGTGAGTGCAAGCGCGGCGGTGAGGATGGGAAGAATGTGCTTCATCGTTCTGCTTCTTTCCGCCCGGCCCTTCCGGGACCGGACTGTAATAGGTTTTTCCCCCTCTCGAAAACTCCGGGGATTATTGTTCAACAATAAATATAGCACGGATAGATCGCATTTCAAGTTTTTTTTCAGAAAAAAGCACTGTTTTTGATGTTTTTTTGATGCTTTTTTCCGGGTTGAACTCAAAACGCGAAACGGGGTGCGGTCTCAATCCATGTCCGGCAGCGTGGCGAAGCTCTTTTCGAGTTCGGCATCGGTCGGGATGTAGTCGCCCATCTCGCCGTCGTTGAACTTCTGGTACGCGACCATGTCGAAATACCCGGTCCCGGTCAGGCCGAACACGATGGTCTTCGCCTCGCCGGTCTCGCGGCATTTCTCCGCCTCGTCGATGGCGGCGCGGATCGCGTGGCTGCTCTCCGGCGCGGGCAGGATGCCCTCGGTGCGCGCGAACGTCTTCGCGGCGGCGAACACGGAGGTCTGCTCCACGGAAACGGCTTCCATGAGGCCGTCGTGGTACAGCTGGGACAGGATCGAGCTCATGCCGTGGTAGCGCAGGCCGCCCGCATGGTTGGCGGACGGGATGAAGCCGCAGCCGAGCGTGTACATCTTCGCGAGCGGACAGATCCGGCCGGTGTCGCAGAAATCATACGCGAACTTGCCGCGCGTGAGGCTCGGGCAGGACGCCGGTTCGACCGCGATGATGCGGTAGTCCGCCTCGCCGCGGAGCTTTTCGCCCATGAACGGCGAGATCAGGCCGCCGAGGTTGGAGCCGCCGCCCGCGCAGCCGATGATGATGTCCGGCCTGATGCCGTACTTGCGGAGCGCGGTCTGCGTTTCCAGTCCGATGATGCTCTGGTGGAGCAGGACCTGCGAAAGCACGGAGCCGAGCACATAGCGGTAGCCCTCGTGCGTGACCGCCGCTTCCACCGCCTCGGAGATCGCGCAGCCGAGGCTGCCCGTGGTGCCGGGGAACTGCTCCAGGATGCGGCGTCCCGCCTCGGTCGTGGTCGAGGGCGACGGCGTGACGTCCGCGCCGTAGGTGCGCATGACCTCACGGCGGAACGGCTTCTGTTCGTAGGAGCATTTCACCATGTAGACGTGGCAGTCGAGCCCGAAGAACGCGCACGCCATGGAGAGCGCCGTGCCCCACTGCCCTGCCCCGGTCTCGGTCGTGACGCCCTTCAATCCCTGCTTCTTCGCGTAGTACGCCTGAGCGATGGCGGAGTTCAGCTTGTGGCTGCCGGACGTGTTGTTGCCCTCGAACTTGTAGTAGATCTTCGCGGGCGTCTTCAGCGCCTTTTCGAGGAAGTACGCGCGCACCAGCGGCGACGGACGGTACATCTTGTAGAAATCGTACACTTCCGCCGGGATCGGGATCAGCGGCGTGGTGTCGTCGAGTTCCTGTTTCACGAGCTCGTCGCAGAACACGTGTCCGAGCTCCTCGGCGGTCACGGGCTGTTTCGTCGCCGGGTTCAGCAGCGGCGCCGGCTTGTTCTTCATGTCGGCGCGGACGTTGTACCACGCCTTCGGAAGCTCATCCTCGGCGAGATAGATCTTGTACGGGATGCGGTCGCATTTCGGCTTGACGGCGTTTTCTGCTGTGTTTGCGGTTTCGTGTTCCATCGTTCTTGCTCCTGAGTTTGACAGCCGTGTTTCTGTTTTCCGGGCTGCCGCGGGTTAAAAAAAGAAGCGGACCAAACGCTCCGTTCGATCCGCCTTGACCTTCGATTGTGTTATGAAAAATCGACGTAAAAGATCCGGTCCGGACGGATTCACCGTCTGCACCAGCGCCAGTCAAAGAAATTGATGTACGTGTTCTTTTTCATAATGCAGTTACTATAGCATCATTTTCCGTGCTTGTCAAGCATTTTTCCGCAAAAAACCACCACGATGACCGAAAAACGGGTTGACTTTTTCCCGCGGCGTGATACATTGAAGAAATGTTGGAAAGAACGCAAAACCGGAGCGACGCCATGAAACTTTGCATGATCGGCATGCGGGGGCATTCCTGCTATGTCTTCGAAAGTCTGAACGAAATACCCGGGATCGAGCTCGCCGCCGTCTCCCCCGGATGCCCGGAGGATTCGCCCGCGCCCCTGCTCGAAAACGCCGCGAAATGCGGTTTTTCGCCTCGCGTCCATGACGACTGGCGCGAGATGCTGGATGCGGAGAAACCGGACATCGTCTGCATCGACGGCAAGTACGACCTGCACGCGGAGATGTGCGTGGAGGCCGCCCGCCGGAACATCCATATCTTCTGCGAAAAGCCGATCGCGCTCACGCTCGAATCGCTCGACGCAATCGAAAACGCGCTCAAAACGAGCTCGAGCAGGCTCGTCTCTATGGTCGGACTCCGCTACGATCCCGCCATGTACCACGCGCACCGCCTCGTCACGGACGGCGCGATCGGCAAGGTCAAGCTCATCTACGCCCAGAAATCCTACCGGCTCGGCACGCGGCCCGATTTCTACAAAAAACGCGAGACCTACGGCGGGACCATCCCCTGGGTCGGCAGCCACGCGCTCGACTGGATCATGTGGTTCGCGGACAGCGGATTCGCCACCGTCGCCGCCACTCAGACCAGCGAGGACAACTTCGGCAACGGCTCCATGGAGATCGCCGCGCAGGCCATCTTCACGATGAAGTCCGGCGCGCTCGCCGAGGCAAGCATCGAATACCTCCGCCCCGCCGCCGCGCCGACCCACGGTGACGACCGCGTCCGCGTCGCCGGGACCTCCGGCGTGATCGAGGTGCGCGACGGGCACATCATCCTCATCGACGCCGCCGGACAGCGCACGATCGAACCCGACGCGCCCGACCGGAAGATCTTCTCCGATTTCGTTTTCGGACTGGAGGGCCGCCGGGACTGCCTCGTGGACACGCAGCAGTCGCTCGACCTGACCCGCGCGTGCCTGCTGACGCGCCAGGCCGCGGACGATGGCACGATCATCCGTTTCTGAACTTAATTCAAATCAAGATAAAGCACATAACACACAAGGAGCTTCCCCATGTCCCTTCCGAAAGTCGCCGTCGTCGGCGTCCGCGGTTTCGCCAGCATGTACATCCGCCATTACATCCGCCTGCAGGACGCGGGCAGGATCGACTGGGCCGCCGCCGTGGTCCGCTCCCCGGACAAAGCCCCGGACGAAGTCGCCCTCCTCAAACAGCGCGGCGTGCGCATCTTCCCGGACACGAAGTCCATGTACGACGCCGTCCCCGACCTCGCGCTCGTCGGCCTCCCGGTCGGCATCGAGTTCCACGAGCCCATGACCTGCGAGGCGCTCGAACACGGCGTGAACGTGCTTGTGGAGAAACCCGTTTCCACGACCACGGCGTCCGTCGACCGCATGATCGCCGCCGCAAACGCGCACCCCAACCTCTCCGTCACGGTCGGATTCCAGCACATGGCGGACCGCAACATCCGCCGCATCAAGGAAACGATCCTCTCCGGCAGACTCGGCAAACTCGAATCCATCCGGTTCCACGGGTTCTGGCCGCGCGGCGACGCCTATTACGGACGCAACAACTGGGCTGGAAAAATCGCCTCCCCCGCGACCGGCGCACTGATTCTCGACTCCCCCGCGAACAACGCCTTCGCGCACTACCTGAACATCGCGCTCTTCCTCGCGGCGGACAAGCTCGAAGCCACGGCGGAACCGGTCATCACGGCGGCCCGACTCTTCCGCGCACGGCGCACCATCGAAACGTTCGACACCTGCGCGATCGACTTCAACGCAGGCAACGTCCCGGTCTCGGCTTTCCTCACGCACACCTGCCTAGACACCACCGAGCCGCACATCATCGTGCAGTGCTCGGCGGGACGCGCCGACTGGGAACTGAACGGCAGCTGGTCGATGCACGACGAGGACGGCAACGAGATCGCGGGGGGACCCGACACCGACTGCTACGGCACGATGTTCGACGACGTAGTCGCGAAACTCGCAGACCGCTCCATCTTCACGTGTTCTCTCGCCATGGCGCGCAATCACGCCGCACTCATCGAATCGCTCTACCGCGATTATCAGGTCGAAGAGATCCCCGAAAAACTCATCCACCGCCGGGAATCCGATGGTCAACTGTATGTGGACGGCCTGCTCGACTACGGCAGGGATTGCTCCGCGCACGGCGTCGCCAACGCCGGACAGTTCCCACGTTAAGGCAGTAAGAGAAAAGAACTCAACATCCCCTGCCCCGTTTTGAGGACGTGAAAAAGCCGTGCACCGTTTTCAGACGATGCACGGCTGATTTGTCTTTTGTGCTCAAGCGAGGCTGAGAGCACCATTGCAGTGAAGGACTTGTCCTCCTCGTGCTCAAGCGAAGCTGAGAGCACCATTGCAGTGGAGGACTTGTCCTCCTTACTTCAGCGGCTCCTTGATGGCTTCCTTGGTCTGGGTCACGGGCTTGATCGTGCCGTCTTCGTTGAAGAAGAGTTCGTCGACGCAGACGGAACGGCGCAGGCTCTGGCCCTTCTGTCCGTCGCGGTCAAGCTTGCCGTTGTGGTAGAAGAGGTAGGTGTGTCCCTTGTAATCAACCACGCCGGGGTGGATCGTGAAGCTGTTTTCGGCTGCGCCGGTAACCATTCCGCGGAACGTCCAGGGGCCGCGCGGATTTTCGGCGGTGGAGTAGTTGATGCATTCGCCGCCACGTCCGCCGGAACCGGCGTAGATGTTGTAGTAGAGGCCGTTGCGCTTATAGAGCCACGGACCTTCGATGTAGCGCTGAAGCTTCAGGTCGGTGATCTCGCCGTCGATCTCGGTCATATTGTCTTTCAGCTTCGCGATGTAGGAATTCTGTCCCCACGCGAGCCAGGCGGTGCCGTCGTCGTCGATGAGCACGGTCGGGTCGATGTCGTTCCAGCCGCGGCCGGGAGTGTCGCTGTCAACGACCAGCGGCTTCGGATGCGGCACGAACGGTCCGACCGGGGTGTCGCCGATCGCGACGCCGACGCACTGGCCGCCCTGCGGCGTGTTGTAGGTCACGTACCAGTAGAACTTGTCGCCCTTCTGGATGCACTGCGCCGCCCAGGCGATGCCCTTCTTGCCGTTCGGGAAGTCTTCCGGACGGAGCTTGACGCCGTGGCTGCGCCAGTGAACCATGTCGGTCGTGGAATAGACGCGCCAGTCGGCGATGTTGTAGTTGCCGGGCAGGCCGATGTTCTCGCCGTCCTTGTAGATGTCTTCGCCGGTGTAGACGTACAGGCGGTCGCCGACCACCAGCGGGGCCGGATCGCACGTCCAGGCGTCCGTGAAGATCGGGTTTCCGCTCGGCTCCAGGTCGACGCCTTCGTAGAGGACGTCCTTGGCGGAGGACTGGCAGGCAGTCATCGTGAGTGCGAGAGCGGAGACCGCTCCGGCGAGGAGGAATTGTTTTGCTTTCATTGTTTCACCTTTGGTTATTGGGTAGTGAAGGTAAGGAAACATCGTTTTGAGGGGGATTCCGCACGGGGCGGGTTCCATTCGTGATAATGTAACGCGCCCGTTTGCGTTTTTCAAGCGGTTTTCGTCCGGGAACGCCGTGTTTTTCCGCAGAAAAGACGGTTGCCGTGTTAATTAACGCGAAGAATTGTAACTTTGAGGCGAAAAGGGGAAATATCCGGGCGCGAAAAAGCCGCACACCATACGGGATGATGTGCGGCTGATTTGCCTAACGTGCCGTCGCGAAGCACGGCACTGCTGCAGTGGAGGAATTCTCCTTCTTACTTCAACGGCTCCGTGATGCCGGCCTTGGTCTGGACCACTTCCTTGATCGTGCCGTCTTCGTTGAAGAAGAGTTCATCGACGCAGACGGAACGGCGCAGGCTCTGTCCGGTCTGGCCGTCGCGGTCAAGTTTGCCGTTGTGGTAGAAGAGATAGGTGTGGCCCTTGAAATCGACCACGCCGGGGTGGATCGTGAAACTGTTCTCGGCGGAGCCGGTCACCTGGCCGCGGAAGGTCCAGGGGCCGGTGATCTTTTCAGCCGTGGAATAGTTGATGGTCTCGCCGAAGCCGCCGCCACCGCCGCCCGCAGGACGGTTGGGACGGTTGCCGCCCGCGCCCTGAGCGCCAGCAGGACGGTTGCCGCCCGCGCCCTGAGCGCCGGCAGGACGGTTGCCGCCCGCGGGAGCCGCGCCTGCGCCAGCGCCGGGAGCACCTCCGCCGAAGCCGCCGAAGCCGCCCATGCCACCAGCAGGAGCACCGCCGGCAGGAGCGCCGCCGCCGAAGCCGCCGAAACCGCCCATGCCGCCGCCGAAGCCGCCCATGCCGCCGGCAGGAGCACCACCGGCAGGAGCACCGCCGGCACCCTGGCCGCCAGCAGGACGATTCGGACGATTGCCGCCCGCACCGGGG
>JAFXUM010000160.1 GCA_017524965.1 Lentisphaeria bacterium | reverse complement strand
GATCATCGACGCCACGAAGGACCTGGTCTGCGCGTACAAGCCGCAGGCCGCGTGCTACGCCGCACAGAACGCTGACGGCGAGCTCGCCGAGACCATCCGCTACATCCACGAGGTCGCGCCGAGCGTGCCCGTCATCCTCGACGCCAAGCGCGCGGACATCGGCAACACCACGCGCATGTACGTCTCCGAGGCGTTTGACCGCTACCAGGCGGACGCCGTGACCGTGAACCCGTACATGGGCATGGACGCGATCAAGCCGTTCCTCGACTGCGCCGACAAGGGCGTCGTGGTCCTCTGCCGCACCTCGAACGGCGGCGCGAAGGAGATCCAGGAGCTTGTGCTCCAGAACGGCGAACTGCTCTACCAGTATCTCGCCGAACGCATCTCCACCGTGTGGAACTACAATCACAACGTCCTGCTCGTGACCGGGGCGACCTGCCCCGCCGAACTCGGCGAGATCCGCAAACGCGTCGGCGACTCCGTGGCGCTGCTCGTGCCGGGCATCGGCGCGCAGGGCGGCGACCTGGAGGGCGTGCTCCGCAACGGACTCACCGCGGACAAGACCGGACTCGTCATCAACTCCTCGCGCGGCATCATCTTCGCCTCGAACGGCGAGGATTTCGCCGAGGCGGCGCGCCGCGAAGCGCTGAAGCTCCGCGACGCCATCAACGCCTTCCGCGGCTGAACACACAAGTTCAGGCAAGCTGAACCGGTTTCAAAAAAACAGTTCGGGCGGCGCGGACATTCTCCGCACCGCCCGGTCCTTTTGCTCAAAACGAGTTTATTCCGTCCGATCACCGGCGGAACTTCACGGCCTCGAAGAAGAGGCCGGACGCCCGGATCAGGAACTCGTTGTCGACGTCCTTTTCGTAGGCCGTGCGCCCCGCGCCGACGTCGAAGATATAGCCGGGGTTCCCCGGGTCGAACATGCAGAAGCCGTGGACCGCCATGACCTTTCCGGTGTCCGGCATACGCGCCACGATGTCGTACTCCATGCAGTTGTGGCCGTCGTGCTTCGCGATGCGCGTTTCGAGGCTGATGGTGTACTTGTCCGGCGTATACTTCTCCTTGTAGAATCGCTGAATGTCGGCAAGGCTCTTCCAGCCCTCCTGATTCTGCGCATACATGGCGCGCCCGAAGAAATCGGTCTCGGTCGGCAGGTTCCGCACGTAGAGCTCGGCATGGTTGGAGGAATTGGAGATCGCCGGGGCGTAATACTGAACCACGTCGTCCTTCGGGATCGTGAGGTCGAAATGCTCGTATTCGAGCGTCTCGTACTTCTCGATCGGGATGACATACGCGTTCAGCGACGTGTCGTAGGTCAGGTATTTTTTCGTATCCTCGAAGCGCGAGCCGATCTTCGGCACCTCGAACACCGTCGAACGACAGGCGGTCAGCAGAGCCAGGCCGAGCACGGCGGCCGACGGAAGAAAACGAAGGGGAAGTTTCATATCGGGAATCCTTTTTGAATGGCGGTTAAATGACGGGGCGGAACTGCGCGTGGCCGCGCACGAGGTCGATGCTGTCCAGCGCGATGTAGATGAAGTCGCCGGGCCGGTATCCGGTGTGGCCGCTCTCCATGCGCGAGGAATAACGCGAATTGCGGCGCGTGACGGGCGCGCGGAAGCGCGAGGTCGGCACGAATCCGAGCATGCCGAGCTCGGGGATCTCGCACATCAGCCCGGACGAGGTGACTTTCTGGATGATCGCCTCGTACATGGTGGTGTTCTCCAGCGCGCCGCTGTTCTTCAGGAAATGCAGCTTCAGGCGGTCGTTCGCGGCGTAGAACGCGTTGTCGTTGCGCTCCTCCTTCTTCGAGCACAGCACGGCGATCTCCGCGAGCATGCGCTTGGACCGCAGGCGCTTGTTCAGGTCGAGGGCGAGCAGCTGCTGGTGAAGCGCCAGGTCGGGATACCGCCGGATCGGGCTGGTGAAGTGCGAATAGCGCGTCTTGCCGAGGCCGAAATGAAGCTCCGGGTTCTCGCTGTAGCTCGCGCGCGCCATCGACCGCAGGAACCGCGACAGGATCACGGGCTTGCGGTGGTCGTCCGGGATGGTTTCAAGGAAGTGCATGCAGGCGGCGCGACCGGACGAGAGGTCGCCCGTGGAAACGCCGAACGCCTCGGAGACGAAGCCTTCGAACTCGGCGAGCTTTTCGGGATCGGGTTCGGGGTGGATGCGGAAGAGACCGCCGACGCCGCGTTCGATCAGCTCGTTCGCGACTGCCGAGTTCGCGGCGAGCATACACTCCTCCACGATGCCGTCCGCGGCGCACGGGACGCGGCGCAGGAGCCCCTTGATCTCGTGCGTGGACTCGTCGCAGAGCACGCGAATCTCCGGCACGTCGATCCACAGGAACTGTTCGTGTTTCGCGCGCCATCCGCGCATCTTCTTAACGAGCTTGTGCAGGAGCAGAACGTTCTCCGCGTCCTGCTTGTTCCAGCCCTTCGGACGCTTCGCCGGGTCGTTCAGGAACGCCTGGACGGTGTCGTAGTCCATGCGGCGGTTCACCTTCACCAGCGAATGAACGCGGCGCGAGGAGAGGATCTTTCCGTCGCGGAGGCGCACGGTGAAGATCACGCTGTGGGCGGGGGACAGGACTTTTTCGCGGAGGCTGATCTTCGCGGTGAGCGGCTTCGGGAGCATCGGCAGGAATTTGCCGGGGAGATACGAGGAGAACGAGCGGTACGCGGCGGCCTTGTCGAACTTGGAGCCGGGGCGGATCCAGGTCGCGACGTCGGCGATGTGCACGCCGAGCGTGATCTCGCCCGCCTTCGCCGCCGGCTGAACGGAGATGGCGTCGTCGAAATCGTGCGCGTCCGCCGGGTCGATCGTAAGCGTGTACAGGGAGGAAAGGTCTTCGCGTTCGATCTCCAGCGGCGTGATCTTCAGCGCCTCCGCCTCGTCCTCGGCGGTGTAGGCCGGAGGCAGGCCGAATTCCGCGGCGATGGCGTTCAGGTCGTGCGCCACGTCGCCCGCGGACCCGAGCGAACGCTCCACGTGGCCGCGGAGCTGTTCCGTGTGGTTCGCACCGTCGTCGAGCAGACGCACCTGCACCCAGTCGCCCTTCTTCGCGTTGCGGGGCGCGGAGTTCACGCGGATGGTCTCCGGCAGATGCTTGTCGAGCGGGCGGATCTCGTGCAGGGAGTCCAGGCAGCCGACCACGAATTCGCGGTTGCGTCCGGTCACGGACACGATGCGGCCGACCGGGCCGGATTTCCGTTTCGAGTACGTCGCGTCGCGTTCGTCCGGTATCTGCTCGACCTCGACCGTGTCGCCGTCGAGCGCGTGCCCGGTGTACTTGCGCGGGATGAAGAATTCGAGGGTCGGGTCGCCGGGGACCTTCACGAAGCCGAAGCCGGCAGCCGCGGCGGAGAAGACGCCGCTGTAGAGGACCCGGCGCGGAGCGCGGGACTGTCTGGATTGTTTTTTTGATTTAGCCATAACTGAAAAGCCTTTCCTCTTGATAAACTACTCCGAAAAGGAAGAATTTCAAATCTTTTTCCGCATTCGCGCCCTTTTTTTATTGTACTTTTTTGATTTTCGTGTTATATTTTACAATCCGGGCCGCCCTGCACGGTTTTTAAGAACGACGTACGCGGGCGCATGGGACGGGACTCCCCCAGAACCGTTTCATCTCACAGCGGACCGCCCGGAAACAAACAGGAACACAGTTTCAGTTCAGATACGGAGGTGCCGCATGGCGGACAGCATCGTGAAGAAAACAGTCCGGTCGTTCCGGAAAATGAAGCAGAACGGCGAGAAGATCGTGATGATCACCGCCTACGACGCGCCGACCGCGGCGTTCGCCGAGGCCGCCGGGATCGACTTTATCCTCGTGGGCGACTCGCTCTCCATGAACACCCTCGGCTATGCCGACACCATCCCCGCCACCATGGACGTGATGGTCCACCACGCGCAGTGCGTCCGGCGCGGCGCTCCGAACACCTTCATCGTCGGCGACATGCCGTTCATGACCTGCCACCTCGGCGTGGAGAACACGCTCCGCGAGGCGGCGCGGTTCATGCAGGAGGCGGGATGCGACGCGATCAAGCTCGAATGCACCCCGTCCACCCTGCCCGCCGTCCGCGCGCTCGTCGAGGCCGGGATCCCCGTGCAGGGGCACATCGGTCTGCTGCCGCAGTCGGTGAAGACATCCGGCGGCTACCGGGTGCAGGGACGCGGCGAGGAAGAGGCCGCCGAGCTGATCGCCCGCGCGAAGGAGCTTGAGGACGCCGGCGTCTTCTCCATGGTGCTGGAATGCGTTCCCGCCGAACTCGCCGCGAAGATCACCGCCGCCGTCGGCGTACCGACCATCGGCATCGGCGCCGGCCCGGACTGCGACGGCCAGGTGCAGGTCATCAGCGACCTGCTCGGCTACACCGAGGGATTCCTGCCGAAGCACGCCAGACGGTTCTGCCACGTCGGAGCCATGGCGCAGGAAGCCATCGCCGCCTACATCGCCGAGGTCAGGGGAAAGACCTTCCCGACCGAGGAAAACAGTTTCTGACCAGCCATTTCACCACAACTCCAGCAAGAAAGGAGCCTTCGCCATGAAACACCTCACCATTCTCGCCGCCGCCTCGCTCGCGCTTCTCGCCGTGCTCGTCTGCCCCGCGCAGGACGCCGCCGCGTCCGCGAAGATCGACCCGAAAGCCGAGTCGGTCGCCCTCCCCGCCCCCGCCAAGACCGGCGGCATGCCGCTCATGCAGGCGCTCGCCGAACGCAAGACGATCCGCGACTACAAGCCCGGCGAACTCGACGCCGCCACGCTCTCCGAGATCCTCTACGCCGCAAACGGCGTGAACCGTCCCGACGGAAAGCGCACGATCCCGACCGCGATGAACAAGCAGGACCTCGAAGTCTATGTGGCGCTGCCCGGCGCGGCCTACCATTACGACGCGAAGGAGAACAAGCTCGTGCGCATCGACGCGGGCGACTTCCGCGCGGAACTCATCATGAACAAGAACATGGCGAAAAACGCCGCCGCGATCCTCGTCTACGCCAGCGATTCCACCAAGTTCCCGAACGACATCAAGTACCCCGCGATCCACGTCGGCGAAGCCTCGCAGGACGTCTACCTCTACTGCGCCTCGAAGGGACTCGGCACCGTCTCCCTCGGCATGTACGATGAAAAGGGCGTCCGCAAGGTCTTCAAGCTCGACAGCAAGATGACCGTGATCCTCGCGCAGGCGATCGGATTCACGAAGTGATTTGACCCACCGGAGACGCGCCCCGTGACGGACGAACTCAGACCCGACGCAGAACCGAACGAAAAGGATTCCGGCGCTCAGACCGCCGGAACGCCCGTCACGCCGGACGCTCCCGAACGCACCATGGTCATGAACACCGACCAGGTCGACCGCACCATGGTCATGAGCGAGGAACCGGTCGACCGCACCATGGTCATGAACGAGGAACCGGTCGACCGCACCATCGCCCTGAGCCCGGAGAACGGCGTCACGCGGGTCAACCCCAGAGATACGCAGTCCGTGCTCCGGGAAACCCGTGCGAGAATCCAGAACATCCTGCACAACCCGACGTCCATCCTGTCCAACCTGACCGGATCGGGCAAGCGCGACGTCGGCACCGAGATCGAAGGGCACGACCACCACCGCGAACGCGCCGAAGTCGGGCACAAGGATGAGGCGCAGGCGCACCTCACCGACCTGGAGGACCGGTTCGAGATCGAACGCAAGCTCGCCGAGGGCGGACGCTACGTGATCTCCATCGGCGAGGACCTCGGGCTCGAACGCGAGGTGGCGATCTATTCGCTCCGCGACGAAAGGCTTCTGGACCCGGACGAACGCGTAAGCTTCCTTCTCGAAGCCGAGATCTCGGCCCAGCTCGACCACCCGTCCGTCCTGCCCGTCTACAGCGTCAACCGCGACTACCGCGGCGGCCTGCATTCCGCCGTGAAGCTGACCGACGGCACCGACCTCCGCAAATTCATGGAGCGCGTCACCTCGCACTACCGCAACGCCGGATTCCGCGCGGCGGAGGAAGCGGCGTCCCTGAACTTCCGCCTCGAACTCTTCCTCGGAGTCACGGACGGCATCCTCTACGCACACAGCCGGAACGTCGTTCACGCCAATCTGACCCCGCAGAACATCCTGATCGGCCAGTACCACGAGGTCTACATCAAGGGCTGGGGTTTCGCGGTTTTCCTCGCCTCGCAGGACAAGGAAGAGCAGACGAAGCGCAAACCGCCCGAGATAACCGACCCCCGCTTCATCGCGCCCGAGATCGTTTCCGGCGCGGAACCGGACATCAGGTCCGACATCTACGCCCTCGGCATGCTGCTCTATGAGATCGTCACGCTGCATCCGCCGTTCCAGGACGCCCCTGCCCCGGAGGTCCTCGAAAAACTTCGCAACGGCGTCGAACCGGCGATCGAGCACCGTTTCGGCGGCACGATCGACCCGGACATGCGGGCGATCATCCGGAAAGCCATCGCGCCGAATCCGGAGGACCGCTACCGGTCCGTGAACGACCTGGCCGAAGACATCCGGCATTTCCTGCATTCGGACGAGGTCTCCGTGCGCAAGATCAGCCTGTCGAAACGCTTCGCGAAGCTCATCCGGGCGCACCACCGCCGCATGTTCTTCGGGTTCCTGACGCTGATCTGCCTCGTCGGCGCACTCTTCGCATACAACATCTTCAACGACGTCCGCATGGCGCAGATCTCCTACCTCGACGACCATGTGCTCGGCAAGGCGCAGTCCGCGTGCCGGAAAACCGCGCACCAGTTCAATCTCCAGGCCGAAAAATTCAACGACATGCTCGAATCCATCAAGTTCGAGACCGAATTCCTGCTCTCCGAACGCGGCAAACCGGACAATTCCGGCATGAAATATCTTGCGCAGCCGGGCGAAACGCTGACCGACGGCGCCCCCGTGATTCCGACCGAATACTCCCCCT
>JAFXUM010000159.1 GCA_017524965.1 Lentisphaeria bacterium | reverse complement strand
TGCACGTCGCCCTCGGCGGGGCGGTAGATGGAGATGATCGGCTGGATCGGGATGTCGGTGCCGCAGACGGTCTCGAACGGCGTGGTCTTGAATTCCTTCAGGCCGGAGCGCCCGTCGGACGTGGTTCCCTCGGGATACACGATCAGCGGGACTTTCATCCTCAGGGTGTCGCGGAACTGCTGCATGAGGTTTCCGGCGGACTGTTTGGAATCGCGGTCGACCCAGATCGGGCGCGTCATGTCGGTGTACCAGCCGAGGATGGGCCAGGAGCGGATCTCTTTTTTCGGGGTGAACCGCAGCCCGAAGACGGACGCGTGCAGGAAGATGTCGACGTAGCTCTGATGGTTCGCCACGACCAGTCCGCCGGTTTTCTGATACTGCGAGGGATCGCCGTGCACGACCGTGCGGATGCCGAGGATCTTGACGATGCCGCCGCCCCAGCTTTTCGTCTGAAGCGCCATGCGGCGGATGCTGCGGTCCTCCTTGTAGAGGTAGCGGATCGGGAGGCAGTAGATCCAGTGAAAGTTTCCCCACAGGAAAAGCGCGACGACGCGGTAAAGCCTGCGCAGGAGCCGCATCGGTCAGTCCTCCGGGAACGTGATGTTCGGGAAGAAATGCTTGTGGTAGCGGTCCGGCAGACGCCACATGTCGACCATCACGGGCAGGTCGATGGAGCCGAATTCGTAGTCGAACGCCGGTTCGCCGAGGAGCTTCGCGCCGATCGTGATGTAGCCTTTCAGGAGCGGCGGCATGGCAGCGCGGAGACGTGCGCGGTCGTTCAGAATGCTTTCGACCTCCGCCTGGTCCGGGCGCGGGAACGTGAACTTCGGACGCGGCTTGAAATCGACGTCCGGGAAGAACAGCCCTTCGGCGCGCAGGGATTCGTAGACCGCCCAGGCGAGCGCCGGCTGGGCGTCTTCCAGGCTCACGCATCCGCACAGGTAGCGGCAGCCGGAGCGCAGCGTGATCGCGGCCATCCCGCTCCACAGGAACGCCACCACGGCGCCGTTCCGGTAATCCTTGTCCACGCAGGAACGCCCCACCTCGATGATCCGCGGCACGTAGCGTTCGATGCCGTTCACCTCGTATTCGCGGGCGGAATACATCTTCCGCGGGTCGTTGCCCGCCTGGCCGATCGCGCGGTACGTGCCGATCGGGAGCCCGCTCGCCTTGTCGAAGACGATCAGGTGCGCCGCGCCCTCGTCGAACTCGTCGCGGTCGAACTCGGCGTCCTTGGCGGAGTCGAGTCCGCGGTTCTGTTCGCAGTTGAAGACCCGGTAGCGGAGTTTCTGCGCGGCGAAGATCTCGTCGTCGTTCTCCGCGAATTTGAGCAGATAGGCGTCGTTTTCCGTCACGAGGGGCGGATTGATGATCTTCTGAAGCAGATTGTCGGTATTGAAGTCCACGGTCGGTTCCTGCTGAAACGTTCGGGGTGCGGGTACATGGGATTTCATATAATGTATCTCCATTTTTTCTTTTTTCAATGGCATTTGTTTTTTTTATTTTCCTTTTTTCGGGAAAACAGGCCCGAAGCGCGGTCCCGGCGCGGCGTCCGGCGTTTCCCGCGCCAGGCGGCGTCCGGCAGCCTGTTTCCGTCACGATCCCGGGGAAACATGAAGGATTTATATAAAAAGAACAAATCCGTATTTGCAAAGGTCTTTGTCCCATGCTATATTATCGCCGTACTGTTTATTGAATGTGGTTATCCAACCGCTTTATCCTCAACCCGAACGGAGGAAAGTATGTCCTACACCAGATACGACGTCCCCAACGAATCCGAAAGCGTCCTCAGCGGCCTGAGTCTCTACTACGACTCCATGTACGTCGGCAGCGGCGGCACGGCGACCGACACGACCCTGGACTACGGCGGATACATGATTGTCAGCGAAGGCGGCGTGGCTCAGAACACCACTGTGAACAGCTACGGCTCCATGAATATCTACAGTTCCGGTGTGGCGCAGAACACGATTGTGAACAACGGCGTTCTGAACATCCTCAGTTCGGGTGTGGCGGACAACACGACCTTGAACGGCCACGGCGGCATTGAGATTTCACCTGGCGGCACGGCGACTGGCGTGACCTTGAATCCCGGTACGATTCTTTACATCAATTCCGGCGGCACGGCGCTGAGCATCGCGGAAAACGGCGGGTTCATTTACGAGTATGGCTCGGCTTCGTTCGTGCCCAATACCTTCAGCGACGTCGTACTGGATTACGGTATGTCCGCCACGGTTCACTCCGGGACGACGGCGCTCCGGACAACGGTCAACAGTTACGGCCGGATGTATGTGACCGGCGGCTCCGCGGACAGCACGACGATCAACAGCGACGGCTACGCCGCAGTCGGAAACGGCGGTCTGGTGAATCATACGACGATCAACAGCGGCGCATCCATGGTCCTTTACACAAGCAGCGGATGGGAAGAACAGGGCATCGGCGCAACCACGGCGAGCAATACG
Organism: Lentisphaeria bacterium; assembly: GCA_017524965.1. Taxonomy (GTDB): domain Bacteria; phylum Verrucomicrobiota; class Lentisphaeria; order Victivallales; family UBA1829; genus UBA1732. The sequence continues at coordinate 6,370 of JAFXUM010000159.1, read as the reverse complement.
ACGGTCCTCGGCAACGGCGTGCTGTATCTGTCCTCTGGCGCGGTCGCGGACGGGATCAACGTCGCCGGCAGCGGCCGCGTCTGGGTATCCAGCGGCGCGACGGCGACCTGGATCGTGGCGGAGCCGGGAGCGCGTATCCATTACTGGATCGCCCTCAATACCGTCGTCACCGGCACCAGCGGAGGAACCGCGTTCGCCCTCAGCGACGGCAAGATCAGCGACCTGAAGATCGACAGCGGCAACGGCTACGGCGTCGAGTCCGGCGCGACGGCAACCAATCCGATCGTGCAGGCGGGCGGCTCCCTTTTTGTCTACGACTACGGATCCGCGGTCGGCATCATCGAAGATGGAGGCTATGTCGTCGTGAGCGCCTCTGGGTCCGCAACGTTCACGCCGCATGAATTCAGCGGCGCGGTCCTGAAGCAATACGAGTCCGCCACGGTTCACTCCGGAACCACCGCGACCGACACGACCGTCAGCTGCTGCGTATTGCATGTTTACAGCAGCGGCGTGGTGAACGGCGCGACCGTCAGCGGCGGTGTGGACAGTTATGGCTGGGTATCCGCCGGCCGCGTAATCCTTTCCTCCGGGGCGACCGCGGACGGCGTCATCCGGGCGGATGAACTCGGGCGCGTCCGCTTCGAGAGCGGCGCGAAGGCGGGAGCGGGGCTGACGCTGGTCGAGAACGGCGGCGGATTCGAGCTTGGCGAAGGAGTCGAGGTCACGTTCAGCCCCAATTCGTTCAGCAATCAGACTCTCATGGGCCTGGTCACGGTCCACTCCGGGACCACGGCCACCGATATCTCCGTCGTCAGCAGCGGCGGCGCGTTCCACCTTTATAAAGGCGGCTCGGCGTACAATATTGCCCTGGGCTCGTCCTATTATGACAACTGCTCCGGCGTCATCCACAGCAATGCCGTGGCGAGCGGCCTGAGCGGGACAAACTGGACAATCGAAGGCGGCGCGGTCGTCTATGACCTGAACGGCGGCGGCAGCATCGCCGGCACGGTAAGCGGTGCCAATGTAACGGGATACGTGACAATCCTCAACGGCGGCAGAATGGTCTCCGCCACTGCGCCCTACATCGACGGCATGGGATACGGGATAGCCGTCCAGGACGGCGGCACGCTGGAAAAATCGGTCCTCAACGGCGGCTATGGATACGTCTCTTCCGGCGCGACTGTGACAGACCTGACCGTAACAGCCGGCGCTCTCTATGTCTACACAGGAGCGACCGTCGACGGACTCAACTTCAGCGGCGGCACTCTTTCCGTCAACGGAGGTTCCGTGACCGGTCTTGTTCTTGCCGGAGAACATGCATATTTGTATCTCAGGGTCGATCCGACGTCCGACGTGTTCGTCTCCGGCACGATGGCGGACGGTTCGGCAATCCTGCTGAAGGACGGCAGGTTCGAGCATTTCAGCGCGAACTCGATCGGCCTCGGCATCGCGAACGGCGGCGTGGCGGACGACATCACGTTCGTTAATGGATGGATCGGCGTTTCCTCCGGCGGCACGGCGACCAACTTCAATGTTTCCAGCGGGGGATCGGTCTATGTTTCCGCCGGCGGCACACTGACAAGCGCGACTTTCCACGGCGTCAAGGATTCCTACGGAGATTATTATTCCTCCGCCGGAGCCATCCTCGGCATTGACGGCGGCGAAGCGAACAGCATCACGCTCGAAGGCGGGCGGGTTTCCATGACAGCCGGAACGCTTCAGGACGTCAACGTGAACGGCGGACATATGTGGCTGTACGGCGGAACCGCGAAAAACGCCGTCGTGAGCAGCGGCGGGAAAGTCGTCGCCGGATACACCTGCGCGCTCGAAAACTTCATGCTCGCGGATTACGGTTATATGAGCCTGGGCGATGGCGCGAAGGCAACCGGGACCGTGCTCAGCGCAGTGCAAGTGAGCAGCAGCTATGAAGGCTATTCATGGATCGAAGACCACGGCGGTTATCTCAATGTTTCCTACGGCGGCGTCGCGTCGGACACCACGGTCGGAAGCGGATGCCAGATCTGGGTCAACTACGGCGGCGTCGCGTCGGGCGCCACCGTGAGCGACGGCGGATACATGTATCTTGGTGGGTATGGGAGTGACTACTACGGCTACTATCCGCTCAGCTGGGGCGTCGCGGACGATGTGACCGTGAGCAGCGGCGGTTCGATCGAAATCTACGGCGGAGCATCCGCCACGAATCTCAAGCTGGAAGACGGCGCAAAGGCGACGATAACCCTTGTTTCCTCCGCCGGGCTTGGAGGAACCCTGGTCCAGGGGTCCTACGCGGGCAGCGCATTCGAGGTCGCGGACGGCCACATGAGCAACGACTTCAGCGCACTGGAAAAAGGCTTCGGGATCGCCGTCTCCTCCGGCGGCGTCCTGGATGTCGGCAAAGAGACGCGGATCACTTCCGGCGCAAGCCTCTTCATCGAATCCGGCGGCGTTGTTCAGGGCGCGGATAGATTCACGGTCGAACAGGGCGGTAACCTTTATGTCGGCGGGGGAGAGTTTACCGGAAAGATCAGGGAAAACGGCGGTTATGTCGGTGTTTACAATTCCGGCTACGGAGATGGCACTCCGATCGAATTCGAGCAGAACACCTTCACCGGCGTGACGCTGACGTTCGGCATGAGCGCCACGGTCCACTCCGGCACGGTCGCGGACGGCACGACGATCCTGGTCGAATACGGCAGCAACAACATGTCCGGCTACGGCGCGAGCATGCAAGTGTTCAGCGGCGGCATTGCGAAAAACACCACGGTGGCGGGCGGCGGCCTGTATGTCAGCAGCGGCGGCACGGCGCTCAACACGCTGGTCAATTCCTACGGCCACATGGAGCTTGACTACCGCGGCGGCGCTTCGGCGATCAACACCACGGTGGCGGGCGGCGGCGTCTTCTACGCCAGCGGCGGGTCTTACGGTGTTTCCGTCGTCTCGGAAACGCGCGTCTCCTCCGGCGGAACGTTCTATCTCTATACCTACAACGGAAGCGCGACGGCGGACGACACGGTCGTTCATTCGGGCGGCACGTTCGTCATGTCCGGCTACAACTATGGAAGTGTGTTCGCGAACAACACCGTCGTCTCCTCCGGCGGCACATTCGGGATCGCCGCCGACAGCTTCGGGGTCGCGACCGTGTCCGATACCGTCGTGGAATCGGGCGGCGTGCTTTACCTTGACTCCCCCGCCGTCACGATCCTTTCCGGCACGGTCTTCAAGTCCGGCGGCTCGCTCGCGATCAGCGAGGAATACCGTTACTATTCGCACGATGACGCAGGATTCTATGATACGCTGCTCGAATCCGGCGCGAGCATTACGCTGCACAACAGCGCAAGGGCATACAATCCGGTTCTCGGAGAAAAAGCCGTGCTCGAACTCGGCAGCGACGGCCGCGCAGAGGTCGTTTCCGCGACCGCGGCGGGCGCGACCGTCCGGGTCCTTTCCCGCGGCGGCGTCGAATCCGCGTTCATCGGGACCGGCGGCGTGCTGGATGTGCGGAGCGGCGGCTCGGCATACTTCACGACCATCGACGGCGGCGTCATGCTGATCAGCGGCATTCCGGGCGACGGGACTTATGCTTACGGTTACGGGATAGATGTCCGGAACGGTACGCTTTCCGCCGGATCCGGGGCGGTCATCGGCCTGATTTCGGCAGGCTCCGGCGGCAGGATCGAACTCGCCAGCGGCGCGATCGTGATGGAGCAGATCGTGCTGACCGATGACGCGGTGCTGGCAGCGGATGGCGGCACGGTCGCGTTCCAGCTGGGATACATCCCGGGGCCGTGCATCCTGGTGGACGACATCTCCCGGATCACCGGGACTCCGGATTACAGAGTCGTTGTGCGCGAATCCGATCAGGCATACGGGGAATACGTCATCGCGACCGGCGCGGCGGCGTTCGACAGCACGATCACGATCATAGACCGTTATGACGACCCGTTCAGTCCCGGTCTCGGCACGCTCACGCTCGGCGGCGAATCCGTCCAGGTGGGCGACCGCTGGTATTCGCTCATGCACCCGGACGACGACGCCATCGCCGTGGTGGTCACGAAGCGCGCCCTGTCGCACGACGACGGCCCGGACAACGGCTGGAACGATTACCTGTACGACAAGAAGAAAGAGAAGGAGGGCAAGCCCGTCCTGAACCCGAACGCCGTCGATTTCGAGGCGAACGTCCTGACTTCCGACCTTGTCAAGGTCAACGTGGACCAGATGTACACGGTCTACAACAAGGATTCCGCCGGAAAACTCTGGTACAACTTCGTCGGAAACGGCACGGTGAGCGGCGAAACGCGGGCCGACGCCGCCGACTTCGCGCTGATCCACCTGGACTACGGCGCGCGCCTGAGCTTCGACCTGGAGGCCACCGACGCCACGAAGTTCACCGTCTGGAGCTTCACGTCCGGCACGGACAAGAAGGGCAACGTGACGTACACGCAGAAGTCGAAGCAGGCGACCGCGCTGAAGAAGGCGAAGGGCGCGGTGAACTTCACCGCCCAGACGAAGAACCTCCTCCTCGAGGCGGGCGACTACTACGTCTCCATGCAGTCCACGAACCTGAAGAAGGGCGGCGCGGCGTTCTACAACGTGAAGCTCAACATGGACGAGACGGCGAAGAATTACACGGTCTTCTATGCCGACGGCGACAACGGCTGGAACAATTACCTGTACGACAAGAAGAAAACGCCCGCGCTGAACCCGAACCGGTACAGCTTCCCGACGACGTACGTCAGCGCCGGGGTCTCGGCGGTCCGGCTGGACAGCGCCACCTCGCACACGGATGAGACCGGCACGTGGAACAATTTCGTGGGCTTTGGCGACGACGCCGACTTCGCGCGGGTCTACCTGGACTACGGCGCGAGCCTGAGCTTCACGGTCAATGCCACGGACGCGGCGAAGTTCACCATCTGGCGGCTCGTCGAGGGTTCGGACAAGAAGGGCAATCCCACGTACACGCAGAAGTCGCTGCAGGCGACCGCGCTGAAGAAGGACAAGACGACGGGCCTGTATTCGGTCAACACGAAGTCCCTCCTGCTCGAACGGGGATACTACTTCGTCTCCGTGCAGTCCACGAACGCGAAGAAGGGCGGCAGCGCGTACTACAACGTCGAGTTCAATACGGCCGGCTGCGAGTATTTTGACGCCGGAGATTCCGGCTGGAACAACTGGCTGTACGACAAGAAGAAAGAGAAGGAAGGCAAGGAAGCGCTCAACAGCAATGTCTATTATTCCTCCGCGCAGACGATCGGCTCCGGGACTACGACGGTTTCGCTGGACGGCGGTTCGTACACCGATGAGAGCGGGACTCTGTGGCACAACTTCGTCGGATTCGGCGACGCCGCCGACTTCAGGAAGATCCGTCTGGACTCCGACGCGGCGCTGAGCTTCACGCTCAAGGCGACCGGCGCCGCGAAGTTCACGATCTGGCGGCTTGACGAAGGCACGGACAAGAAGGGCAGCACGGTCTACACGCAGAAGGCGCTGCAGGCGACCGTGCTGAAGCAGGCGAAAGGCGAAACGCTGTTCACGGCTGGAACGAAGGCGCTCCTGCTCGAAGCGGGCGTGTACTACGTCTCCATGGAGTCCACGAACGCCGCGAAGGGCGGCCGCGCGTACTACGAAATCGCGGTCGATCAGGACGCCAGCAAGTTCTACGACTCCGCGCCCACCTCCGCGCTCCTCGCGCCGCAGGACGCCCTCCCGTCCGGTGCGCTCGCCGCATCCTCCGCGGATCCCGCGCTGACAGACGGCATGCTGTCCATCCAGGATTCCGTCCTGCTGGCGTGACCGCCGCTTTGTAACAACAAACACTGTTCCCCCGGTTCTTTCACGGGCCGGGGGCTTTTTTGCGCCCGAAAACTTGATTTCGGCCTCCGCAAATGCTATATTAATTGATTGCATGCGAACAAAAACCATAATCAGACAAACGCGAGGCCGAAAGACTATGAGCTTGATCCTGGGGATCGAATCCAGTTGCGACGAAACCGCCGTGGCGGTCGTGGAGGACGGAAAAAAGGTCCTTTCCAACGCCGTGGCGTCCCAAATCGCAAAACACGCCCCGTACGGCGGCGTCATCCCGGAACTCGCCGCACGCGCCCATCTGACCGCGGTCTGCCCGACCCTGGACGAGGCGCTGAAGACGGCCGGCGTGACGCTCGACGATCTCGACGCCGTGGCGGTGACGCACGCGCCCGGCCTGATCCCGGCGCTGCTCGTCGGCCTCAATTTCGCCAAGGGGATCGCCGCCTCGCACGACCTGCCGCTGATCCCGATCAACCATTTCTCCGCGCACATCTACGGCGCGTTCCTCGAACAGGATTCCATCGTCTTCGGCGATCCGGACCTCTTCCCGATGCTCGCCGTGGTC
>JAFXUM010000158.1 GCA_017524965.1 Lentisphaeria bacterium | reverse complement strand
GTCGAACCGAACCGGACTTGACACATGCGTCTCGCCGCCGATCATCACGCCGCGGTCGAGGAAGCCCGGCATGATTTTGTCGAAATGCACGAGCGCGCGCCGGAGCGACGCCGTGACCGGGGCGGGCATGATGGAGTCGAGGCGTGCGGGGGCGAGGCCGAAACAGTAGGAGGTTTCGGAGGGAAGCCGCCCTGTTTTGCCGTTCAGAAAATCGCACGCGGTCTGCGCCGGGGCCGTGCAGCAGCCGCCGCCCGCCTGCGCGAGCCGGGCTTCGAGGTCGTCGAGGAATGCGAACGCGTCGCCGGGCGCGGCGAACGTGCCGGCGGGGATCGTGGTGATGAGCGCGGCATTGGCGAATCTGCCGTCGCGGGCGGCGTTGCTCATGCCGTTGGTCGAGAGATGACCGGCGTCGGTCACGGCCGCGATGATCTCGCCGCCGGGGCACATGCAGAAGCTCGCGGCGCCGTCGATGCGTCCGTCCTGCGAGGGACGGCTCACGACCTGGTACGGGGCGGGTCCGATGGAGTCCGGCGGGAGCGCCATGCCGTACTGCGCGGCATTGATGAATTCCTGCGGATGTTCGATGCGGATGCCGATCTGGAAGCCCTTCATGGACGACCGGACACGGCCGAAAAGCGAACGCATGAATGCGCGCGCGCTGTGTCCGGCGGCCGCGATCACCACGTCCGATTCGAGCACTTCGCCGTCCGCCAGACGCACACCGCGGCACACGCCGTCGCGGATCAGCAGCTCGTCGACGCGCGAATCCCAGCGGAACGTCCCGCCGAGGCGTTCGATCTTCTCGCGGAGGGCGGCGACGATGCCTGGCAGACGGTCGGATCCGAGGTGCGGATGGCTGAAATAGGTGATGGACGGGTCCGCGCCGCATTCCGCGAACATCTCCAGCACGTACATGACGGCGGGTTCGTGGATGCGCGTGAAGAGTTTGCCGTCGGACCAGGTGCCCGCGCCGCCTTCGCCGTACAGGTAATTGCTCTCCGGATCGGGCGTGCGCGAGGCGCGGAACGATTCAATGTCGCGCCTGCGGCGGTCCACGTCGCGGCCGCGTTCCAGCACGACGGGCGCGCATCCTGCCCGCGCCAGGACCAGCGCGGCGAACAGCCCGGCGGGCCCCGCGCCGATCACGAGCGGATTCCGGAGCGCGGTCTTCCCCTCGAACGGACGGTATTTCTCACGCGGCACAAACGGCTTCACGTTCGGGCCGTCCGCAGGGCGGACGCCCTCCGCCAGGTCGGCGTCGACGCGGAACAGAAGCGCCACGGCGGGCTTTTTCCGCGCGTCGATGCTTTTCCGTACGATCCTGTAGTCCAGCACGTCTTCGAGGCGGACGCGTGCGGCGCGCGCGACGAGCGGCGCGAGCTCGCGGTCGATGCCGGAAGATGCTTTCGCGGCGGGGATCGGCGGCAGGTCAATCGTGATGGTCATGGGCGGATAAAACGTGATCGAAGCGGACGGACCGCGGTTTCTGTTCAAGGTCTATTCAGAATAATTTACAGCGCTTTTTTCAAAAAATCAACTGAACGCGCTTGAAAAACCGGAAGAAACCATCATATTAGATAGAAGCGCGCCTTTTTCTCCGTCCGTCTTTTCCGCCGCGCAAACATTTTCTATTCCGATGGAGCCGCAAATCCCATGAAACCGCTTCCCTTCGCCCCGGCAGTCTGCCTGCCGGTCCTTCTGTTCCTGTCCGCGCCCGTCTTCGCCCAGGACGCGCCGGATGCGCCCGCCGCTCAGGACGCGCCCGAACGCCGCGTCATCCCCCCGCTCACGCTGGAGGAACGGATCGTCGATCTGATCGAAGCGATCCAGGACGAAGCGCCGGAGACGTACCGCCGCATGGCGGAGCTCCCGCGCGAGGAGGCGCTCGCCCGCGTGATGCGTGCGCTGGACAGCGGCGCGATCCCGGCGTCCGAGGCCGCGAAAGGGAAATCGGCCACGGTTGTGCAGGGCATTGATGTGAAACCCCTTCCGGCGCTTGAGCTCACCGGGAAGAAGTTCCTGTATCTCCGGCTGGACGGCGTAACCGCCGGGACCGCGCCCGAGGCTGTGAAAGCGCTCGACGGAAGAGGCGGCAACGCGGATGCGTCCGGCGTGATCTTCGACCTGCGGAATGCGTTTTACGGCGACTACAGTGCCGTGGAGCCTCTGGCGGAGTCCGCGCGCAAGCTCAAATGCCCGGTCATGGCGCTGGTCTCCGGCAAGACGGCCGGAGTCGGCGAGCTTCTGGCGGCGGTCCTGCGGCGCGACTGCGGAGCCGTCCTGATCGGGACGGAGACCGCGGGGTCCGTCTTCCCGGCGAAACGCATCTATGTCAACGGCGTCGCGTGGTTCGTGCCCGATCCGCCCGCGCAGTATTCCGGGATTTCCCCGTACGCGCTGAAGCCGGATCTGGAAAAGTCTTCCGAGGCGCGTCTGGACTACGATCAGCTGAAGGAATCGCCCGACAAGCTCGACGGCGATCCCGTGCTGCGTCTGGCGGCCGACCTGCTGACCATGAAGGCCGCGGTCAGGCCTGTGGAACCGTCTCCGGCACAGTGACCGCCGGAGCGTCCGGCTCCTGAACAGCCGGAGTGCCCGCTTCGACGGCGGGCGCGGCTTCCTGTTTTCCCTCGTTTCCCTCGTTCGCGGTTGCATCGGCATCCGTTTTCCGCACGGATTCCGCGGCGGCGGGCGCTTTCGCCTTTTGTTCCTCGAGCTCGGGCGGCTCGCAGCCCTTCAGGATGAAGGAGATGACGCCCACGAT
>JAFXUM010000157.1 GCA_017524965.1 Lentisphaeria bacterium | reverse complement strand
TCGCCTCCGGCCTGCCCGTGGTCTGCACCGAGGTCTGCGGATTTCAGGACATCGTGCTGGCGTCCGGCGGACACGTCCTCAACGAACCGTTCGATTCCGACGCGCTGGCCGCCGAGCTGGACTACCTCGCCGGCATCTCCGGCGACGGCCTGTATTACTGGCGGCAGCAGGTCCTGACGTACGCGCACGGCCCGGCGGATTTCTACCGGCGCGCCGACGTGCTTGTGAACTTCATCCAGTCGCCCGGCGCCGGAGAGTACCTATGAGCTGCGACCCGCGCCAGGTCCGGCGGGAAGTCGCGCGCATCTGGTCCGCCCTGCGTCTGACCGACCGCGCCCGCCTGAGCAAACGCCGCCGCGCGTTTTTGGATTTACTGGACACCGATCCCATTGCGGCGGAGGAGAAACGCGAAGAGTTTTTCCGTCTGCTTGAGACTGCGAAGAAACGTTCGCTCGTCCCCGTCGCTTCCCGCATCCGCTGCGAGTTCCCGGACAATCTCCCGATCACCGCGAAGATCCCGGAAATCCGCGCCGCGCTGAAGTCGCATCAGGTCATCGTCGTCTGCGGCACCACCGGGTCGGGCAAGACCACCCAGCTCCCGAAGGCCGCGCTGCTGGAGGGATTCGGACGCGCCGGACGCATCGGCTGCACCCAGCCGCGCAGGATCGCCGCCTCCGCGCTCGCCCGCCGTCTCTCGAACGAGACCGGATGCGCGTGCGGACACGAGATCGGCTATCAGGTGCGCTTCGACGACCGCACGGACGACTCCACGGTCGTCAAGTTCATGACGGACGGCATCCTGCTCGCCGAGACGCAGAACGACCCGAAGCTGTACCAGTACGACTGCATCATCCTGGACGAGGTGCACGAACGCTCCCTCAACATCGACTTTCTGCTCGGGTACATGAAGCTCCTGCTCGCGCGGCGCCCCGAACTCCGCGTCATCATTTCGTCCGCCACGCTCGACGCCGCCCGCATCGCGTCGTTCTTCGGCGACGCCCCGGTCATCGAGGTCGGCGGCCGCGTCTACCCGGTCGAGGACGTCTACCTGGAGCCGCTTCAGGACGAGGAACTGGCGGAATCCGTCGCGCGCGGCGTGGAGTACCTGCTCGACATCGGCGAACGCGGCGGCATCCTCGTTTTCCTGCCCGGCGAACGCGAAATCCGCGACTGCGCCGACATGCTGACCGGGCGCGACTACCCCCACACCGAGATCCTGCCACTCTTCGGACGCATGAGCGCGAGCGAACAGGAACGCATCTTCGCGCCGCAGTCCTCGAACCGCCGGATTGTCCTCGCGACGAACGTGGCGGAGACGTCCATCACGATCCCCGGCATCCGCTACGTGGTCGACTCCGGGCTGGTCCGCCTCTCCCGTTACAACCCGAAAAGCGGTATCCAGGAGCTCAGAATCGAGGGCGTCTCCCGCGCGAGCGCCATGCAGCGGCGCGGACGCTGCGGACGCGAACAGGACGGCGTGTGCGTGCATCTCTGTTCCGAGGAAACGCTCGCCGACGCGGCCGAGTTCACGCCGCCGGAGATCCAGCGCGCGTCCCTGGCGGGCGTTATCCTCCAGATGGCGGCGCTGAAACTCCCTCCGATCGTCCAGTTCCCGTTCGTCGACCCGCCGTCGCCCCAGCTGATCCGCGAGGGCCTGACCACGCTGACTGACCTGCACGCCATCGACGCTTCCGGCGCGCTCACGGACGAGGGGCGCCGCCTCGCGGAACTCCCCGTCGGGCCGCGCCTCGGGCGCATCCTGCTCGACGGCATCGACCGCGGCGTCCTGCCGGAGATCCTGCTGATCGCGGCGTTTCTGTCGATCCAGGACCCGCGCGAACGCCCCTTCGAGAAAGCGAAGGAGGCGGACACAGCGCAGCGGCAGTTCGACGTGCCGGAATCGGATTTCCTGAGCATCGTGAAGCTGTGGCTGGCGGCGGACGAGGCGTTCCGCGTCTCCAAGTCGCAGTTCCGCAAGTTCTGCCGCGCGAACTACCTGAATTTCCGCCGCATGCAGGAATGGCGCAATTTGTGCGCCGACCTGCTCGAATACCTCCAGCCTGAAATTGAGCTGAACACACTTAAAATCGAACTCCGCGCCGACCGGTCCGACCCGATCCACAAGTCCCTCATGGGCGGCCTGCCGCGCCGCCTGGCGTGCTGGGACCCGGAGAAAAAACAGTATTTCGACCGCACGGGCCGCATGTTCTCCATCTTCCCCGGCTCCGCGCTCGCCAAGCTCAAGAAAGCGCCGGAATGGCTCCTGTGCTTCACGATCATGGAGACCAGCCGCGTCTTCGGGCGCTGCTGCGCCGTGGTCGAGGGCGCATGGCTGGAGGAGATCGCGCCGGAGCTGTGTTCCCGCGCCTACGACCGGATCGCCTGGGACGAGACCAGCGGATTCGTGTTCGCACGCGAACGCGTCTTCGCCGGGGCGCTCCCGATCCATCCGGGCCGCCGCTGTCACTACGGACGCGTCGACCGCGAGGCCGCGCGTGCCGTGTTCATCAAGGAGGCGCTTGTGCCGTGCGCCGTCAGGGACCCCGCCGCGCCGTGGCTGGTGCGCTGCAACGAACTCGTGCGCCGTCTGCACACGTTCGAGGCGAAACTCCGGCGTTCCGGCTCCGTGGTCGACCTGCACGCGCTCGAACGGCATTTCCTGCGCGTCCTGCCGCCGTGGATGTGCAGCGTGTCCGACATTCGAAAGGACTGGACCCGGCGGCATCGTTCGTACGACCCGAAGCCGGAGGACATCGCGCTTGTGCCGCCCGATTCCCTGCCGGACGCGGATTTCCCGGACCGCCTCGAGGCGGACGGCGAGAGCTACCGCCTCGAATACGTCTACGACCCCGGCGAGGAGGACGACGGCATCACGGTGTATCTGCCGGAAGCGCACATGAACCTCTTCCCGCGCGCCGCCGCCGAATACCTCGTGCCCGGCTTCCTCCGCATGAAGCTCGACTACATGTTCCGTTCGCTGACCAAGACCGAGCGCAAGAAGCTTCTGCCGCTGGACGAATGCACCGAGGCGTTTCTGGACGGCCTCAAACACGGCTCGGTCTACCCGGCGCGCAACCTGCCGCGCGTGCTGGCGGCGTTCCTGCGGACCTTCCGCGGCTGCGACTTCGACGAATCCGCGTTCGACGACATCGAACTGCCGGAATTCCTCATCCTCAAATTTGCGATCCTGAACGAGCACGGCAAGCTCCTGCGCGTCGTCCGCGACCTGCCCGAGGTGGACGATTCCGCCGAGACCGTGTCCAGCCGTCACGCCGCCGCCCGCAAGTGGGAATTCCACGGCGAGACGTCCTGGCCGGACGCCATCCCCGAGCTTCCCCTCTCCGTCCGCCTGAACCACGGCAAAGGCCGCGAGGTCTACCCCGGCTTCTTCCGGGAGCAGGGCGGGGAAAGCATCGGCTGCGCGCTCTTCCTGGACGAGGCCGAGGCGCGCGCCGCGCACCGCCGCGCCGTCCTGACGCTCTTCCGCATCCGCTACCCGGAGATGTTCGCGCACATGCGGAGTTACGCCAAGCTCGGACGCACGCTCGAACACGAGTTCTTCCCGGACGATCCGGAGTGGCGCGCCGACCTGACCGACAACGCCGTCGCCCGCGCAATCGGATGCCCGCCGGAGGACATCCGCGACGCGAAGGCGTTCGACGATGCCTGCCTGAAGTTGCGGAACCGTCTGGCGGACGCCGTGCGCGAGGATGTTTCGGCGCTGCTTCAGCTCCTCTCCGCCTACGAGCCCATCGAACGCCGCCTCGGGGACGTCCCGGCGGACTGCTTCACCGACCTCGACGTGAACCGCCAGCTCGCCGTGCTGTTCCGCAAGGGGTTCCTGCGGACGCCCGATGCCGTGGCGCGCTATCCGCGTTATCTGCGCGCGCTCCGGGTGCGCCTCGAACGCGCCGACCAGTCCTACGGACGCGACCGCACGAAAGGCGAGGCCGTCGCGCCGTTCATCGACAAATTCCATCTGCTGTACGACGCCGGAGTCAGCCTCGAGGAATGCCGCCCGTTCTTCGATTTCTTCCTGCTGCTGCAGGAGGCGCGCATCGCGGCGTGGTCCCCGGAACTTCCCACGGTTCAGAAGGCGACCCCCGCGACGCTTCAAACCGCGCTGTCCGCCATCCCGCTTTCCGCCATTCCGAAAAAATGACCGTGCGCGAAGGGCGGATGCGCGTACTACGATGTCGCGGTCAACGGCAACAGCACCTTCGCCGAGGCCCCCGCGCCGGCGGCCGCGCTTCCCCTGCCGGAAAAGGTTCTCTCCGAATCCGCCACGGGCTTCCTCGCAAGCATGTAACACGGCAACGGCAGGCTCGAACGACGCACGCCTCCGCGGTCTTCCGGGATCGCGGAGGCTTTCCTTTTCCGCCTCTGTCTGCGTTCGGGATTGTCTTTCTCCAAGGGGGCATGGACCGCTTCAAAAAATCCCGGATTATTAAGTAGACTTTTCTTGATTTCGCCCTCTAAAGGATGTATATTAAATCAATCGTTTTTTTCGGCGGCGTCATGCCGCTTCAACAAGCCAATTCTGGAAAGGCCGAAAACTCTTATGGAAAGAAAGCTCTTTGGAACCGACGGAATTCGTGGACAGGCTAACTCCCACCCCGTAACCCCGGAAATCGCCCTCAACCTCGGCAAAGCCCTTGGGAAGATCTATGTGAACAGCCAGCACGGCGGCACCGCCGTCATCGGCAAGGATACGCGCCTCTCCGGGTACATGCTCGAAACCGCGCTCACCGCCGGCATGGTCAGCACCGGGATGAAGGTTTTCCAGACGGGCCCGATGCCCACTCCGGCCATCGCCCACCTCGTCAAGTCCATGAACGCTTCCTGCGGCGTCATGATCACGGCCTCCCACAACCCCGCCAAAGACAACGGCATCAAGGTCTTCGGCGGCGACGGCTTCAAGCTCCCCGATGAAGAGGAAGCCCACATCGAAGAGATCATGTCCGGCACGATCAACGGCGTCGCCGGCGACAAGATCGGCAAGGCGTTCCGCCTCGACGACGCCCGCGGCCGCTACATCGAATTCGCCAAGCAGACCATCGGCAACGTCAGCCTCCGCGGCCTCCGCGTGGTGCTCGACTGCGCCAACGGCGCTTCCTACGAGATCGCCCCGACCATCCTTCGCGAACTCGGCGCCGAGGTCATCGCCGATTCCGTCTCCCCCGACGGCATCAACATCAACTACAACTGCGGCGCCACCCATCCCGAACGCATCTGCCGTCTCGTGCGCGAATACCGCGCCGACGTCGGCATCACGCTCGACGGCGACGCCGACCGCGTGATCTTCAGCGACTGCCAAGGCAACGAAGTGAACGGCGACCGCATCATCGGCCTCTGCGCCCTCGACATGAAGGCGCGCAAACGCCTCCCGAACGACACCATCGCCGTCACCATCATGAGCAACCTCGGCCTCGTCGACGCCATGAAGCAGAACGGCATCACCACCGAGATCACCCCCGTCGGCGACCGCTACGTCATCGAACGGATGCGCGACAAGGGCATCTACCTCGGCGGCGAACAGTCCGGCCACCTGATCTTCCTCGACTACGCGACCACCGGCGACGGCATCGTCTCCGCCCTCCACGTCCTCAAGCTCATGAAGCAGCAGAACAAGCAGCTGCACGAGCTCACAGGATTCATGGAGGAATATCCGCAGAAGCTCGGTGGCCTCAACGTCCAGCAGAAGCCCCCGCTGAACGAGATCCCCGGCTACACCGACCTCATCGCGCAGGCCGACAAGGAATTCGCCGGCACCGGCCGCACCGTCATCCGCTACTCCGGCACCGAGAACAAGGTCCGCATCCTCGTCGAGGCCAAGGACGAAGCCCTCGCCCAGAAGTGGTACGACAAGATCAGCGACTTCCTGAAGAAGGCGCTCTGCTGACCGTTTCCCGCACCGAATGCGGCTCCCGGGGCGTCCGCTCCCGCCGCCGCTTCCCGTCCCCTTTCCCCGCCGGAAAGGGGCGCGCGGGACCGGCGATGAACTCGGAACGATCCTTCCGCCGCATTCCGGGGAATCCTTCGTGCCGTTTCCCGGCCGTTTTCCCCGGCTTTCCTTTCTCCCCGGGCCGCATTCTCCACCGCAAATCCGCATGAACCACGGAGAACCCATACCATGTGTGGAATCGTAGGATACACCGGGCCGAAGCCCGCGTTCGCTTTTCTCATCGACGGCCTCAAACGCCTGGAATACCGCGGTTACGATTCCGCGGGCATCAGCCTCCTGAACGGCGATTCCGTCCTGACCGTCAAATCCATCGGCAAAGTCGTCAACCTCGAGGCGAAGCGTCCCGACGCCGAGAAGGACATGCACACCGGCATCGCCCACACCCGCTGGGCCACGCACGGCATCCCCAGCGAACGCAACGCACACCCTCACACCGATGAAAACGGCAAGTTCGCCGTCGTCC
>JAFXUM010000156.1 GCA_017524965.1 Lentisphaeria bacterium | reverse complement strand
GGCTCCGCTCGGGCACGGAGGACCTGTTCTACACGGACACAGTACGGAAAGGATTTCAGGGGACAGTCATGCTTTTGTCGTGTCAATCCCTTTTGACGCTGTAATTGAAGAACGGGAAGAAAGGCAGAAATCCGTTCGGATTGTAGTTCAGCAGGCCGATCTGGAACGGGCTTCCCTTCGAAGTTGTGTTGAACAGCCCGATCTGGACCGGATTCCCGTCCGAGGTATGATTGACCGCTCCGACCTGAAACCCCTCCTTCAATTTGAGGTTCAGAACGCCTAAATTCAGACATTCCCAAATGAGATCCCAATGATTCCCCGTGGATGATATTCCCGGATTGTACAAATTGTACGTGATCGCCCCGATCTGCGCGCCATGAACGGCGGCACTCAGGAGTCCCCAGATCTGGCATCCGGTTATTTCGGTTTCCCCGCCTTCGAACGCCAGATCCAGTCCGACCAGCTGCAGGCCGGCTCCCTCCTCTGTCCTGCCAAGTCTGCAAGCGCAGATGTCAACTCCTTTAAAATACTTTTCTCCGCCGATTGCTTCGAGGGAGATCCCGTTTGTGTCGCTCATGAAATCGATCGCATGGGTGGAAATGCCGTTCTGAGTACCATACCCCTTGCGACCATAGAAATCCAGCTGATTGATTGCGCCGATTGAAATCCCGTAAAAATCTGTTCGATCCCCGCGGTAGGATCGCGGCCAGTCGGCAGGTAGCTTCGGCTCTGTAAAACCGTTTACCAGACCGCATGTCAAGCCGAAGTTTTTCCCAATAAACTCGTTTCCCAATTGAACGAAAAGCCCACACGAGTCTATGTTCTCGGATCCGAGCCCGATTGCAAGGCCATAAGTGGTAATCTCTTCTTCTCCAAATGGCAGCAAGGCCGGTTCAATGCTGAGCGGGGAGATCGGCACGCTGACCGTTTCGCCGTCGGCATTGACCACATCGTGTCTGCATCCCGCGCCGAGAAATACGAAAAGCGCGGCGGCGAGGCAAACGAACATTCTGCTGACGATTCGCGACGGCATGGGGTTATTCCTTTCGTGTGAGGCTGAAAGCTGGAAGGATTCGTCAAGTTATAAGAACTATACACCATGACAGGAAAAATGCAAGCGAAAGGAGTTATAAAAAATAAGTCTCATAGGACTTATAAGACCTATATTCGAGAGATTCGAGAGATTCGAGAATAGCTCAGAACTGGAATTCGCCCTGGGAGGACAAGTCCTCCACTTGGGTAGTGTCCGGCTTACGCTCGGACACGAAAAGAAGTGAGACACGCTCAGAACTGGAATTCGCCCTGGACGGCGTCGGGCGGGTTCAGGATGGAGCGGACAGGCTCGAAGGTCTTCCGGTGGAGCGGACACGGGCCGTATTTGCGGATGAGGTCCGTGTGGAGCCTGGTGCAGTAGCCCTTGTGGACTTCGAACCGATACTGCGGATACTGTTTCGCCGCCTCCATCATGAAGAGGTCGCGGGAGGTCTTGGCGAGGATGCTCGCGGCGGCGATGCTGGCGGACTTCGCGTCGCCCTTCACGATGTTTTCCGAGGGGACGGGCAGGCCCTGCACCGGATTGCCGTCGACGAGCACGAAATCGGCGGGACGCGGCAGGCCCAGGACGGCGCGGCGCATGGCGAGCCAGGTGGCGCGGAGGATGTCCGTGCGGTCGATCTCGTCCTGGTCGACCATGGCGACGGACGTGAGCGCGGAGGGTTCGGCGAGGATCGCCTCGCGCAGCTCCATGCGCTGTTTGTGCGTGAGCTGCTTGGAGTCGTTGACTCCGGCGGGGATGCGGCTCCGGTCGGTGAAGATGACCGCCGCGGCGCAGACCGGTCCGGCGCAGCAGCCGCGTCCGGCCTCGTCGACCCCGGCGATAAAAGAAAACTCCCCGTCCCACTTGAGTTCGTGGACGAGGAGTTCGGAATTACCGGGAAGATAATCCATGCGGAAAGCAGGATTATTTCGCGGCTTCGGCGGACGCCGCGGGTCCGAAATACTTTTTCTCTTTGACGCGGGCGGCTTTGCCGATCTTGTCGCGCAGGTAGTAGAGTTTCGCGCGGCGGACATGGCCGTGACGCTCCACGGTGATCGCGTCGATGCGCGGGCTGTGGATCGGGAACACGCGTTCGACGCCGTAGCCGTTCTGGAAACGGCGGACGGTGAACGTTTCGCGGATGCCGGAATTCTTGCGGGCGATGACGACGCCGGTGAAATTCTGGATGCGTTCGGTGGTGCCTTCAATGATCTTGGTGGAAACCTTGACGGTGTCCCCGATATTGAAGTCAGGCACAGAAGCCTTGCACTGCGCCTTTTCGATCTTGTCAATGATGTTCATGGTGTTACCTCCATTATGTTAATTTTTGTCGTTGATCAGGTCCGGACGGACAAGGAGCGTCGTGTTCATGGATTCGGCGCGGCGCCATTGTCCGATTCTGGCATGATTCCCGGACAGGAGCACGTCCGGGACCTTCATGCCGTGAAATTCGACGGGCTGGGTGTACTGCGGATACTCGAGCAGGCCGTTCTCGAACGACTCCTGCACGGCGGATTCGTCGTCGCCGAGCACGCCCGGCAGCAGCCGGACGATCGCGTCGACCATGACCATCGCCGCCAGGTTGCCGTTCGTGAGGATGTAGTCCCCGATGGACAGCTCCATGTCGACCAGCAGGTCGCGGACGCGCTGATCGACGCCTTCGTAGTGTCCGCAGATGAAGATCAAGTGCCGTTCGCCGGAAAGCGCGTGGGCGGTCTTCTGCGTGAAGCGCCCGCCCGCGGGTCCGGTCAGGATGACCTTCGTCCCGTCCTGTTTCAAAGAACTCACCGCTTCGAAAAGCGGCTCAACTTTCATCAGCATCCCGGGTCCGCCGCCGAACGGTTTGTCGTCGACGGTCTTTCTCCGGTCGTGCGTAAAATCGCGCAGGTCGACCGCACGGATTTCGACCTTGTTTTCCCGCATCGCCCGGCCGGTGATGCTGCTCGCCAGCGGGCCGAAGAATATCTTGGGAAACAGTGTGATGATGTCGATTCGCAGCGCCACGTCAGGCTCCTGCCGCCTCGACCTCATCGTCCAGGACCTCGACGCTCACGCGGCCTTTCGTGCGTCCGGCGGCGCCGGAGACGAGAGCGCGAAGCGCCATGATCGTTTTACCGCTTTTGCCGATGATCTTGCCCCGGTCGCCCGGGCGGCACGTGATCTGGATCACGCTTCCGTTCTCGGCGGAAGCCGTGCGGACCTTCACTTCGTCGGGGTAGTCCACGAGCTTCTTCGAGATGTACAGCACGAAATCTTCGAGGTTCTGCTGGGAAGACGGATCGGCGGTCGTTCTGGCTGCGGGCGCGGAGGATTTGGCTTCCGCCTCTTCCTTCCCGCCGAACAGTTTGCCGAAAATACCAAATATAGACACGGCAGTTCTCCCGTGTTGCACGGGCGAAGCACAGACTTACGCCTGCTTCTCCTCGCCCTTCTTGAACGTCTTTTTCTTCGTGTAGGGATCGGGCTGGCCGTACTGCTTGGACTTGCCGGCTTTCGCGCGGTCGTAGATATCCTTCACGGTCTCGCTCATGATCGCGCCGTTGCCGACCCAGTATTCGAGGCGGGCGACGTCGAGTTTCTCATCGCTGCGGCGGGGATCGTAGTAGCCGAGTTCTTCCAGCATGCGGCCGTCGCGCTGCGCACGGATGTCGCAGACGACGATACGGAAGCTGATCCAGTTCTTTCCGCCAGTTCGTTTCAGTCTGATCTTTACCATAACGGTTTTTCCTTTGTCTTTACCAGTGGGTTCGACTGCGTCGTTCGACGCTCACGCTTTGTTCGCTTACCGCACTGCGCGTGACTCAATGCGATATAAAAGTCAATTAATATACAGCCTCTT
>JAFXUM010000017.1 GCA_017524965.1 Lentisphaeria bacterium | reverse complement strand
TGTGGCGGGCATACTGGAAATGACCCTGATCTTCCTGATCCTGTGGCGGCGCGGCATGATGGTGCGGATCTCCGGCGCGATCATGCGCGACCATGAGACCCTGCTTTCGATCTGGAAACTGATCCTGCCGGGTCTGCTCGGCGCAAGCGCACTCCAGCTGAGCCTCCAGTGCGACCGCCTGATCGCCGGGTTCATCGGCGACTCCGCGGCGGCCTCGCTGTACTTCAGCGAACGCCTGGTGTATCTGCCGGTCGGCATCTTCGCGGTGTCGTTCGCGACGGTCGCGAATACGGAGCTGTCGCGGTTCGCCGCGGCGGGCGACTACGACAAACTGTCGGCGCTGCTGACGGGTACGATCCGCATCCTGCTCTTCGTGTCCGTGCCGTTCACGGCGTTCATGGTGTGCTTCCCGGAGGAGATCATCCGCGTCTTTTACAATTACGGCAGATTCGACGAGACGGCGGTGCGCGAGACCGCGTACGCGTTCCTGATGTATTCGGCGGGGATCCCGCTGTTCGCCGTGTTCAAGATCTCGTCCGTGGCGTTCACGAGCCGCCGGGACATGGTGACGCCGCTGAAGGTGTCGCTGGTCTGCATCGCGCTGAACATCGTGATGAATCTCGCGCTGATGGTGCCGCTGAAACAGGGCGGGATCGCGCTCGCCACGGTCATGTCGTCCCTGCTGAACAACACGCTGCTCCTCACGATCTACAACCGGCAGCTGCCGGACCATAAGATCGATTTCCGCGTGCTGGGACTGTATCTGCTGCGGCTGATTCCGGCATGCGGCCTGCCGCTGATCCCGGCGGTCCTGATTTCCCGCGCGATTCCGCGCAACCTCGAATTCACGCTGCCGCACTGGAACGTCGAAGTCACGACGCTGAACGTGGCGGCTCCGCTGGTCGCGGCGGGACTCGTTTACGGCGTCTGCCTGCTCGCGCTCTGCCGGCTGTTCCGCATCGAAGAGGCGATGCTGGTGCTCGGCCGCATTTTACGCAGGAAAAAACGCACGGCCTGACCGTGCGCGAGCGCAGCCGCGCACACACGGAGTGTGCTGAAATAGTGCCTTGCTTCGCAACGGCACACACGGAGTGTGCTGAAATAGTGCCTTGCTTCGCAACGGCACACACGGAGTGTGCTGAAATAGTGCCTTGCTTCGCAACGGCACGAATTGGACTGCCTTTATTCTGAACGGAACCCGGCTCAGACCGCCGGGGTCGGGTCATTATATTTCTTCGCGAGCTCCACGAGGGCGGCGAGGTCGAGCTTGCCGTTTCCGAGCATGGGGAGGGAATCCACGAGGATGAAGTTTTCCGCCTTCGGGATCCAGAGGTTCGGGATCTGGCGGTCCTTCAGCTGGCGGATCAGCTCTTCAGGTGCCAGACGGCGCGCGTCGGTATAGAATACGATGAGCTTCTCGCCGTGCTTGGCATCGGCGGCTCCGCAGACGGCCACGAGGCGTTCCTCCGGCTGGAGGATGTTGTTGATCTCGCGTTCGACGAGCTCGTGAGGGACCATTTCGCCGGCGATCTTGGAGAATCGCGAGAGGCGGCCCGTGATGGTGATGAATCCGTTGCGGTTCATGTGCGCGATGTCGCCGGTCACGTACCAGCCGTCGCGGATGACTTCGGCGGTCTTGCCGGGTTCGCCGAGATAGCCCTTCATCACGATCGCGCCCTTCACGATCATGAGCCCGTCGGTGTCTTCGGGCATGAGCTCGAAGGTGGACGGGTCGACGATCTTGGCGCAGATGCCGGGGAGCGGCGCGCCGATGCTGCCGGGCTTGGCGACCTCCACGCCGAGCTCCATGCGGGAGTTCGCGACGTTGATGGAGACGACGGGGGAGAGTTCGGTGCAGCCGTAGCCCTCGGTGATCTCGAGGCCGGTGAGCTTGCGGAATTTCGCCGCGATGTCCTCGCGGAGGCGTTCCGCGCCGGTGATGGTGAGGCGGAGCGACTTGAAGTCCTCGGCGGTTCCCTTGCGCATATAGAGCATGAGGAAGCTCGGCGTGGCGACAACGATGGAGATCTTCTGTTCGCGGATGACCTTCAGCGACATGGCGGCGTCGAGCGCGTTCGCGATGAAGACGGCGCGCGTGCCGGTGACGATCGGGAGCCACATGCAGACGGTGAGGCCGAAGGAGTGGAAGATCGGGAGATTGCTGAGCACGCTGTCGGTCTTGCGCCAGCCGATCATGGAGGTCATGGCGACGACGTCGGCGTTAATGTTGTGGTGGGTCAGCATGATGCCCTTCGGGATGCCGGTGGAGCCGCTGGAGAAGATGAGCACGGCGATGCGGTTGACGTCCTGCCAGCTCTTCGGCGAGACGAGTTTGATGAGCTCCTCGTGCGTAAGAAAGATGCAGGCGAGCAGCCAGATGTATTTGGAGCTCGGGCGGCCGATGTCCTTCGCGGCGTCCTCCAGGAACACCATTTCCGGCGTGGGCTTCATGCGGATCTTCTGGATGAAGACGCGGCTGGTCAGGATGTGCTTGATGTTCGCGATCTGCACGGCGTGGCGGTTGGCGGGGATGCCGGCGGTGAAGTTCATGACGGCGGGCTTGCGGTCCGCCATCAGGACGCCGGTGATCGTGCAGACGGCGGCGAGGCTGTTCGGCAGCATCACGCCGACGTATTCCTCGGATTCGTCGCAGAGACGGCGTATCCAGCGGCTGATGAGGATGGATTTCAGCATCAGCATGAAGAGCGGCGGTGCCTGGAGCCCTTTCGCATCGTCGTACTGCTGGGTCGTGCGGCGGAACGGATGGTGTTTCGCCATCCACGCGAACTGGCTGTGGAAGGGGCGTTCGCTTCGTTCGGGGATGAGCTCGGTGTCGGCGGCGAGTTCGGAGAGGATGATGCGGATCTCGTAGGCGGAGGTGTCGCGCGGGATCGGCTTGCCGACGGTCACGCTCGCCGGGTGCGGCAGTTCGTCCGGCCAGGTGAGCTTGAACTTGCCATAGTAGCAGGAGAAGATGCTGCCCCAGGTCATGCCAATGCGGACCGGGATCACCGGGATCTCCGGCATGTCGTCCGGCAGGAGCTCGCCGAAGCCGTCCTTGAAGCTGGACATCGTGCCGTTCTTCGTGATGTCGCCTTCCGGGAAGATGCACACGATCTCGCCCTGACGCAGGAGTTCGCGCGTGTATTCCAGCTGCGCTTTCAGCTGCTTGGGCTTGTTCGACGGCACCGAGATGAACCCGGCGGACCGGAAGAGCGGCCGCCAGAACGGCACGTTGAAATAGCTCTCGTGCATCATGAAGCGGACGGGCCGCGACGTGCACGCCTGGATGAAGAAGATGTCGACGAAGCTCGCGCGGTTGCCGATCAGCAGCGCCGGGCCGTCTTCCGGCAGGTTTTCCACGCCGAACTTGCGGAGGCGGTACAGCGTGCAGAGCAGCGTGCGCATCAGGAACCGCAGCAGGAACTGCGGCATGATCCAGAACGACGTCGCGCCGAGGATGATCGTGAGACACGCCAGGATCAGCGTGATCGAGTAGATCGACAGCCCGTAGTAATACATCAGGAACGACATCAGGATCGTGAGCAGGATCCCCGCGGCGAACGGCAGATAGAACCAGCTGAAGAACGGCGGAATCAGTTCGTGCCGGATGAAGTATTTCTGGTACGCCTCAAGCGGCACCAGCATGATGCCGGCGAAGAACCCGAACACGAACAGCAGAAGCATCAGGAGTCCGCCGCCCGTGTACTGGTCCGGGAACAGCGGCAGCAGGCCGATCAGGAGCGCGGCGAGCGTCATCACGGCAGTCGACGACGGCACGAGCCCGATCTCGATCATATCGCCGGAGAGCTTGCCCGCCGCGAGACAGCCGAGCACGGCGCCGACCACGGGCGAGGCGATGATCGAATACAGGAAGATGTCGCTGCCGGACACCCCGGTCCCCGCGAACTGCACCGAGATGTACTGCATCGCCATCGACGAGATCAGGATGATCGAGGCGAAGATGTAGCCTTCGCCGATCCCGGTCAGAACGAGCTCGCGGTAGCGCTGCTGGAGCTTGAACGCCGTCACCCACTGCTGTTTCAGGTCGCGGAAGCGCAGTTTCCGGCAGAACGACTGGTTCGGGTTCAGGTGCGACGCCAGAAGCAGGTTCAGCGTGGCGAGCATCACGCCCGCCGCGCCGATCGCCGCCGTGCTCGAAATGAAGTGAATGCAGAAGACCGCCGAGACCGTGCCGATGATAATCCCGAGGAACGTCATGGACTCCACGACGCCCGCGTTGCGCGAAAGCTCCTTCTTTTCCGCCGCGTCCGCCAGATAGATTTTCAGCGCGGGACGGTAGAACGAGAAGACCACGCCCATACAGGCCGCAAAAATCAGCAGCGGCACGGGACCGAGCTGTTTCACCGGAGCCAGAAAGAAGCTCCCCGCGAGGATCAGGAAGATCTCGACGGCACGGCTGAACACCACCACGTTGCGGGCGGAGAACCGCGTGCAGAGGAACTGGCAGAAGACGCTTGTGAACAGGAACGGGACCGTGTAGACCGCCGCCACCAGCAGCACGTTCAGCGCCTGACGGTTGAAAACCGGGACCTCCCGGTCGATGAGAAGAGCGGAATACGCGCAAACGTAAACGGGGATCAGCGCGCTCAGCAGCGCCACGCCGCCGAGGATGCCCTTGTGGACCGGCTGTCTGGGAAAGGAATCGTTCATGCTCATGCTCCGGCGCTCCGGTCCGTACAGGCCATTGTGGTTGCGGTTCTCATCCGGCATGCGGCGGATTCGGGCGAAAAACGGTGCCAGTGGTGCATGATCGTATCCATGATTGTTAGGTGTGTCTGACCGGGTGCGAGGGGACGTTTTGAAGCGGAACGGCGGTTCCGTTCATTCAGACCGTCATAAATAATATATCATGCGCGCGGGGCTTTTTCAATGCCTTTCCCTAAAAACATTTGAGAAAAGTAACAACTATCCTGGAAACAAATTCGCAAAACCGTAAGATTTAATTTACTAAAGATTAAAAAATGTACTGAAAATCGAAAAATATCCGAAAAAAGAAACACTTTACACAATAAATCATCGTGAAAAACGTTAGAAGACTGATACAACACGCCCCGAAATCCCATTCAAACAGGAAAATCAATCATGTCTATCACGAACAGACCGAAAACCGCGTGGACCATGCTCTTCCGGGTCGTCGACCGCCTGCGCGCGAAAAGCGCACGCAACGTCGCGATCCCGAACATGAAGATCACGCTCGGCAAAATGCGCATCATCAACTATCTCTTTGTCCGCGAAGGCGAACCGCCGATGGTCAAGGAGATCGCCGAAATGTTCGGCCTGACCTCCGGCGCCGTCTCCCAGACAGTCGACGCGCTGGCCGCAGACGGCGTCGTGGAGCGCATCCCGTCCTCGGTCGACCGCCGCTCCGTGCATGTGTCGCTGACGCCCTTCGGGAAGAGCATCCGCAAGCAGCTGGAAGCGTACCTGAACGACGTGATGACCGGGATCCTGGACGAAGTGCCGGAGGAAAAACAGGAAGCGTTCCTGGAAGTCCTTCAGGACATGTCCGAGACTTTCACCGAGACCCAGCGCATCGCCCGCGAATCCATCAAGCGCTGACGCCGGCGTCCGCCGCGCCATGTTTCCGCGGCGCAATATCCTGAAATCAAGAACGGCTCCTCCACGGAGGAAGAGCCGTTTTGTCTTTTCTGGGGTGTGGCTTGACGCGCCGCGCGTTCACTGCTTCGGGGCGGTGGAGAACTCGAAGACGGTGCAGAGACCGGATTCGTTCGAGAGCGTGAACGTGAGTCCGCCGGGCGCGGGCGCGTCGCGGTACAGGGCCGGGGTGATGAGCTCGCCGGGACGGGCCTGCGCCTTGTATTCGAGGCGCAGCCGGTCGAACTTGAAATCCGCCGGAAGGTATTCCATGGTCTCGTCGAGGGAACGGTTGCTGTTGAAGTGGCCGAACATGTCGGCCTGATGCTCCTTGACCCGGAAGGGCGCGAGGCGTTCCGGCTCCCCCGCGGGAAGCGTGATCTTGCGGGAGAGGTATTCCATGGGGAGCGGCGGATCGAACCGGAGGTCGCGGACGATCTGCGCAGGGACTTTGCCGGGACGCCCGGACGCGCGGTCGACGAACGCGCCGATGGCGGCGCAGAGGACGCAGATCCGTCCGTCCGCGTCGTAGATGGTGGTGTTGCGGAATCCGAAAAAATTCTTGCAGTCGTAGACGTTTGTGCGGATCGTGAGGTGTTCGCCGTAGGCGGGCAGCCGGATGATCTCGACCTGCCGGAACGCCAGGAAGACCGCGATGCCGTTGTTGCGGAGATACACGGAGAAATCGTCCTCGGAATCCATCTGGAAACATTCGCACTCCAGGAGATAGTCGAGGGCGTGGCTGAGGCGGAGGCATCCGCCGGGCGCGGTGTCGCTGATCGCGACGGTTCGTTCGATCTGAAACATGGTTTTCCTTCGTCGTGCGGTTGCGTTGAGGGTTCCGGCGGTCCGTTATTTCGCGGCGGATTCGTCCCCGGCGAAGGGCTTGACGGTCCAGTCGACGGAATCCATGTCGGCGAAGAATTCGGCGAGGTGATTCGCGGCGGTGTCGTAATCCTTCAGGATCAGGCCCTTGTCCGGGATGCTGGACTGGCGGACCTGTTCGAACGCCGTGGTGTTGTTGTTCATGCGCTCGCTGGTCCTGTTCGCCTCCTCGACGGCCCGGACGTAATCGACGAACCGGTTGTAGACGCGGGCGAGGCGTTCGGCCTCGGTCCCGGCGGAGAGGGACTTGCCGGGGAAATATCTGCGGTACACGGGCTGGATCTGGATTGCAAGCTTCGTCATGCGTTTGAGGCGTTTTTCGAAGTCGGTGCGCCACACGGGGATCTCGATGAGCGAATCGAAGTGCTCGTAGGAGGCGTTGAAATACTCCACGTCGCGCTTGAACTCCAGATACGGCAGGATCTTGCGGTGCCGCTGCGCGACCGAATATTTGCCGTTGCGGACCGCGAAGCCGAGCGACGAAAGCGTCTGGATGGCGCTTCCGGCCATGTGGAAGGAGAATCCGGCGGACGACTGGTCCTGAGCGGAACCCGCGGTCCCCGAACCGAGCCCGGTATGTTCGCTGAGGGATTTCCCCGTGATGCGGGAGATCGGGTCGTTCTGCTTGGCGACGCTGCTCGATTTGCCGTTGTTCTTATTCCCGTTTTTCAGGCCCGTGTTCGTGGTGGTCGTCACGGCACTCTGGACGGGAGCCTGAAACGCCGTGCGGATGTTGCGGGCGTGCGTGGCCAGATTGAGGTCTTCCCCGATGCCGAGTTCCGTGACGATCCCCTGCAGCGTGTTCGCGTCGCTGACGAACAGGTTGAGCGAGGTGATATATTCCTGCCGGAACGCGGAGGAAACGCCGGATTCGCGCGCCTCGGCGAATCCGCTCATGACGGTCAGCAGTTCGCGGTCGAACCGCGCCAGGATGTCTTCTTTCTCATCGGCGGCGGACACCATGCCGGCGAACAGCGCGGCGATTGCGGCGAGGACCGGGACGAACAGATTCGAACACTTCATGTCAAGTCTCCTCCTGATTGGCAAATTCAAAAACGGGATTGAGCGGGTGCGGATTTACTGCGGCTTATCCTCCTTGCCGGGGAGCGCGCGGAGGATGACTCCGGCCTCCTGCAGGATCCTGCGGGCGGTGCCGTCGATAGTGTAATGCTCGTTGAAGACGACCTCGGCGATGCCGCCGTTGATGATCATTTTCGCGCAGAGAAGGCAGGGGCTGAACGTGGTGTAGAGCGTGGCGCCCTTGATGGAGATGCCGTGGTAGGCGGCCTGCACGATGGCGTTCTCCTCGCCGTGGGAGCAGAGGCATTCCTCCAGCGCGGTGCCGGACGGGGCGTTGGAATTGCAGCGCGGGCAGCCGCCCTCGTTGCAGTTCTTAATGCCGCGCGGGGTGCCGTTGTAGCCGGTGGAGATGATGCGCTTGTCCTTCACGATGACGGCTGCGACGTGCCTGCGGCTGCAGTTGCTGCGGGCGGCGACGACCTTCGCGATCTCCATGAAATACTCGTCCCAGTCGGGTCTGTCCTGTTGGCTGCTCATGTTCGGGGGCCTCCTGTTATGCGTGGAAGGAAACGGTCATGCCTGGTGTTCGACGAATTCGCGGTGGAGCGCCTTCTGGGCGCATTCGAACTGCTCGCGTTCGATGACGAACTGGATGTTCACCTGGCGGATGGTCTGGTCGATGGCGAGCACGTTGACTCCGGCTGCGGACAGCGCGTTTGCTGCGCGGGCGAGGAATCCGGGGATCTTCATGTTGGAGCCGATGACGGAGACGATGGCGACCTTGGTCACGTGGATTTCGGCGTTCGGGAAGTCGCGGTGAATGCTTTCGAGGCAGTTGTTCAGGCGCTTGCTCTTCTCCGGCACGAAATGCGCGATCGTGTTCGCGTTCGTGGTCTTGGCGATGTAGTCGATGTCGCGGTCGGCGAGGTGCTTCGTGAGGCGGTAGTCGTAACCGGGTTCGCCGACCATTTCCGGGTCGAAGACCTCGACGCCGAGCAGGTCGGCGCGTCCGCAGATCATTTCGACGCGCGGATTCGGGGAGACGTATTCGCGGCTGATGAGGGTGCCGGGGTGCTTCGGGTCGAACGCGTTCTTGACGCGGATCGGGATGCCTTTCATCTCCATTTCCTTGGCGGCCTTCGAGTGGATCGCCTCCATGCCCATGTCGGAAAGCTGGTCGGCGATGTCGAAATTGGTGTTGCCGATGACCTGGACCTTGTCGATGCCCATGAGCTTCGGGTCGCCGGTCGACAGGTGGAATTCCTTGTGGATGATGCCTTCGCGGGCGCCGGTGAGCACGGCGATCTTGCTGAACGTGATCTCGCTGTAGCCGCGGTCGAACCGGAGCATGATGCCGGGGTCGAACTTCACGTAGCCGGTCACGACGGGGAGCTCCTTGGTGAAGTCGACGCCCTCGAATCCGGCGAGGATCGCCTCGTCGAGCGTGCGTGACTCGGTGGAACGCCAGCCGGAGAGGTCGATGAAGCGCGCGTTGATGCCGTTCGCCTTCAGGATCTGCGCGGAGTTCCAGGCGCTGTGGACCTCGCCGACGGCGGCGAGGAATTCGCGCGTCATGGGCAGGTAGTCGCCGGGCCGCATGAACCCGTAGGAACGCATGTCCTCCAGGTCCTGCAGGAACTTGTTGATGTCGTCGAGACGGCCGTTGATGAAGGCGTTCGCTTCCTTCACGTTCAGGCCGAGGAACCCGAACTCCTGGTTGTAGTCGAGCATTTTTTCCCGGACGCGGGCGAGCGCTTCGCGCCATTCGCCGCTGCCTGCCGTGAAGTGCCCGTACACGCCGGGCGCTCCGGTCTTCTTGTCCTCCAGCAGGAGGTTGGTGATGCCGGAATAGGCGGAGACGACGAAGATGCGGTTGTACATCTCGTCTGGGGTGCGGTCGGCGATGATGACGTTCTGCATGATCTCGCCGAAGCGGGACATGCTGGTCCCGCCGATCTTTTCAACGGTATGGCTCATGTTCAAAGCTCCTCAATGCGAAGCAGGCAGATCTTGCCGTGGACGGCGTCGAACGCCTCCATGGCGGTGATCGCCTGGCGGACGGCGGCTTCCTTCGCCTCGTGCGTGATGATGACGATGGACGCTTCGCCGGACGTGTTTTTCGAGACCGGGTTCTGCATCAGGCGGGACACGCTCACGCCCTGTTCGGACAGGATCCCGGCGAGTTTCGCGAGCACGCCGGGACGGTCCGTGACCGTGAGGCGCAGGTAATAGCGCGAGGTAACCTCCTCCATCGGGACGATCCCGGCGCATTCGACGACCTTGCGGTAGGCCGGGATGCGGACGGGCGTGCCGCCCGCGAGGTTGAGGGCGGCATCGGCGATGTCGGACACGACCGCGCTGGCGGTCGCCGCGCGTCCTGCGCCGCGGCCGTAGAAGAGGGTGTCGCCGACGAAATCGCCGTTGACCATGACGCCGTTGAAGACGTCGGAGATGCCCGCGAGCGGGGCGTGCTTCGGGATGAGCGTGGGATGGACGCGCACCTCGATGCGGCTGTCGGCGCACTGCTTGATGATGGCGAGCAGTTTGATCTTGTAGCCGAGCTCGTCGGCGCAGCGGATGTCGGACAGCGAGACGTCCCGGATGCCCTGCACGTAGATCTCGTTCGTGCTGTGCCAGCCGCCGTACGCGAGCGAGGCCAGGATCACCGCCTTGTGCGCGGTGTCGAATCCGTCGATGTCGAGCGACGGGTTCGCCTCGGCGTAACCGAGCCGCTGGGCGTCCTTCAGGACCTCCTCGAACCCGAGGTTTTCGCGTTCCATGCGTGTGAAGATGTAGTTGCACGTGCCGTTCAGGATGCCGAAGATGCGGTTGATGCGGTTGCCCACGAAGCCTTCGCGCAGGCTCTTGATGATCGGGATGCCGCCCGCCACGCTCGCTTCGTAGAAGACCGTGCCGCCGCCCGCTTCCGCCGCGTCGAAGATCTCGCGGCCGTAGTCCGCCAGCAGCGCCTTGTTTGCCGTGACGACCGTCTTGCCCTGTTCGAGCGCGTTCAGGATGAACTTGCGGGAAACGGTCGTGCCGCCGATCAGCTCCACCACGATGTCGCTCTTCGCGATCACCGACGGCGTGTCGCTCGTCAGCAGTCCGGGCGGGACCGCCACGCCGCGGTCCGTCGTCGTATCGAGATCGCCGATCCCGGTCAATTCCACATCCACGCCGGTCCGTTCGCAGATCAGACCGCGGTTTTTCAGAAGACAATCCGCCACTCCGGCGCCTACCGTGCCGAATCCGAGGATTCCCACACTCACATGTTTCATAGTTTGTTACTCCAGATTTTGGAAAAGGAATTCATCCGTATAATATACATCCTTTCAGGGAAAAATGAAAGTCTTCTTTAAAAAAAAGCATGAGAAAGCCGCGGACAGCCCGTTTTTTTTCACAGACAGCCCGGTTTTTTCACAAGACGCCCGATTCTTGAGTGTTTGACAAAAAGACGATGCTTCCGCGGACTCTTCACGTTCGGAAAGGGGATGATTTGAGGTTGACAAAGCCCGAAGCGCATGGAGACTGCCCCCTCCTCGTGAAGTCCTCGCAAAGGGGCATGTTCAAAGTCGGCGGAGCTCAAAAAGCACATGGGGACTACCCTCCTCGTGAAGCCCTCGCAAAGGGGCATGTTTGAAGTCGGCGGAACTCAAAAGCGCATGGGGACTGCCCCCCTCGTGAAGCCCTCGCAAAGGGGCATGTTTGAAGTCGGCGGAACTCAAAGGCGCATGGGGACTGCCCCCCTCGTGAAGTCCTCGCAAAAGGGACGAGCTGAAATCGGCGGGACTCAAAAACGCATGGGGACTTGCCCCTCCTCGTGAAGTCCTTGCAAAGGGAATTCTGAAACAGGCGGAACCTGCCGGCATGGATGGCCCTGGTTGCGACATCTGTGACTTTTTGGGGATATCTGTGGCTTTTTTCGACTTTTTTTCGTAATCCGGCTTGAAAAAGGTTCGGGCCGGGTGTATAGTAAATGCTATTCTGTGGCGGGGTAGCTCAGTTGGTAGAGCAACGGATTGAAAATCCGTGTGTC
The DNA here is from genome assembly GCA_017524965.1 of Lentisphaeria bacterium. Taxonomy (GTDB): domain Bacteria; phylum Verrucomicrobiota; class Lentisphaeria; order Victivallales; family UBA1829; genus UBA1732. The sequence goes on along the minus strand of JAFXUM010000017.1, from coordinate 5,464 downwards.
ACCAGTTCGATCCTGGTCCTTGCCACCATTCGAATCTTATAGCCCGACGGTTCCCGCCGGGTTTTTTGTTTTCTCCCCCACAAATTCGAGCTCAGAATTGCTATCTGCATCATCTTTCATACCCTTTCTGGACCCGTCTGGAGCACCAAAATCGCAAAACTGCTAAAATTCGCCATGTCCAATTAGCAGTTTTTGTGTCACCGCGCGAAAATTTAGTGAGCTTAAAAACGGTCGGAGTTGTACCTGTAATAGCGGTGCCGATACAACCATTCTTCTTTTTGCGCAAACATTGCTCTCTTCTACATTCGCATATTCGATTCTTTCATGGCTCCGGCACCCCCTCAATGCCGAAGCCAACCCTCCTCACCCCGCTGCATAATCCTTTTCCGGCAGCCCCAGGAACTTCCTCTGTTCGTTCCAGTCGGCAGGTAGCCGCTGGGAGAAGATTTTTTTGACGGAGAAATCAAACGCTGGCGGATCGCTCATGATACCTTCGATGATGTCCGGTGCAAGGTTGACCAAGCTCAGAATCTTACTCAGGAGGGAACGATCCATTGACTCCTCCTCGGCCAATGCCGTGGAGGACAGCAAAGGATATTTCTCCCATTTGTCGAGAAGCTGAAATCCCATGATAAGCCTGCGACGAAGCGGAGAAAAATCCCCGTCTTCCTTTTTTTCATTCTCGCTGTTTTTGTTCATGGAAACCCTGGTCCCCTCACGACGGATATAGATGGGGATGGTAACCTCAATGTTGCCGTTGACGAGCGGTTGGACGGAACGTGTCATCATACATTCTTTCCTTTCTGTTCATGGACAAGGCCGCTAATGGCCTCTCTATTGTACTCGATCTTTATGCGGTCGCGAAAGACCGTGATATTCGAAATGATGGTCTGAATAAATTTGTATTTCTCGACGGGATACATGACATCCCAAACGGCACTGAGGTTGGAGAAGGAATTGCGAATCTGCTCCTCGGTGAGGTTACACCCGTTCGGGTCCAGTTCCTTCGCTTCCGACAGAATCCCGAAAACGATCTCTGGTTTGGACAGCATGATGTGAATATCCTCGATAACGATCTTTTCAAGTTCGTTCAGAGGAACACGCTGCAGAGGACAGGTGGAATTGATGCGTTTGCTGTCTGCTTCGCAAATAAGGTAACGATAGGTTTTGTTCCTGGACTTTTGGGTGTAGGCTGCCTTCATCGCACCCCTGCAGTATCCACAGCGGACAATACGCTGAAACGGCATGATACGTCGTGCGCCGGAAGGGCTTCCTTCATAGGGGCTGTTTTCCTTAAGAAGCTTTTGCGTACTCTCCCAGACCTCCTGCGTGATGATAGCCTCGTGTTCACCGGAAAAGAGTTTGTCGTAATGTTTGACATATCCGGCGTAGGCCGGGTTCCTGAGGATACCATAGATATATGCGTTTGTAAGCTTGCCGCCACCACGCCGAATCCCGCTTCGTTTGCTGACGCGAATGCGTTTATGTACTCCTGCCTTGTCAAGTTCTGCTGCAGTATCCCGCGCCGAACCAAGTCTGAGGTAGGTTTCGAATATCCTCCGCACAATCTCGGCCTCCTCCGGGACGATGTAAAGCTTTTTGGTCGTCGGGTCGGATTCATATCCCATCGGCGGGATGCCGCCTGTGTTCATCCCTTTCTGTTTTGAAGAGGCGATTTTGTCGCGGATGCGTTCCGCAATGATCTCCCGCTCATATTGGGCAAACGTTATCAGGATGTTCAGCATCATGCGTCCGGCTGATGTGCTGGTGTTGATGTCCTGCGTTACGGAAACGAAGTCGACACCCTTCTTGTCGAAGAAGTCCAGCATGTCCGCGAAATCGTGCAGGCTTCTGCTCAGTCGGTCGATCTTGTAGACGCAGATAATATCGATCTTTCCCTGTTCCACATCTGCCAGGAGGCGTTTGAGGGCGGGACGATCCGTGGTCCCGCCGCTGTATCCACCATCATCATAATGCTCCGGCAAGCACACCCAGCCTTTGCTTTTCTGACTAGCGACGAATGCCTCCCCTGCCTCGCGCTGGGCGTCCAGACTGTTGAACTCCATGTCGAGACCCTCTTCCGTGCTTTTTCTCGTGTAAACGGCAACACGTTTGGTTTCCTTTTCTTCCATGCTCATCCTTTCTGGATTCCAAAGAATTCGAATCCGTTGCGATTGACTCCGCAGATCTTTGTGGCGATAGTGGACAGTGAGGGGTACACCTGCCCGTTCCACTCAAAACCATTTTGCAGTATTGTCACCTCGTATTTCTGATGATGCCAGATGCGGCTGATACTCGTTCCAACGCGGAGATTGACTTTGGACGTCGGTTTCCTGATCTTTGCAACATTGATGCTCCTGATCTTTCTGAGCGTCTCCTTGGCCACGCCGCCATATGCAATTTCCTGGACACGGTACGCCAGTCTCCGACGAAGGAACGGAGCTCCACAATTCGGAGCCGCCTTCCCATACAGTGCCGCCCATTTGGTTCTGAGCTCTTTTTCGTTCATCGTCTGAAGCGCGAGCAGTTCGCTTCGGACGTTGTTAGCAAGTTCATTCATCCTAATCTCCTTGTTTCGTGTTTGTTTCGCTCGGCGTTGAGCTGGACAACATTAAAGCATCCTTTCGAGCAAATAGCAAATCAGATAGCGAAGTTATTTCGCACTTTTTACACAGACATCCACCTCAGCCCCATATAAACGGAGGATCGCTGCGGCGAGAAGGCGGCACAAAAGTTTGAAGTTTTCATTTTCTTGGATCATGTCAATTCCTTTCCTTATTAAATGTTAGCCTGGACAACATCATCCTTTATCATTAGAGGACGAATTGCCCAGGCTTTGTTAAGTCTGTTTTTAATATTTTTTATTTGGACTAAATCGGTTTTTTATCCGACTTATTCCGTTTTTTTGACTGGATTAAACTCAAAGGCATGCTTTAAGTTAAATCACCCGCTCATACACGCTCACCAATAACACCCAACAGGAGGTCATCCATGAGCATCAGTGAAGTCAGAGTAGGAAGTCTCATCCGCGTCAAAATCGGTCGCAACATCATCCTCGCCAAGGTCCTCGAAATCCTCGACGGCGCAGTCCGCGTGTGCAGCCTTGCGAACAACAAGGAATTCAACGTTCCTCAAAGTCGGGTCGAGCTCGACGGGAACGCGGAACAGCGCGCCAGCACAAAGTTGCAGGCTGAGGCCGCAGAGGAACAGGGCGGGACCAACGAGGATTCCGAAGTTCCCGAAGCAATCGAGCAAAATACTGAGGGCGAGCAGGCCGATGCTGGCGAAGCCGCCACCGTGGAAGTCGTTCCCGAAGATGAGGCCGCCGAGTTCATGCCCAGCGGCGAGGATGAGGAAGACGAATACACCATCAACCCCGCCCATGAATCCGACAAGCCGAAGAAGCACATGTCACTCCTCAGTGCCGCCGTTATTGTCCTCAAAGACGCCGGACCCGATCACCCGATGAACTGCAAGGAGATCCTCGAAGCCATCGTTGCCCGCCAGCTCTGGACGCCGACCGACTGCAAAACCCCGGAACAGACCCTCTACGGTTCCATCTTCCGCGAAATCAACACGAAGGATCACCCTCGCATCGTGAAGTCCGAGGCCAAGGGCAAGTTCCGAATCGCCGATTGATCCTGAAAATCAGCGGGGTGGCTCAAGGCCACCTCGCCTGTTATAAACTAAGTTGACAAAGCAACCAAATTTCTAGCAAGCGCATTACTTGTTCAATATTCCCGAACGGGAATAACACTATACTTTTCGTAGGAGGACGCGCCTTATTATTCCCGAACGGGAAGAAAATCGCTTGACTTTTGCTGAAAGCATGGTATATTATTCCCGAACGGTAACAATATGGAGGTTTCATGATGCAGCGAAACGCAATCAGAACATGCGAGGCCATGGGCAAAAGAATCCGGGACTTGCGGCGAGCTCAGGGTGTCACGCAGGCGCAACTTGCAGGACTGTCGAATACCGGCATCCGCTTCATCAGCGACCTGGAGAACGGCAAGGAAACTTGTCAGCTCGGGAAGATCCTGCACGTCCTGGCCACGCTCGGTGTCGATGTCTTCATTCAAAGTCCCTACGACAAGGATTGATGACCGATGAACAGAAAACACGAAGAGCTTCATGTGTTCCTGAACGAGAAACGCATCGGAACGCTGACGCAGGACAACGGCACGATGTCGTTTGCCTACGTGCCGGAGTATCTGCAAAGCCCGGACGCCTATCCGCTGTCGCAGAATCTCCCGCTTCAGGATGAAGTATTCCGTGATCCGGACGTGGAGAACTTCTTCTCCAATCTGCTGCCCGATGAAAGAATCCGCGTTACGGTGGCGAGGGTTCTGCATGTTTCCCCGGAAAACACGTTCGGATTGCTGAAACGCATCGGTGCCGACTGTGCCGGAGCCGTTTCGTTCTATCCACCCGGACAGACACCTCAGTCCCAGCAGGAACCGATGTATCGTAAACTCACGGAAGACGAGGCTTACCGCATACTCAATAACCTCGCTCAACGTCCGCTGGATGCAGGGGACGAAGGCGTCCGCATCTCCGGTGCCGGTTCGCAGGAAAAACTTGTGGCATGTGTCCGTGACGGCAAGGTTTCCCTGCCGCTTTACGGGACCCCTTCCACCCATATCATCAAGCCCGCGATCCCGGCTTTCCCGGACAGTGTGTTCAATGAGTTCTTCTGCATGAAGCTCGCGAAAAAACTCGGCCTCCCTGTGGCGGATTGCAGCATCCTGACATTGAACGGAGAACACTTCTACGTTGTAACGCGGTTTGACCGTGATATGGTCGATGGGATCACCGTGCGCCTGCATCAGGAGGATTTCTGCCAGCTGCTGAACATCACGCCCAAGCTCAAATATCAGGAGGATGGTGGACCGGGGATCGAAGACAGCATGAACCGCCTGTTGGAAATCCATCTTCCCGCGGATGGTCGGCTGGGCTTTATCAGGATGGTCCTCTTCAATTTCCTGATCGGAAACTGCGATGCCCATGCAAAGAATTACGCCGTCCTGTACCATGAGGGGAAACCGTCGCTCGCTCCTGCCTACGACCTGCTGTCAACCATGGTCTATGATTCTATTGCCAAACGGTTCGCCATGTCCATCGGCGGGGAAACCAGGATGGGAATGCTCCGGCGTGCTCATTTTGAGCAGATGGCGAAATCGTGCGGATTTAAGCCGAAATTGGTCCTGACCGAGCTTGACAGTATGGCGAAAGCCCTGCCGTCTATGGCACAGTCCCTCGCCGACGAACTGAACGCGCAGTATCCGAGCGCAGTTTATAGCAAATGCGCATGGGAAGTCAAGAAACTCTGCCTTCAAACTATGGATTGAACATCGGTTGTTTGATCGGTTGTCTGATCGGTTGTCTGATCGGTTGTCTGATCGCAAGTGAAATATGATGGGGTTAGTCCCACTAACCCTATGCGACATTTTGGCGCAGTATT
>JAFXUM010000155.1 GCA_017524965.1 Lentisphaeria bacterium | reverse complement strand
TTGACCGTGCTGTCGCTGGTGACGGAGACGCTCTTCGCGGTGACGTCGCCGACGACGGAGCCGTCGATCACGACGTCGAACGCGGCGGCGTTGACGTCCATGCCGGTGGCATCGCCGGTGATGACGATCTTCGTGCCGGCCTTGGCGGCCGCGACGGCGTCCGCGACGGTGGCAAACGCATTCTTGCCGAACGCGAGCTTGTTGCCGTCGACGTAGCAGTCGGCATCGGCGGAGAATCCGCTGTTGACGAAGAGCTGATCGGTGGAGTAGATCACCACGGAGGTCTCGGTCTGGACATACTCGTAGTTGCCGGCATTCACGCCCGCGAGCTTGATCGTCCAGGCGTTCACGCCGCCTTCGGCGCGCACGATCTCGTTGACGCCGATCAGATCGCCGCAGTTGACGGTGATGGTCTTCGCGCCGGTGGTGGAGAGGTCGCCGGAAACGACGAGGTTCGAGGTGTCGCCCATCGTGATGGAGCCGCCGAGGGTCAGGCCGTTGGCGAGTTCCTGATTGGCCTTGTTCGTGAAGCAGACTTCCGCGCCGGCATCGATGGTGATGTTGCCGGAGATTTCGGCGCCGCCGGTCACGTACATCTTGGAGGTCGTCAGGTTCTTGACGCCAGTGAGCGTACCGGCGCTGATGAAGCCGGAGTTGACCAGGTCGACGTTGTTCAGGGACAGGCCGCCCTTCTGCGTGAAGACGCCTTCGCGGCTGCTGGTCGCGTAGAAGTAGATGTCGCCGGAGTTGTCGAACGTGCCGCCGACGGTGATGTCGCCGACCGCGGTGATCTTGCCGGTGTTGACCAGGTTGCCGCCGACGATCATGCCGGAGGTCAGGATCACATCGTAGTTGTTCACGTTGCCGGTCGCCGTAATGCCGACCTTGTCGGTCGCGGTGACGTCGCGCAGCGTGCCGATCGCGCCGTAGTTGTTGATGTTCTTGGCTTCGATCAGGCCGGCGTTGATGGTGCGCTTGTTCAGGATGTCGCCGTCGATCACGAGAGAATTCTCGTCGGAGAGGGTGGACTTGCGGTCGCCGCCTGCAACGTTCAGGGTACCGCCCGTGACGTTCAGTGCGGTGAAGTTCGCGACGGAAGCGACCTTCGCGTGGCCTTCGACGTTCAACGTGCGGGACGTGCCCTGGTCGCCGCCGTCGAGCGGTCCGGTGATGGACGCGCCGTAGATCAGGCCGTAGAAGTGGGCATTGCCATCGGTGCTCGAACCGGTCGTCATGTTGCCGTTCTGATCGAAGTTCAAGATCGTGCCGCCCTTCAGGGTGACTTCGATCGGACCGGTGACGGAAGCGTCCTTGGCGATGTTCACATCGGTGAACTTGCCGCCGGCGAGAGTCAGGTCGATTTCGCCGATCTGGTTGTTCGCGGCGCCGACGATCAGGGTTTCGGCACTGCCGGCCGTGATGTTGGCTTCGATCTTGCCGATGGAGTTGGCGACGCCGTTGATGGCGGGCTCGTCGCCGGAATTGTCGACGGAAGCATCGCCGATGATCAGAGTGCCGGCGTTGATGGCGTCGTTGAACTCGAGCGTTTCACGCGCGGCGCTGTCGGAGGAGAGACCGGCCACATAGGTGCCGACTGCGGAGCTGCCGAGCTTGATGGAAGCGCCGTTGTTTTCGGCGTACACGGTCTTGATCGTGTTGCCGGCGGTCAGATCGTTGACGGCTCCGCTCGCAGCGCCGTAGACGCTGGTGATCGTGGAGTTCTTGATCGTGACGTTTCCGGCGAAGCCTTCCTGGTCGGCCAGCTTCACTTCGTTGATCGTGCTGTCGGAGATGCTGACCTGAGCATCGGCGACGTTCGCGCCGGTCATGTCGAGAGAGGCAATGCCGAACTCTTCTTCGCTCTCGGACGCGGCGTGGTCGATCGCGACTTTCGCGGTGCCGGCGACGTTGCCGAAGCTGACCTTATTAATATTATTGGTATAAGAGGCGGTGAAGTTCGCGGAAGCGGTGTCCGCGGCGCTGTCGCCAATGACGATGTCCTGGCCGCCGAGATTGATCTTGTTCGATTCGCTGCCGCTGAGGGAGGTCGTAAAGTCCTTCGTGACGACGGCTTCGGAGAACGTGCTCGGTTCGACGGAACCATCATCGGAATAGACCATGATGGTGGTCGTATCCTTGTCGGAAACCGCTGCCTGCGCCTTGGCGATCGTGGAGTAGCCCTTCGGACCAAGGTCCGTGGCCTGACCGTCGGTATAGTTGCTGTTGACCAGCAGGACCGTACTCGTGGCGTTGTGGATGATCAGGTTGCCGCCCTGGACGTCGTAGTAGCCCGGGAAGATACCCTTGGTGTACTCGACTTCGGTATCGCCAACGTAGAGGATCAGATCCTCGTTGACGCCGTCTTCGCCGAGGCCGGAAATGATCACGGTATCGGCTTCGGTGAGTTCGCCGGTCACATACAGGACCGTGAGGTCGCTGATGGAGGAGGCGCTCACGTTGGAGCCGACTGCGATGCTGACCTTGCCGCCATCAAGCGTGGAGAGGCTGGTCGCACGGACGGTGGCGCCCGCGTCGATCGTGATGCTGTCCCAGTGGGAGACGGTGCCGACCTGGGTCGCGATCTCGGACGCCTTGATCGTCAGGTTGAACTGGGCTTCGGACTGGGTTGCCGGTCCGTCGGCCGTCGGCATGTTGCCGGCGACGTTCCCGGCAACGACGCCGGTGAGTTCGAGCTTCTGGGCGCCGTGGACGAGATCCGCGGTGGCGGCCGCACTGCCGCCGCTGCCGACCGTGTTGTAGAACGTGAAGTTCCCGATCGTGGAGCCCGTCATCTTGATGGTGGTGTCGGCGTAGATGTGGTTGTTTTCACGGGTGTCGTAACCGGTGAAGTCGCCGAAGACGGAGTTCGTCAGAGTACCGGTGACGGTGTTGGGCTCATCCGCGGTGCCGATGAAACCTTTGTGGATAAAGGTGCGGCTGCTGTTGGAGGATCCGCTGATGTCGAAGTTGATGTTGCCCTTGATCCAGCCGGTTCTGTTCCAGCCGGTGCCGCCGAGGCCGGCGCCCATGTTCAGGCCGGCAAAGCGGGTGTTCGTCGCCTTGAAATTGACGTCGCCGGTGGTGGTGTTCTTGCCGTCTCTGACCTGGGAGTTGGTCGAGACGTTCGGGAACATCAGGAACACGTTGGTGAAGGTCGATCCGTCGATCGTGAGGTCGACATCGACTTCACTCTTGAAGTGGGTGCCGTCAACACCGGTCTTGATGACGCCGAACTCGCCCTGGAACAGGGAGTCCTTGATGTAGGCACGGAGATATGCCTTTTCAGCGCCGTCATCACCGGGGTGAATGCCGCCGGCGAGGATGACACCGTTGTTGGTGACGGTGCTGCCGTCGACGAGGAGGTCGATGTTGCCGTAAAGGGAGCCGAAACGGACGTTGCCGGCGCCGCCTTCACCCATGCCGTAGCCGGTACCGTAGGTGATGCAGAACCACTGCGCCTGCGAGTTCTTGAAGGTGAACTCGTAGTTGCCGGTGAACGTCTGAGAGGTGTCGGTCTGGCTGCCGAAGCCCATCAGGTTGCCGCCGAACGTGGAACCTTCGATGTAGACGTTCAGCGTGCCGTCGGAATCGGCGGAATACTTGTCAGCGGTACGCGGAGAAGCGGAGTAGTCGCCGCCGAACGAATTGATGATGTAGGTGTCATAGAGCAACTTGCCGCGGTTGTAGCCGAAGAAGTAATCGTGGCCGTTGCCTCTCGCGGTGCCGCGATTGAGATTCGAGATGAAAATCGCGTGACCGTCTTCGGGCTGAATTGCGGGCGAGTTGTTGTTGTTTGCCGTGAAGTTGATGAGGGTGTTTTCACCAAACGTCAGAGCCTCGCCGGTAATGGGGCTGGTGGCCGGCGTAGTCTCCTCCGACGTATACGCCGGATCGACATAGATGTTGCCAGCCGAAGTGAATTCGACGAGAACGTCCGCTTCACTTAGCTGTTTGGGTTTTTTGGGATCTGCCATAGCTTTTTCTCCTTGGTTGTGTTAAGCTAGGGTTTCGAGTTTCTTGCGAATTGTTACTGCGTTTTGTGTTTGTTTGCCTTTCTTTTTCTGGGTTGTGTTAGGGGGTTTCCTTTCGGGTTGATGGTTGAGTTTGAATGCGGGATGTGAAAAAAATCGTTCTGGTTAAGCTCGAACCCGGGGAATCCGCCCCGGAGCCGGACACATTGCCCGGCTCCGCGTCGCGGAGTTCTTCGTCCGCCGCGGCGTCTCTGCACACGGCGTCCCGTTTCCAGCGGAGCGTCCGGACGAGGCGGCGTTCCGGTGCGGCGCAGGCGCACGCGAAGACGCCCAGGGCTTCCGCCCCGGCCCCGTTCGCCGTTTCCGTCCGTTTCCAGTTCGTCGTCATCGTTTGTCTCCTGCGGTTTCCCGCGGTTGTTCCGTTCGCTTCTTTGCTCCGGGGTTCGGTTCCCGGAGCCGCTTCTCCGGGCCGCCTCCCGGCAGCCCTTCGATCAGGTCCAAGTCAGTGAAAATCGTGTCATCCTGAGCTTGCGTTCAGGCGCCGCGCATGCGGCGTTCGTCGTCCCGTCCGGCGTTCTCTCCGTCCGTCTCCGCCCTGCCCCGTCGCCCGGCTTCCGCCAAGCTCGGGTTCAGTTCGGATGGCCGGTTTCCGCGCCGTCCGTTTTCCCGGTCTACCACCCGGTCCCGGCCTCCTGTTCCGTTCGTTTGACGTTCGTTTCGTTCATGGTTCGTATCTCCGTTTCGTTTTGTGTTCAGTTCCGCTCGTTTTCAGCTCGTTTCAGCTCATTCCTGTTCGTTTCGTTTTCCTGTTCGTTTCAGCTCATTCTCTGCTTGTTCAGTTCAGCTTGTTCGGTTTCCGTTCGGTTCAGTTCGTTTTCAGTTCGGTTTCAGCTTGTTTTGTGTTCGCATTTGTGTGCACGAGCGTTTTTATTTATATATTCTCGCGTATATTATACACGATTAAAGGCGAATTTCAAATGTATTTTTTGCCAAAAAACATGTCCTTTTTGAGAATAGTGCAGATTATTGACATAAAATCTAAAAAATTCGATGCTTTCGGGCATTTGTTCAGTCATCGCCCCGTCATCGTGGAAGACGGCGAAACGGCACAGAACAGGCGTTGATTCCGCACCGCCGGACCGGCCGCCGGCAACGGCGCGGAACGGGATCCGCTTTCCGGCGGCGCAAAAAAAAGATATGCCCTCCGCGGCATCAAAGCATGTGTCGAAAACGAAAGAAAAGTTAAAAGCATTTCATACAGAAGAAGCGTCATATAGTTTGATTATATTTTGCTTGTTTTCTTTTATTGTTTCCATTCCTGGCACACGCCATTTTCAAAGAAAGAACAACGTCAATCGCAAATCGCATTTTTCAGCAGAGATTCGCCATCCTTTTTTCTTTTTCTGCATCCTTCATAAAATACAAATCGCAGGCAAGACAAACAAGATATGACTTATGTGTCTTATAAGACTTATAAAAAGAGATTTATTTCTCCTCTTTTGCCGCTTTTTATCTTTTGCAAATATTTTCTTTCCCGTCTCCGGCCCTGTCGCCGCGCATCTTCACGTACACACAAATACTACACAAAATCGAACAAATGATACATTCTATTTTCCCGGCGAGGTGATATATTATTGATTTGAGTAGGAAAAACAGCCGTTTTCCCTCTCCTCGCACCAGGCAGAAAAACAGACGCAAAAACCATCAACCCATACCACAAATCATCCCAAACAGGAGACAACACCATGAAGTTCTTCCGCATGATGAAGGGCCTTATGCCAATCCTCGCGGCGGCCGCCACGACCGCCTGCGCCCAGACCGCCGCCGAATCGAAATTCGATCCCAACGTGGTCAAGATCCCCGCCGACAAGAAGGAATTCCACATCTTCCTGCTGACCGGCCAGTCCAACATGGAAGGCGCGGGCTACCCCGTCCTGCCGCAGTACCTGACCGGCACGACGCAGGTGCTCGAGCTGAACGACAAGATGGAGTGGGTGAAGAACGTCGCTCCGTACGGACGCGGCTACGGCCCGGGCGAAGCCTTCGCGCTGCACTATGCGAAACTGCATCCGGACGTGACGGTCGGCCTGATCCACGCGGCCCGCGGCGGACGCTCCATGCGTGAACTGAGCAAGGGCGGCCGCGACAACACCGACCGCGCGCCGAACTACGACAACCTCATCAAGAAGATCAAATTCGCGCAGGAACAGGGCGAAGTCAAGGCCATGCTGTGGCACCAGGGCGAGTCCGACACCGGCAACCGCAACTACATCAACGAGCTGAACAAGCTCGTGACCGACGTCCGCACGGACATCGGGATCGCCGACCTGCCGCTCCTCGTGGGCGAGCTCGGCCGCTACGTGAACTGGACCGACGGCTTCAACCGGATGATCCAGGACGTCGAGTCCAAGATCGAAAACTGCAAGCTCATCAGTTCGAAGGGTCTGATGCACCGCGGCGATGAACTCCACATCTCCGGCTACTCCGTCGAGATCTTCGGCTGCCGTTACCTCGACGCCTACCTGAAGATGCGCGAGCCCGAGACCGCGAAGAAATTCCAGCCGCTCCTCGCCGAAGTCGAAAAGAAGATGGCGGAGTACGACGCCCGCTGGGTCACCGTCGAAAACGGCGACATGACGATGGGCGAAGACCGTCCGCTCGGCTGGGAAGCCCGCCGCTGGGATCCCATCCGCATCAACCCCCACCGCGACACCGAAGTCTACGCCTCCGCGCCCGCCTCGCTGCGTATCGAAAACCTTGATCCGGCGAACGCCCTTCCCTCTGTTCAGGAAATCTCGACGGCTCCCGGCGCGGACGGCATCGGCACCTGGATCCGCGACGTGGCAGGCACGCACGTGAAGGTCTCCTGCAAGGTCAAGAACGAAGGCTACAGCAAGGTCACGATCCGCATCCGCGGCGAAAACTCCGGATTCCAGCGCTGCCTCGACCTCCAGCTCTTCGACGCCACCGACGCCAAGGAATGGACCAGCTACTCCGGCGAATTCGACATCCCGGCGCAGGCCATTCGCGACCGCATCGGCATCATGGTCGAAGGCAAGGGCAAGGCGTGGCTCGACGACGTCGTGATCGAAAAGGTCAAGAACGGCAAGACCATCCCCGACACCAAGATCGACGTCGAGTACGAAAAGAAGATGAACGAAAGCTTCTCCAAGCTGTAAGGAGGACAAGTCCTCCACTGCGGTAGTGTGCGGCTTGCGCTCGCACACACTGCAAGCAGTGACGTAGTAGTGTGCGGCTTACGCTCGCACACACTGCAAGCAGTGACGAAGTAGTGTCCGGCTCCGCTCGGACACGAGGAAGCAAAACATAAAATCAAGGTCGCAGACGCCGTAAAAAAGCTCTGCGGCCTTTTCTTTTCCACAGCACAGATGAATCCCGACAGCAAATCCGACAAAACGCCCGAGCGAAAGAAAAAGCGCACGATCCTGCGCATGCTTCTGCTGGTCTGCGCCGGCATGGCGTGTCTGGGGAGCCTCGTCCTGCTCGCCGCCGACTGCCGCGTCGAACGCTATGCCGCCGGACGCGTCTACAGCGACGTCGAGGCCATCCCCGTCCGCGAATACGGCCTGCTGCCGGGGACGTCGCGTCTGGTCAACGGGCGGTACCTCAACACCTATTTCTTCAACCGGATCCGCGCGGCGGTCGAGCTCTACAAGGCGGGCAAGATACGGAAAATCATCGTGTCGGGCGACAACGGCCGCACGGACTACAACGAGACGGGCGACATGGCGCGCGAGCTGATCGCGGAGGGCGTGGCGCCGGAGGACGTGCTGTCCGACTACGCCGGATTCCGCACGCTGGATTCGGTCGTCCGCGCCCGCAATCTCTTCGGCGCGACCGAGATCACGGTCATCAGCCAGCGGTTCCACTGCGAACGCGCGATCTATCTCGCCGCGCGGCACGGCATCGACGCGACCGGATTCGAGGCGGACGAAGTCGCGCCGCGGCATGTCCGGGTCCGGCTGGCGGTGCGCGAGGCGTTCGCGCGCGTCCTGGCGGTCCTCGACGCCGAGGTCCTGGACACAAAGCCCCATTTCGAGTATTAAAACCGGTTCGTCCGGCGTCGCGTCCGCGCGTGTTTTTTATTAAAAAAGATGCGTTCCGAGCTTGAAAACGGGATAAAAAGGTGGTATAGTTAGCGGAAACCATCGAATCGGAACCAATCGTCAGCAGAAAGACCGTGAAAACGATGAAAACGGAACAGAACGAACCGGCGGCGGAACCTGCCGCAAAAGGATACAGCTTCAACACATTCAGCGGGGTCTTCCTGCCGTCCATCCTGACCATCCTCGGCGTGGTGATGTTCATGCGACTGGGCACGGTCACGGGGGAACTCGGCATCCTGTGGGCGCTCGGCATCCTGCTCGTGGCGGAGAGCATCGCGGTCGCCACGGGCCTCTCCATCTCGGCGATCTCCACGAACACGCCGGTGAAGAGCGGCGGCCCGTACTTTCTGATCTCGCGCTCGCTGGGGCCGGGGTTCGGGACGTCGATCGGGCTGACCTACTACGTGTCGCAGTCGCTGTCCGTGCCGTTCTACGTGATCGGCTTCACGGAAGCCTTCGTGAAGGTGTTTCCGTCGTTCGCGGATGCGCAGCTGTGGGTGGGCATGATCCCGCTCCTCGTTCTGTTCACGATCGCGATCATCGGCGCGAACTGGGCGATCCGCACGCAGTACGTGATCATGGCGATCCTGGCGGTTTCCATCGTGGTGATCCTCGCCAGCGCGGCGGTCTGCGGCCCCACCGCCGGACAGTTCCAGGCGAACCTGCACGCGAAAGGCGGCATGAAGGTGAACGTCCTCGTCTTCGCCGCGCAGTTCGCGATCTTCTTCCCCGCCGTGACCGGATTCCTCGCGGGCGTCAACATGTCCGGCGACCTGGAAGACCCCCGGAAATCCATCCCGCGCGGCACGATGATCGCGATCGCCGTCGGGTTCGTGATCTACCTGACCGAGATCCTGCTGTTCGGCGCCGCCTGGCCGCGCGAGAAACTGCTGGACTACTACGCCACGCTCAAGCAGACCGCCATTTTCCACACCGGATTCCTCGTTTTCGCGGGCGTCGCGGCCGCCACCCTGTCCAGCGCGCTCGGCACCCTGATCGGCGCGCCGCGCATCCTGCAGGCGTTCGCGGCGGACAGGATCTTCCGTTCGCTGAATCTCTTCGCGTGGGGCCGCGGCAGGAACAACGACCCGATCCCGGCGATGTGCCTGACGCTGCTCATTTCGGTCGGCATCCTGCTCTGGGGCAGCCGTCAGAGCGGCGGCGCCGCGCTGAACGCCGTCGCCGAGCTCGTGACCATGTTCACCCTCTTCACCTACGCGATCATCAACATCGCCGCCGCCATGGAGCATTTCGCCGCGAACCCGTCGTTCCGCCCGAAATTCCGCCTGTTCCACTGGGCGGTCGGCTGCTACGGGGCGGTCGCCTGCTTCGCCGTGGCGCTCTTCATCAACCACGAACTGCTCCTCGTCGCGTTCGTCATCGTGGGCGTGCTCTTCTTCATCGCCCGCCGGAAATCGCTCGCCAGCACGTTCGGCGACGCCCGCCGCGGCTACTACTTCGAACGCATCCGCCGCGACCTCATCCGACTCGCGTCCATGCCGTCCGACGCGAAGAACTGGCGTCCGCAGATCCTCATCCTCGCCGGGCCGGACAAGAAGCACCTCGCGCTCATCCGCTACGGCTCGCTGCTGAACAACGAACGCGGCATCATGTCCGTGGCGCGGTTCCTGAACCCCGGACCCGACCCCGCCGCCGCCGAAAAACAGCGCAGGCAGGAGGAGGCGAAACTCTGGGAAATCGCGCAGGAATCCGGCACGATATTCCTCCCCGTTGCGGTCACGACCTCCGAGGAGACCGATTTCGACGAGGCGCTGAACGTCTTCCTGCAGTCCCATTCGCTCGGGCCGCTCGCGCCGAACATCGTCCTCTCCGGCTGGCCCGTCAACGCCGACCGCGTCGAGGCGTTCTTCCGGCACCTCCAGACCATCCGGCTGCTCCGCATGAACACGCTCGTCCTCATCAACCCCGAACGCGCCCCGGAGGAGCCGGGCGACGGCACCATCGACATCTGGTGGCGCGGACGCCAGAACGGCTCCCTCATGCTCATTCTCGCGCACCTGTTGACCAGCAACCGCGAATGGCGCAAGACGAAGATACGACTGCTGCGCCTGGCGGACCCGGAACACCGTCCCGAGGCGGAACAGGAGCTCGCGCAGCTCGCCTACGATTCGCGCATCGAGGCGGAACACCTCGTCCTCTCGCAGGAGGCGAATTTCGAGACCGCCTTCCGCGCCTACTCCTCGCACGCCTCGCTCGTCTTCCTCGGATTCATCCCGCCGAAGGTCGAGGACTGCCGTTCCTTCTACGAACGCGTCAGCGCCCAGCTCGAAGGCATGCCGACCACCTTCCTCGCCGCCTCCGCCGGCGACACCGACCTGGATTCGTAAGAAAGGATTCCCCATTGGCTGCCGAAACGAAAGAAAACGGGAAAAAAGCAAAAAAGCTTCTTTCGAAGGGAACGCTCTTCAATATCGCTCTTCTCGGCATAATCGCCTTTGGAATCTATTTTTGTTATTATGGTTTGTACGCATCGTTTAAGAACATTTATCCGACCAACTGCAGGATCGCCGAAACACTTTACACGATCTGCCACCCGATCAAAGAACAATACGACATCAAGGATTACCATGTCAAACCGTTCGGCGACGGCTCGATGGGAGTCGAATACATCATCAACAATCCCGAACTGGCGTTCGACATCGTGCGCGAAATCGACACGCTGAGGAAGGATTCGATCTATCTGAGCAGGGCGCTGCTCCACATCCGCATCAGAAGCGCCCAGTCCGGCGGCGTCGATTTCCGCGTCGAACTGCCGGGCGAATACGGCTACGAATCGAAACGGGATGACGAACTGTACCGGAAACTGGACGGAAATATAGAGCGATTCCAGTGGCAGGAGTTTCGGAAGACAATCCGGGAGAAATACCCGGAATCCGAGGAAACCTACGTTGACACCGCCGGCGACACCGACGCCGACAGGGACGCCGACGCTGACACTGCACCTGACGCCACCCCCAAAGCATCCGCTCTCCCCGGCGACGCGGAACCGGAGACCTGATCACTCCTGCGCGGACTGCTGTTCGTGGTATTCCTGTTCGGAATTGACCTCCCAGACCGCCGACTTCGGGATCTCGCCGCGGAGCGCGCGGACGGCCTCCATGGCGCAGAGCATGGAGTGGTCCATGTTGTTGTAACGGTGCTGTCCGTTGCGGCCGATGCAGTAGAGGTTCGGGATGGAATCGAGGTACGCCCGGACGGCGTCGAACTCCGCGTACGTGCCGAAATACGCCGGGTACGCCTTTCTGACCGGAATGCGGACGGCGTCCAGCACGTCTTCGCGTCGGATGAGGCCGATGGAGACGAGTTCCCCGACGGCGAAGTCGATGAAATCGCGTTCCGGCATGGTCCACATCGCGTCGCCCTCGGAACAGAAATACTCCAGCCCGAGCCACACGGTGTTGCGCCAGTCGCGGACCATGTACGGCGACCAGTTGTTGAATATCTGGAGCCGTCCGAGCCGCACGCTGCGTTCCTGGATGTAGATCCAGCAGTCCGGCACGAGGCCGTTCACGGTTTTGTATTTCGTAAGGTTCCGCACCTTCAGATTCCGCACCAGCACGCCGACCGTGATGAAGTCGCGGTACGGCAGCCCGGCGGCGATCCGCACGACGTCCTCCGGCGCGCCGGGGAGCGCCCGTACGAGGTCCTTCACCGGCATGGAGGAGAAGAAACAGTCGCACGGGATGCGCTTCGTTTCGCCGTCCTGTTCATAGCGCACAGCGCGGATCCTGCCGCCGGCGTCGAGCTCGAACCCGCAGACGCGCGCGTTGAGTTCGATCCTGCCGCCCGCCTCGCGGATACGGTCCGCCATGGTCTCCCAGAACTGGCCGGGACCCTTCTTGGGGTACGCGAACGATTCGATGAGTGTCGTCTCGACCTTCGCGCCGCGCGGCCGGAACGGCTTCATCAGGGTGGTCCAGACAGCTTTCGAGAGCGACAGCCCCTTCACACGCTGCACGCCCCAGTCCGGCGAGATCTTCGACGGATGCACGCCCCAGATCTTCTCCGTGTAGTCCTCGAAGAACATCCGGTAGAGCGGCCGCCCGAACCGGTTCACGTAGAAATCCTCCAGCGAGCGTTCCGGGCGTTTGAAGAGGCAGGCGCACAGGTAGCCGAATCCGGCGCGGCAGGTGCGGACCAGCCCCATGTTCAGGAACGTCCGCGGCTTCATGCTGATCGGATAGTCGAAGAACGCCCCGAGGTAGAAGATGCGCGAAATGCGGCGGCGCGCCAGCATCACGCGGTCCGTTTTCTCCGGGTCGGGATTGCCGGGCGTGAGCGGGGGCGTGCGCCCCAGCAGGATGTCGTCGCAGGCGGGCGCGCCCTGGTTCGGGAGCAGCTCCTCCCACAGACGCGTCACGTCGCGGTTCTTGGAGAAGAAACGGTGTCCGCCGATGTCGATGCGGTTCCCGTGGTATTCCACCGTGCGGGAAATGCCGCCGACGCACCCGGATTCCTCCAGGACCACGGGCGTGACGCCGGTCGTCTTCAGCAGTTCGTACGCGGCGGTAAGCCCGGCCGGGCCCGCGCCCGCGATCACCGCGACTGTTCCGTTTCGTTCCATAGTTCGGCAGACAGGTTCGGATTCAGGATTCAGGTTTCAATGGTTCAAGAGTTCAGAAGAGGTCGGCGCGGAGCTTCACGACCGCCTTTTTGATGCGGCACGGCTCTTCCGCGGCGAACTTCGCGAAATGCTCGTCCGTGGGGAAGAGCAGCACGAACCGCCCCGGCGTCATGGCACAGAGCGTCATCATCTTCTGCGCGCGGTAGAACGCCACGTCGCGTCCGGCGTCGTACGGCGTCTTGACCGTGGATTCGTCCAGCGGCGCGACGGCGATGTACTCCGCGCCCGCCATGCAGTACTGGATGTCGATGAACTTCCGGTGCGCCTCCAGGATCGGCGAGGGTTCCGCCTCGGTCTCGTAGGACTGCACCATCGCGTACACGTCGCGCCCGACGATCTCGTATGTGGCGTCCGGGGTGTCCGGCGTGAGCGTCTTCAGAAACTCGAACGCCTGCGCGGCGGCATTCCCGAAACGGTACAGCGGAAAACGGTCGATATGGTCGTAGATCATGTTGAAATCTCCAGGTTAAAATGTTTTGTTCAGTTTCATTGTGACGGAGCGCAGCCCGTCACGAGTCGGCACACTCCGTGTGTCACGCAAAGAGCCAGGTGGAAAGATAGCGTTCGCCGGTGTCCGGCAGGATCACCACGATGCGCTTCCCGGCGAACTCGGATTCGCGCGCGAGCTTCAGCGCGGCGAAGAGCGCGGCCCCGCCGGAAATGCCGATCAGGATGCCCTCCTCGCGGGCGCAGCGGCGCGCGGTCTCCCCGGCGTCGTCCGCCGAAACGGGCATCACGCGGTCGAAGAGCTTCGCGTCCGTGACCTCGGGGACGAATCCCGCCCCGATGCCCTGGAGTTTGTGCGGACCGGGCTTGCCGCCGGACAGCACCGCGGAGGTGTCGGGTTCGACCGCAACGATCTTCAGCGCGGGGTTGTGTTCGCGCAGGACGCGTCCCGCCCCGGTCAGCGTGCCGCCGGTGCCGACGCCCGCCACCAGCGCGTCCACCTTGCCGTCCGTGTCGCGCCAGATCTCCTCCGCCGTCACGCGGTGCGCGGCGGGGTTCGCTGGATTCGCGAACTGCTGCGGGATGAAGGAGCCGGGCGTGGCGGCGTGAAGTTCCTCCGCGCGGCGGATGGCTCCCGCCATGCCCTCGGCGCCGGGCGTGAGTTCGATCCGCACGCCGTAGGCGGCGGCGAGACGGCGCCGCTCGATGCTCATGGTGTCCGGCATGGTCAGGATCAGCTTGTACCCGAGCACGGCGGCGGCGATGGCAAGCCCGATCCCGGTGTTGCCGGACGTCGGTTCGATGATCGTCGCGCCGCGTTTCAGCAGCCCCTTCCGTTCCGCGTCCAGGATCATCGCGATGCCGATGCGGTCCTTGCTGCTGGAGCCGGGGTTGAACGACTCGACTTTCGCGGCGATTTCGGCCGCGCCGGTGTTCATCCTGTTGATCCGCACGAGCGGGGTGTTTCCGATGGTCTCGAGGATGTTTTTCGCGATGTGTTCCATGACGGGGGAAGCCTTTCATTTTTGCGCGTGCTCAAAAAGAATCGCGCGCACGGGTGTATTCGTTTTCGTCCTCAAAACATACACCGCGAACGCGCGTCTTTCAAGCGGGATTCGCAAAAAACAGACGGAAATCGCGTTCCGCACGCCGTTCAGCCGCCGCCGAGCAGGAGCCCGAACGCACACAGGAAGGGGAACGTGATCATGTCGTAAAGGAATCCCCAGGGAACCGAAAGAAGCTTTATGCAATAGACCCAAAATCCACGGTCCGAGCTCACCGTATTGACCTCCGGGTGCTCTTTCTGAATAAACTGGATGAACGGCGGAAACATATCCCGATCCGCGGAAATCATGACATAGCGCTCCCCGTCCCGCCCGTACGGGATCAGGAACGACCCCGCCACGAACATGAGGTTTTCGGAAAGGATCGGCAGGTCTTCCTGACGCAGGGTCAGACGCCGGTTCGGGCCGTCCGGGCGAACATGAAGCGGATCCGGCGGATTCCTCTCCCCGGGATCGTCCGGCAGCGATTCCATATTGCCCTGGAAATACGGGATACAGACCACCCGTCCGTTCTCATTGTGGGTCCAAACACTCGAAGAAGGTCTGGCGTCGGGATCGACGACGACCTCGACGAAAAGCTTCTTCAGGCCGTCCGCCGGAGGATCCAGCGGGATGCGCGTCTCAGCCGTCCGGAACGCGGACCGGCCCGCCCCCGGATTATCCTCCCCGTCGAAGCGGAAGACGGCCTGGTCTTGGACGCTGCGCGTTTTGAGCTCATAGGTCACGATGAGTTCCTTCCGGTCGGGCGACAGCTCATAGTGCGGATTCACGACTGCGGTCACATGTTTGCCGATGTTGACCCACCCGTCGCGGTAACCATCCAATTTGAGTTCCGTCGCGTCGAAGATCGCAAAGCCCACATAGAGAAACAGGAAGACGAGCCAACCGAACAGGCATCCGCGCTTTTCGCGGCGTCCGCCGTGCTCGCGCCCGTCCTGTTGCCCCGGCGTCATCGCGCCTGCGGCTTTCGCGTCGGAGTTTTCTACTGGTTCCATATCGTATCGTTCCTTTTGTCTGTTATCCGAAACGCGTAATGAAAGCAATGCTCAGCAAAAAAAGCTTTATCAGGTTTATCACGCACCAGACCGGGAACAGCACGATCAGCCACGCCACGTCCAGGACGAGGATGACCGGAGTCCACAGCGCTTTCAGGAACACGTTTGCCCCGGTTTTCAGCTCGGTGACGGCGCGGCGGTCGCGGTCGAGAAGCGGCTCGTCCAGGAACGGCCAGGGCATGGTCGTGTCCTTCTGCGACAGCATCACATAGCGGCCGTCCTCGCACTGGTCATAGGGGAGCATCAGCACATAATAGCGCGGCGACTCGCTCTTCCTGCGGTCGGCGAATCCGCAGAGGAATCCTTTGGAAAGAGTCCCAATATTATGCGGAATCACCTTCAGCCGGTATTCCATGCCGTCGGGGATATCGGCCGCCGGACCGTCCGGGGAATCCGTCGGCGGGATGGAGGGATCCCACGGGTCCCACCCCTCTTTCCGGGCGCAGTTGCCGATCAGGAAAGGCGTCTTCGTGTAAAACGCCGGCGCGTGCACGCCCTTGAGGGAGCCGCGCACCCCCGGATAGTAGCCTCCACTGGTGCAGACCGGAGACGCACCGGGATCGGGAACGACCTCGACATAGCACTTCACCACCTCGCCGGACATCGGGTCCAGCGGGATGCGTTTCTCCTTCTTCTGAACGTTTTTTGAAGGAGAAGGCGGGCTTTTCCGGTCCGATTTGTCGAAATAGAGATGATAAATCTCCTCCGGAGATTCGTATGCGAGCCGCACAATGTTGTCATAATCCAGCGTCCACAGCTCGTAGGTCATGACGATCTCGCGTTTGTCATCGGACAGCCTGTATTCCAGGTTCTGCACGAACATCTCGCGCCTGCCGAGCCAGGTCCATGCCGTCCGCACGCCGGGACACCCGAAAACGAGGTCGAGGATTAGAAACGCGCCGGGGACGCCCCAGAGGAACCATTTGAGCTTGCGGCGTCTCTGATACCGGTACTCTTCCGCCTGCCCCGGCGTCATCCTGCTTGTGTCTTTCGAGCGCAGCATCACGGGCAGAAGACAGATGATCGCGATAAACACGCCGATCAAAATAAAGATGAAAATATCGATCATATCGTGTAGTTCCTTTTGTTGCGGTCGGGCGAAGGCGTCATCATAACCTCATTATATACGGAAGAAGATGAAGAGGCACAGAATCCAATTGGCGGAAAACCAGAACATATCCTCGATCGTGTTGAGCGGGAACCAGAACAGGCATTTCAGGAAGCCGGTGAACCCCCGGTCCCAGCTCGTCGTGAGGATCTCGGGATGCTCCCCCCGGATCTCCGGAAGGAACGCCGGACTGGCGGAGGCGTCCTTCGGGGACAGCAAGACACGGAAATCTCCGTCCCGGTCGTACGGGATCAACAGGACCCGCATGTGCGAGAACTTTTCATGGCACACAAACGGCGCGGAAAGCAGCGGCTCGTCATCCGGGTGGATCGTCAGGCTGTAGCTCAGTCCGTCGGGAATACTCTCCCGGTCCGCGAATCTCATGGCGAACAGACTTTTATGTCCGAGCAGAGAAAACTCCTGGAAGCGCGGCAGCCACGACTTCGCCGCTTCGGAATCCCCGCCGGCGGCCGCGATCTCCGCCGGGCTAAGGTCCCACGCCCCCCAGGTGTACTTCCTGGCACGCGGGGCGGCGGGATCGGTGCTGACCTCGACGAAACTCTTCACCACGGAGTCCGGCATCGGGTCCAGCGGGATGCGCGTCTCCGTCGTCCGGGACGAAACACGGCTCGGTCTCAGGGGATTCACGCCCGAGTCGAAAAACTGTGTTTGGAGCTCGCAGGTCACCACGAGTTCCTTCCGGTCGGGCGACAGCGCATAACGCGGGTTTGCGATCACGATCTCGCGTTTGCCGATGGCGCCCCAGGTTCTCTTGTATGCATTCCCCTTGGTCACGATTTCCATCAGCATGGTCAGCACAAAGAACGCGAGAAACAGCCATATGACATAGAACAGACATCCGTGCTTTTTGCGGCGTCCGCCCTGCTCGCAATCTTCCTGCTGCCCCGGCGTCATCGCGCCTGCGGCTTTCGCAGTGGAGTTATTTGTTTCCATATCGTGAAGTTCCTTTTGTTATGGTCGGGCGGCGTCATCCTGTGTTTTGTCACTTGGACGCCTCCACCGCCAGATAGAACAGGATGCTCACCAGGCTGACAACAAGCATCCTGGGGAACATGATCAGATCCTCGAAGACGACAAGCGGGATCGACACGAGCCGCGCGCAGCAGCTATGAAAGCCCCAGTCCCAGGTCGGCTTCAGCACCTCGGGATGGTCCTGTTCGATCTGCCGGGAGAACAACGGGCGGAACCCTTTGTCGCCCGGACCGGCGGAGACATCCTTTGCGGAAAGCATGACGTATTGGTCGCCCTCCCTGCCGTACGGGATCATCAGGACATACGCGTATATGCGGTCTTCCCTGGCGATAAAACACTCGGAAAGCAGCGGTTCGTCTTCCTGGGAAACGGTCATACGGTAGTGCAGCCCGTCCGGCAGCCGCCATCCGGTCTCGCGAAGCATGTCGCGGGACAGGACCGGGTCCCCCACCGAATGAGCCTCCCAATACGGCAATCCCTGCGAACTGAATCCGCCGGGCCAGCGGTAAAGCGTCCTTACCATGGACGACTCCCTGACGGGATCGAACTCGACCTCGACGAAACTCTTCACGAGCTCGTCCGGCATCGGGTCCAGCGGGATGCGCGTTTCCGCCGGTTGGAACGTGACGCGGCTCGGCTCCACACGATACGACTCCGATTTGCCGAACCGGTATCTGCTGGAGAAATCGTATTCGCGCATTTCGAGTTCGTAGGACACTACGATCTCCTTCCTGTCGGGAGATACCGCATAGCACAGATTCGCGATACTGATCTCGGTCTTTCCGATGGTCCCCAGGGTCGACCGGAATCCCCCGCTCCCGAAGACAAGTTCCATCAGCGCGACGATCACCGCGACAGCAATGAGAATCCACGTGCGGAGCCGGCGCATGAACCGGCGTCTATTTTCAGTCCTGATCCGCGCGGGGGACGCCGCTTCGCCGGAGTTCGCCGACATGTCTTTCCGTTCGTTCATCAACAGTCCTCGTGTTTCAAAAACGCAATTTTACCTTATACTTTATCGCCGCAACGGAGAAAAGTCAAGCAGGGAATCCGATCAGTCGGATGTATCCCCGTCCGGCGGATCCGCCGGAGGCGCGGAGACAGCCGTCTTCTTCTCCAGCGCGACGCGGAATCCCGCCGCGGGGCTGTATCCGTAAGGGCCGCCGCCGTAGAGGTCCTTGAACGACACGAGGGCGCGCATCGGTCCGGCGGAGAAACTTCCGCCGCGCGGCACGATGCTCTCTTTTTCCGTTCCGGTCACGTCCCCGCAAACCTCCTTCGAGGCGTCGGCGGACTCCACATTCATGTTTTTCCGGACCAGTTCCCACACGTTTCCGCTCATATCGTACAGGCCGAGCTCGTTCGGCTTCTTCTGTCCGACGGGATGCGTGGCGAGCCTGTACTGCTTCAGCTTGTCGTCATCCCCGGGACCATTGTACGCGGGCTTGTCGAAACAGTCGCAATACCACGCCACCTCGTCCGGGTCGTCGCTTCCGCTGTACCTGTACCCCCTGCTCTTCGCGCCGCCGCACGCCGCGTACTGCCACTGGGCTTCGGTCGGCAGAGCGAACATCCAGCCGTCCGGGGCAAGCCCCGCCTCGTTCAGCTTCGCGCAGAACGCCGCCGGATCGTCGCGGGAGATCATCTCCACGGGGTTGCGGTCGCCCCTGGTGAACGACTGGTTCTTCTCCATCACGGCGGTCCACTGCGCCTGCGTCACCTCGTACTTTCCGATGTAGAAATCGTTTTTGAAACGCACCGGGCACGACCATTCACGGGTGGAATTCTCGCCGCGCATCTTCATGTCGAACTTCGCGCCCGCGGCCTCGACCTTCACCAGTTTGAGCGGGACGCCGCCGGGCAGTTCGACTTTCATCACGTTCGGATCGCCGTCGTCCGAATCGTCGTCGTTCGAATCGTCGTCCGTTTTCTCCGGCGCCCGCACGAGCGCGAGCCGGAACCCGAAGATGGAGGACCGGTCAAAGTCACCGCCATTCCGGTGTGTGTAGGTGCGTTCGGTGTTGAATCCCATTTCCGCACCTCCGAGGAATCCGATATCGCGGATGACGCATGTATTCTTCTGGGTCTTCCTCGATTCCGGCACGGCGACATCCCCGTCGGAATACCCGGTATTATTGAAGTCCATCGAATCCAGACACATCTCCTTCACGTTTCCATTCATGTCGTACAATCCGAGCTCGTTCGGCTTTTTCGTTCCCACCGGATGCGGCCGAAGGTTGTTTTTCCCGCGAAGGATATCATAATCGCGGCCGCGCTTCATGCCCTTCATGCTGACATCCCCGGAGTTGTCGTTGTACCACGCCACGTCCTCCAGGTCGTCGCCGCCGCTGAATTTGTACCCCCTGCTGTCCTTTCCGCCCTTCGCGGCGAACTCCCACTGCGCTTCGGTCGGCAGCGTGAAGATCCATCCTGCGGGAGCCTTTCCCGATTCGTTCAGCTTTTTGCAGAACTCCATCACTTCATCCCACAGAACCTTTTCCACGGGCAGATCGTCCCCTTTGAAACCGGACGGGTTCGCCTCCATCA